>JBCBSL010000043.1:0-21858 GCA_039819145.1 Cyanobacteria bacterium J06638_22
GATGGCGTCTGGATTCCATATTGCAGGACACCTCTGGAAAAACTGAACCAATTGCAATGGGTTGAAAGGCAATGAGGGCAGCGATCGGTTTTTAGGGATTTGGTAATAAAACGCAGCGAAATTTGCAACGATCGCAACCTTTCACTTCCATTCCAACACAATCCCTAGACCTTGCCCGTACCTTGGTGGGCGTCAGAGCACAACATCTTGAGCTACGGGTTTCCCATAATGCCATCGCAACGCTCTTAGAATACTGAGTTTTTTGGAATGGTGCTTACTTTTTTGCGGAGATGTTCACAGATCGCCGTACAAATCGCCTCACAGGCCGTACTGCGATCGCCCTCCACCTCTCCAGCATGAAGCTCCCCTCAAGACAATGGGCGCATCACGACTCACGGTGTTAATATTGAGAAACACTAATTCCTGTAAATTTTTGTTGCAAACTCTTGAATTGAGTTCCTCTTGCTCGAATTAGAAACAAGTACTCCCTCGCTCTAGGGGCATGCTTCTTGGTTGGTTTGTGCGAATTGATGCTGAACGGACAGCATTTGTCTATTAGCCTCAGAGTCAACTCATTTCCATTGAGCTATCCCTGACCCAAATTTACCGAACTTGAGCGATTGCAAACGTTAGACCAGGAGCTTCGCGCATGATTTCTACCCGCCAATCGGTTGATTATTCCCTCGCTGACAGGGTGGCTGAGTATTTTCGGCAATCGGAAGGAGAGTGGGAGTCCAAACGGCGTTATTACACCCTCAAAAGCGGCGACATTCAGGAAGTTGTCAGCCATCTGACAGTGCGTGCCCTAGAGCAGGGTTGCCCTGAGTTGCAAGACCTTGCACGCAAGCATGAGCTAGTCGACGAAAATGCCATGCTCTGTGGTGCCTACACCATTTGGGAAAGCAACTACGTTGGTCCCAGTCCCAAGACCATGAAAGGTTCGACGGTATTTGGGGTCATTGGCGACGTGCTATATCGCGATCGCGGCTTTTCCACAACCAAGCCCGTCACGGCTCAGTTTCACATGCGGGATCCAAAGACTCTGTGCCTCCGCACGGAATATGGTGGCAACTCCTTTGAAGAAGAAATCAAGCTAATCGGCACCCAGTACCGTACACGCCAAACCATCATCACCCGAGCTGGCGAAGAGCAGATGATTGGACAATATCTGGAAACGCGTAAACCGTAGCGTAGGGCGGTCATCAATTGATTGCAGAAGCCTTGCAGGATAAGTGTTTACGCGCCCGCCCCAACACCATGAGCTAGGGGCTGTAAACGCTTCTGTGGAAGGATTTTGATCCCTAATTGATGGCAGCCCCTAGGCTGTGGATGCTGGTCCCAGAGCCTAAAAGGTTGCATGACACGCCCGATCCTCCCCTGGAGGGTCGGGTTCGTTTTATGATAGCCAGAATGCTCTGGCCGAGATGTCGGTGTGGCTCAGGTTTTAAGGGTTTGAACGTCGCAGTAAAGGGGAATAGGCATGGAGATCAACCAGCCTGACGTACTAGCAGAAGTGAAAATGGCCTTTGAGCGCTACGAAGCTGCGCTGGTTAGTAATGATGTGGCGACTCTGGATGCCCTGTTTTGGGATAGCCCGCATACCATCCGGTATGGGGTGACGGAGAACTTGTATGGCTATGCTGCGATCGCCAAATTTCGTGCTGGGCGATCGCCCAAAAATCTCGCCCGCACTCTGCAAAATACTGTCATCACTACCTACGGGTCGGATTTTGCCACTGCCAACACCGAGTTTCAGCGCCCCGGCCAATGGGGACGACAAACTCAAACCTGGATGCGAACCCCTGGCGGCTGGCGGGTCGTCAGTGCTCATGTATCCTTTCTCCCAGACGAAGCTGCGCAAGGATAAACGATGTCCCTATCTGTCATTCTTTACATTGCTCTCAGCTTAGATGGCTACATTGCCACTGCCGATGGGTCGGTTGAATGGCTCTCTCCGTTCGAGGCGGAAGACGAAGACTATGGCTATGCTCCCTTCTTTGATTCCATCGATGGTTTGGTGATGGGACGCGTGACCTACGAACAAGTGTTGGGGTTTGGCGACTGGGTGTATGGGGATAAGCCCTGTTGGGTATGCACGGGGCGATCCCTTGAGCCGCCTCATCCCAACATAGTGATTACCCATCAAGCGCCAACCCAACTTGTTCAGACGATTCAGCAGCAGGGTGTGCAGCGTCTCTGGATGGTTGGTGGAGGCAAGCTGGTCACTGCTTTTCGGGAGGCTGGCCTCATTTCTGAGTTCATCCTGTCCTGGATGCCCGTTCTATTAGGTGCAGGAATTCCCCTTTTCTCCGGCGAGGAGCGCATAGAAACCCTGCAACTGATCAAGTCTCAAGTCTTTGACAGCGGAGTCATTCAAACGCACTATGTGCATCCCGCTACTCGCTGCTCCGAATCCGTGCAGCAGATTCTCCGAGGGATATAGCGCTAAAGCCGATCGTGGTTTGAGAGACCTGTATCGCGGGACTTTCAAACCATGATCGGTTCTAATCTCAAGGTGCGAGGCTATAGCGCTACTGAACCTTGACGGATTCTTGAAGGGGAATGGTGGGTTCAGCCATTTCAATATGAGAGGCGATCGCCATCGTGTGCAAATTGATCGGCAGCTTGATAGAAAAGGTTGAGCCTTCTCCTGGTGTGGAGGTGAAGGTGAGTTCGCCCCCATGCTGCTCCACGATGACCTGATATCCCACGAACAAACCCAGCCCAGTGCCACTGCCGACAGGCTTGCTACTGAAGAAGGGATCAAACAACTTAGATTGAATCGTGTAGGGAATTCCAGCGCCGTTATCTGTAATTTCTACTTGTACCCAATCTCCCTCCAACGCTTGGGTATGCAGCTCGATAGAGGGTTGCAGGTTGGACGGGCTGTGAGGGTGGGCAGCAGCCCGATCGCGAATGGCATCAATGGCATTGTTGAGAATATTCAAAAATACCTGATTGATTTGACTGGGATGACATTCAACCGGAGGTAAATCCCCATAGCGTTTGTTGATCTGGATGGCGGGACAACTGCCCGATCGCCGCAAGCGATTCTGGAGAATCATCAGGGCGCTATCCAAACCTTCGTGCAGGTCAACATATTTGATTTTGGCTTCGTCAAGGCGCGCAAAATTGCGCAGCGACTCGACAATATTCTGAATGCGAGACGTACTGGACTTCATAGATTTCAGCAGTTGCGGGAAGTCCTGACGAACAAAGTCGACGTCTAGGTCATCGCGTGTTTCTTGAATCGTCGAATCGGCGGCTGTCAGCGTTCCATTTTCCAGAGCTACCTCATAAAGATGGAGCAGATTCAGCAGACCCTTGACATAGTCGGAGGCATGGTCGAGGTTGCCATGGATGACGCCGATGGGATTGTTGATTTCGTGGGCAACCCCTGCAACCAGTTGGCTGAGGCTAGACATCTTCTCGCTTTGCACCAGCTTTAGCTGGGTTTGCTGCAATTTGTCGAGGGCTTGGCGTAGTTCAGTCGTCCGAGCTTCGACGCGGGCTTCGAGTTCATCGTTGGCGGTTTCCAATTCCTGAATCAGTTGGTTCAGGGTCGTGGTCATATTGTTAAAACCAACGGCCAGGGTATCCATTTCCCGGATCGGTTGGGGTTCAATGGTTTGATCTAAATCCCCAGTGGCGATCGCCTCGCTAGCTTGGTTGAAGCGTGTGATCGGGTGAGATATCCAGGATGAGGTGTAGAAGCCAAGGGCGATCGCTGCGCCTACTGCGACCAAGGACAAGATGATGGTTTGCTGTGTGTTCTCATGGATTTGTGCCATGAAATCAGACTCCGGCAAGGTCACAATGATCAGCCAATCCAACCCCATTTCATCGCTGTAGGGGGTGACCTGGAGATACTGGCGTTCTCCCTCGATTTCGAATTCTAGCTGTTGCGCTTTGTGAATATTGGCCAAACTATCGAATGCGCCTTGCAAATGGTTGGCGGCTGCCGACAATTCTGGGCTTTCGACATCTTCCAGAAAGATGCGATCGGGTTCCACATTCGGATCGGGCTGAGAAAATGGATTCTCTTCGGCAGACAGGGCTACGACTTCTCCCGATCGCTCGATAATAACCGCTTGTCCCGATTCTCCGATTTGGAGTTGCTGCAAAAACCTCGTCAGCCCTGCCAGCGTTAGATCGACCGCAAACACGCCCAAGAAGGTGTCATTGGCATCATGAACGGGGTAGGACGCCGTCACCGCCAAGATGTTATCGGGAAACATCGCATAGATTTCGCTCCAGCGGGGATAGTACTGGTTCGCGACGCTGGTATACCAGGGACGCACGCGCGGATCGTAGTCGGGATCAACGCTCAGCAATTCGGTGGTGTTGGCATTGCTATCGGTCGCAAAAATCATGAAATCCCCCGCGACATAGTCGCGGGTTTGCTCGATGACCAACTGCCCATCGCTTTGGCGTCCTGCATCGACGTAGCCCCCATCCGCGTCCTTAGCAAAGTAAATGTAGCTCAGGGTTTCATGAATCCGAATCTGCTGCCAAAAGGTGCGCGACAACTGCTCAGCACTCGTTACATCAAGCAAGCCTAAGCGCACGGCTTCATAATTGCTGGCGTTAATTTTTCGGGGTACATCCAAATAGCTATCGAGATGCTGCTCGATCCGTTCAGCAATTTCGGTTTCGAGCTGGGCAGCTAGATTGTCGACAGCGCGCTCTCCGTTGCGCATCGAGAGCCAGCCCGTTAATCCAGCGGCGGCAGAAATTTGCAATACAAATGGAATAACCAACACCGCACGAAGCGAAATCTTACGCCTACGCGGATGCCTTTTGACGGGATCTTTAGCCGAAGGAATGTTGGTCGTCATGGAAGCGAACCATAGGGAATGCACATGATATTAATGTGCCCATACGGAGCACCAAACACACCACTGATTCATTTACGCATGGGCTAGAAGGGTGGCTCATATCATACGTTCTAGACCAAAAGTCGGCAATGTGGATTTTGCTTACCTTCTTACCCATCTCGAGGCTAAATGACTGATCATGATGTAGCCATTTTTGTCAGTCAATACACCTAGCGCGTCGTGTTCAGTCAAACACTCCCTTGGTTTTTTGATAGATATCAGCGGGATGCTTCTGCTGCAGGTGTCCCGGCGGCTACCGCTGTCTCATCCTCATCTAAATGTTGCACCGTGAGGACAGAGCAAGGGGCATGGTGCAGTACGTAGTTACTGACACTCCCCATCAGAAGTTCGCTAAACCCTTTACGTCCCCGTCGTCCGAGGACAATCAAGTCGGCGTTCCAGTTGCGGGCAAGGGCACAGATGCGGCTACCCGGATCACCAGCGACCTGCGTAAATTCTACCGTCACTCCTTTTTCTAGCCCAGCCTCGGCATACGCCTTAAGCTGCTCCAATCCCCGCTCTTCCTGCGCGGCCAAAATCTCCATGTGCCGTTGGATCGACGCTTCACTCAAGCGAGGGGAAAACACATCGACACCGACCGGAAAATCCGTAAAGGTGTCATCAACGACATTCAATGCATGGATAAGCATGAGTTGTGCTTGGGTGAGTTCGGCCAGGGCGATCGCCCGTTCAAACACCTTGTTGCCATCATCGGTGTCATCGACGGCCACCAAAATCTTGTCAAACATGATGGGTAAACTCCTACTGCGTTCCTACCTCTATTCTCCGCTCTGACTGGATTAGATGTGGGTGCCTCCAAACGATTCGTAATACCAAAAAGCTAATACGGGACAGAAAATTAGACCCTTCGTTCTCAGCACAGGATAAAAAATTGAACCCCAGCTAGAACTCTTGATCTTTGTTAGCGCAGACACCGCTCACGCTACTAAAAATCAAGGATTCTCTGGTTTTTGTCCTGGACTCAGCCCGTTGTTAAGTCGACAGGTGCAATTAAACCTAAAATCCTAAAAACCTGTGCCGCCCGCAGCGCGGGCGGCACAGGTTTTTAGGGTCTGGTTTTTCATCATGCCGAGCTACTCATAACCCTCGATTCCGGTTTTTGTTTTGTACGCCTATCAAATCCGGTTGAAGAACCCAAAGGGTATTTGGGCTTTATGGTTGTTGAACCGGATTTGATATCAGACTGAAAAGAATGAAAGGGCTGCGATCGCATAAATCGTAGCCCTCGGTGTTCAGCCCTTGTCAGGCATGAGCGTCATTTCGTTCAGTGATCTACAGGAGCACCTCTGAGAAGGTGTGGGGGAGACAAGCTGAGGAATAGTTGCTTGTCTCCCGTTAAGCCGTGAGGGTCATCTTCCCAGCAATGTAACCTCACACCACAACTCTGTCTCAGGCATCGGTTTGCTGGTCGATCGCCTTCTCAGTGTCAGCAATGTCCAGCAGGGTCTTCAGCACAGAATCGGGATTCAGGCTGATGGAGTTGATGCCCTGCTCAACCAGGAAGCGAGCGAACTCAGGATAATCGCTGGGAGCCTGACCGCAGATACCGATCTTGCGACCTTTCTCCTTCGCGACCGAGATGGCACGGGCAATCATCCGCGTTACCGCTTCACATCGTTCGTCGAACAGATGGGCGACGAGAGCCGAATCTCGATCCAGTCCCAACGTTAGCTGGGTCAGGTCGTTTGAGCCAATGGAGAAGCCATCAAAGACTTCGGCAAACTCTTCTGCCATGGCGACGTTGCTGGGCAGTTCGCACATCACATAGACTTGCAGTCCGTTGACACCGCGCACCAAACCGTTCTCTTCCATCACCTGAAGAACCCGCTGACCTTCTTGTGGTGTGCGGCAGAAGGGCACCATGAGGATCACATTCGTGAGACCCATTTCATCCCGCACCCGCTTCATGGCCTGACATTCCAGATCGAAGCCTGCACGGTACTTCTCGTCGTAGTAGCGGGATGCGCCACGCCAGCCGATCATCGGGTTTTCTTCCTTCGGCTCAAACTGGCGACCGCCCAGCAGGTTGGCATATTCGTTGCTCTTGAAGTCAGACAGGCGCACAACCACTGGCTTGGGATAGAAGGCCGCGGCGATCGTGCCAATGCCCCGTGCTAGCTTGTCGACGAAGAACTGAGCCTTGTCCTCATATTGAGCGGTCAGTTCGGAGATTTTGTAACGAGCCAGTTCATCTTCGAGTTTGTCGAAGTTGAGCAATGCTAATGGGTGTGCCTGAATGTGGTTGGCAATGATGAATTCCATCCGTGCTAGGCCAACACCATCGTTAGGAATGGCCGACAAACCAAAGGCTTCTTCGGGGTTGCCCACGTTCATCAAGATCTGCGTGCGGGTGCGTGGCAGGTTGGTGAGCTGAACTTCGTTCACATTGAAGGGCAGCAAACCTTCGTAGGCACGTCCTTCTTCCCCTTCTGCGCAAGAAACGGTAATTTCTTGCCCGGTTTGCAAGGCCGTCGTTGCATCACCGCACCCGACGATCGCCGGAATGCCCATTTCCCGTGCAATGATGGCGGCGTGGCAGGTGCGGCCACCCTGGTTGGTGACGATCGCACTGGCTTTCTTCATGATCGGTTCCCAATCGGGGTCGGTGCGGTTGGTCACCAGCACTTCACCGGCTTTGAACTGATCAATCTGGTGCACATCAAGAATGACACGAGCCTTGCCTTGGCCAATCATTTCGCCCACAGAGCGTCCTGTCGTCAGGATTTTGCTGTGTGCTTTTAACTCATAGCTCCGCAGCACGCTCTTGGATTTCTGCGATTGAACGGTTTCGGGACGGGCCTGCACAATAAACAGTTCGCCGGTGATGCCGTCTTTTGCCCATTCAATGTCCATTGGGCTGTCAGTACCCCGCACACCAGAGTAGTGGTCTTCAATGGCACAGGCCCACTTCGCCAGGGTTAGAATTTCCTCGTCGTTGAGCGTAAATTCCCTCCGCTGTTCTGGAGGCACCGACACGTTCTTGGTGAATTTACTTCCACCAAGGTCGTACACCATCTTGATTTCTTTGGTGCCCAGGCGTTTTTCCAGAATGGGGCGGTAGCCGTCTTTCAATGTGGGCTTGAAGACCAGGTATTCGTCAGGGTTGACGGCGCCTTGCACCACGTTTTCACCCAAACCATAGGCCGCAGTGATCAAGGCGGCATCTTTGAAGCCCGTCTCTGTGTCGATGGAGAACATCACACCCGAAGAGGCCATATCGGAGCGCACCATCTTTTGCACACCCACGGACAGCGCCACATTAAAGTGGTCGAAACCTTTGATCTGACGATAAGAAATCGCACGATCGGTGAAGATGGAGGCGAAGCACTTGTGGCAGGATTCCAACACGCCCTTCAGTCCATGCACGTTCAGGTAGGTTTCCTGTTGTCCGGCAAAGCTAGCATCGGGCAGGTCTTCAGCCGTAGCGCTAGAACGGACAGCTACATCGGTGTCAATCCCGTAGCGATCGCACAAATCCCGATATCCCTCGGCGATCGCTTCCTGCAATTCATCGGGGAAGGGGGTTTGCAGAATCAAAGACCGAGCTTGCTTACCGATCCACCGCAGGCTGGTGACATCTTCTACATCTAGATCCGCAAACAAAAGCCGTAGCTTTTCTTCCAACCCAGCAATCTGGATAAAGTAACGATAAGCGTGAGCCGTCGTCGCAAATCCATCCGGCACGTTAATCCCTTTGGGAGTCAGTTCTTGCAACATTTCTCCCAGCGATGCGTTCTTGCCTCCAACCAGTGGAATATCTCCAATTCCTACTTGCCGGAACGGCAAAACAAAGGCATGTTCTCGACCAAATGAATTGGCGGGGGAGGTATTGACGGTCTGTACCATAATATTCTCCTTACTCTTGCTTCTACATAGCGTTTAGAGAGAGTTAGGGTTGGAGTAGAAGTCGTGCTGTATTTGGTATTGAGGACGACTTCTTCCTTGTGATTTTGGTTATAAGCGAACATTTTGAGGAAATTGTGAGGACGAACACATGGGATTACGTTCCACAATCTTTCTTCACGTTGCTTAAGACGTCACTCAGATTGAACGGAGTCCGATACTGCTGGATTGCTTGTATAGCGCTACGCGCTCAGGTAGAACCAAATCATTTTATGAAAGCCGCGCGTCGCGCGGCTTTCATAAAATGATTTGGTTCTCATCTCAATGCGTAAGGCTATAGGGGTGGGCGATCGCCCTGAACAACAGCAGGGGTGCTGCGCATTCTCATCACAAACACCGACAACAGGCCAACGGGGAATGCGTTTTTCAGGGTGATTGCTTTGTCGTTTTGAGGTCAGCTCACTCTAACCATCAAGCATCAGAAACAGGGATACAACGGTCAAACGATTTGGTTACAGGGAGCAGGTGCGATCGCCCATCAGATGGCCAACGAGGTTGCACGATCACGCTAGACAAGCTGATTAGCAGAAGCCTTGTTCTCTGTGGTATGCCCATTGTTACTTTTGAGACGAGGCTTTGCTATTGTCCCATCTCGATAATGAGGTCGCCTTTATCGTTCTGCTGGTGTTGAGATAAAACATCGTTGAGATCGGTCAGACTTGCGAACAGCGATGGCGTTGCCCGTCTCGTCGCCGCCAATGCAAAGCCAAGATAAACCAACAAAATCCGCCACCGTAAACCATCTCACCTGGTTTTGTTTCGCCGTTTCCTGACAGAGTAGGGGGCAATTTCCGTAAAATCTTGCCGAAATCTTTATCTTCTCAGGTGAAGTAGATTTCAGCCGACCGAGGAGTTAAGCAATTGGTTGAGACACCGATTAGTTATCCGTGTCCTTATGTTTTTTTGCTGCTTTCCCCACTCAATGTTCCACAGTCAACCAATCCTCATCGGTAGAGAGATGTTTGGGAATTTGTTCATTAGCCCCCATAACTGGACTATGAAAATCAACGACCTGGTTAACCTGTTGCCAGATGGCGTATTGATTTTGAGCGATCGCGGAGAGGTTCTATTTTCAAATATTTACGCATCCAGAATTTGTCAAACCCTTTTGAAACGAGAGGACGAAGCCCATGCTCTGCCCCCAGAGCTGCAGCAGTTAGTCGACATCTTGCAAGTTACGGAGACCTATCCACTCACGCCAGAACGTTTAGCCCTGCTTGAGGGCGAATTCTACATCGGCGACACCAACGATATTCGGGTACGGGTACAACTGGTAAAAACCGACGATCGTGAAACTCCATGCTTCCTCATCGTGTTGGAAGATCGCCAAGAGACAGTGCGTCGTGCAGCGGTGGCTGAGATTCGCAAGTTCAACCTCACGCCCCGCGAAGCCGAGGTTTGGTTGTGGCGGCGCACTGGGCTAACCTACAACGAAATTGCTAGCAAGCTATTTGTGACAATCGACACGGTGAAGAAGCATCTAAAAAACATCTATGCCAAGCAGGACGCAGCTCAGTGTGTAAATTAGGGCAGTGAGTCACCCATCTCTAATCGCTCTCAGCAGCGGTTTTGATGGTCGATGTACCAGTGTTCTGATTTCAATCAATGCGTTGGTGACGAACGGACAGATGTCCGTTTTTTCATAGGAATAGGTGCAAGTCTTACGCATTTTGTTGCTTATTTTGTTGTCTTTATGGCAAAGTCGCGGCTCTCAGTACAGGACATCGGCTCTCAGTACAGGACAAAACCCTGAAAGCCCTTGATTTTTTTGTCCTGTACTGAGGTCTCGGCCATGGAAATAACAAGTTCATTACAGGATGGCGCAAGTCTTACATCAGTTCTGGTGGATCAAAAACTCAAGGCTTCGTCCATCGAATGGACGCATTCTTTTGGTCAGATTCCTGGCACGCCTCTCCAGAAGGGCTGAAAATGTGGGAAATTTGTAAAGTTGTTTGGATGCGATCGCCCCTTCAGTGTGAGGTAACTGCAGGATGCGATCGACGTATTGCAGAGCCGCATGAATGAAGTTCTTTATCTCGAAGTTCCAACGCCAGACCTAAATGCCGTGCGGCAATGGATTCAGCACGACTTTGAGGTACCGCTGGGTAAGCCCGAACTCACCCCAGATGGAATTCGTCTGCATCTCAACGTTGATCAGAGGAACAGCAGCTCCGAACTTGTCGCATTTTTATGGTCCCTCAATCGCACCACCTATCTCAAGGTGTTCCGCTGGAGCGGCTCAGTATCCTCTGCTGAGCGCCGAGTGTTGCGATCGCTCACCCAGCAGGTGCAACAACGCTTTCCCAATACCTATCCGGCACCGCCCGAAGTAGATCTGTCGCAAACCTCCATCTTTGAAGCCCTAGCGCCCTACTATCCCAAAACGGCACAGTACTTTCAGCGCTTTCCCAATGGTGAGTATGACCTGAAGCGCGTCTACTGGTGGGAGCAGCGCTGGCGCAGCGAGGCTCGGAATCGAACAGACCCTCGCTCGGTGGTGCAGTTTCAGGCGGAGCGATTGCTCGCGGATCTGCTGGCTGAGCAACCCGCTCCACTGGAGGCGACTCATTCAGCAACCGTAGCCCCAGCCTATGATCTGATTTACGTAGGGGGTGCCCTCGGTTCGATCCATGCAGCGTTGATGGCACAGCTCGGCTACAAAGTTTTACTGCTGGAGCGCCTGCCGTTCGGGCGTATGAACCGAGAGTGGAATATTTCGCGCCAGGAATTTCAGGGGTTGATTGATCTGGGGCTATTTACCGCTGAAGAATTTGAACGCATGATCGCGCGGGAATACGTGGATGGCTTCAACAAGTTTTTTGATGCCAATAATCCAGCGATCGCCAAAGCTCCGATCCTCCACACTCCGACCGTTCTCAACATTGCGATCGACTCCGAAGAACTGTTGCGGCAATGTGGTGAAAAGTTGCGGGCGGCAGGGGGTGAAATTTGGGACGAAACGGAGTTCCAGCAGGTCACCATTGCCAGCGATGGGTTTCTTCTCTCTGCCACGCATCTGCCCAGCCAAGCACCGCGCCAGGTAACTGGGCGGTTACTAGTCGATGCGATGGGAACGGCATCGACTATTGCTTGGCAACTCAACGGCACGCGAGCGTTCGACAGCGTTTGCCCAACGGTTGGTGCTGTCATCGACGGCGGGTTCGAGCCGAGTGTTTGGGACTCGCAATATGGGGATGTGCTCAATAGTCATGGGGACATTTCACGGGGACGACAGCTAATTTGGGAACTGTTTCCCGGCCGCGATCGGGAACTCACGTTTTACCTCTTTCACTATCACCAAGTGCATCCCGACAATCCCGGCTCATTGCTGGAAATGTACGAAGACTTTTTCACCATCCTGCCAGAGTATCGTCGTTGCGACCTGGATCAGTTGACCTGGAAGAAAGCAACGTTTGGCTACATTCCCGGCTTCTTTAGTATTGGCTCTGATGACCGTCGCGTCGCGTGCGATCGCCTGGTCGCGGTGGGGGATGCGGCCTCTCTCCAGTCTCCCCTCGTGTTCACGGGGTTTGGTTCTCTGGTGCGCAACTTGCCCCGGCTCACGGTGCTGCTCGATTTTGCCCTCCGCCATGATCTGCTCCAAGCTAAGCATCTCAATCAGATCCGGGCATTCCAGAGCAATATTGCCGTCACCTGGTTGTTCTCGAAGGGCATGATGGTTCCCACAGGCAAGCAGGTTTCCCCAGAACGGGTGAATGCCATGCTCAATACCTTCTTTGGGATTCTGGCCGAGGAACCACCGGAGATTGCCGATCGCTTCATTAAAGACCGAGCCGGATGGGGCACATTCAACCGCATGGCGCTGCGGGCGGCCTGGAAAAATCCAGCCTTGCTGCTGTGGATTTGGGAATTGGCCGGAAGCCGCGATATGGTGCGTTGGGTTGGCAGCTACCTTAATTTCACGTTGATGGCATTGCTAAGTTGGCTGTTTGGCTGGCTACCCGCAATTACTCGGAAGCTACGCCCTTGGCTGGTATCGCGCTACCCTGCCCTCTGGTTCTGGCTATTGGCTCGCAGCTACGCCGTAACCTATGGCATGGGCGCACCCACTCCCATAGATTTGACAGAATTTGAGCGATCGCCCTCGGGTCTAGGGGTTCCGCCTTTTGCAGATCCGGACAAAAGAAATGAAGAATCAATGTCGTCGCCTAATGCCCCGTCTCATTGATTTTCAAAAAAACATGAAGCGGGAAAATCCTTGCTGGGCAGGCGATCGTGCTCTTTCTCAAAACGAATCCAAGGTTCTTGCTGTAGACGTTCCGAAGAAGCACTGATATAATCTTAAACAAGTTTTAAGTTTCCATGATTTGTTGTTTGAGTTGGCGGCGGGTTTCTGGAAGCGAACTTAATCTCCTTGATACTGAATAGTGTTGGTCTGCCATGTCATGCTCTCCGGGGCATGACATTTTGTTTTCATGACATTTTGTTTTCATGACATTTTGTTTTAAGGGGTGCCGCCTGAGCAAACGTTTTGATTACGATTATTCTTCAGTTTTAGTATTTACTTCAGTTTCAATGCCTGATCCGAATAGTCCGCAATCTAAATTGGCTTTACATCAAAAAAATCCGGTTGAAGAGACCAACTTCGTTTATGGCTATTTAACCGGATTTGATATTACAGATTGCTGATGATGAACACCTCAGATCAGAAAGGGCTCGGTAGACTATGGAACGATAGGAGAAATGGGCGATCGTCTATTCCCAGCCTCATTTCATTCCAAGGTTCCAAATGGTTTTCAAAAAGTTGAGAGACTTTTTATGCTCTATCGTCTACTAACTTCAGTTTTCATCGGGCTAATTGGGCTGGTCGCCCTCGTTGCCCCCACCCCCGCTGCTTACGCAGCAGATTGCACCCTCACTGCGATCGTTTGGGAAGGCTACACGGATCCTTCCTTTACCCAACCCTTTGAAGAAGCCACAGGTTGCACTGTCAAAGCTACTTACGCTGGATCGAGCGACGAAATGTTCGCGAAGTTCCGGGCAGGCAGCGGACGAACCTACGACTTGATTTCTGCCTCCGGGGATATCACCGAGCGCCTCTACAAAGCTCGCCTTGTCCGCCCCATCGACACCGACAAGCTTGAGAACTACGATGCTGTCTTTACCTCTTTTCAGGGCGGCGAATGGAATACTTTTGATGGCAAGCCCTACGGTGTCACGTTTGCCTGGGGACCCAACGTCATGGTTTACAACACAGAGGCGATAGAAGCGACCCCCGAGTCCTGGGATATTCTGTTTGATCCCAGTTACTCCGGCAAAATTGCCTTGCCCGACAATCCCATGACTATTGCAGATGTTGCACTGTGGCTCGGCAAGCCCGATCCTTATGACCTAAGTGACGCCGATCTACAAGAGGTGAAAGCAACCCTGCTGGAGCTACGCCCCAATGTCCGCAAGTTTTGGACAACCGCAGGCGAACTCGCGAATCTCTTCCAATCCGGTGAAATTGTGGTGGCCCATGCCTGGCCCCTTACCTATACCCAACTGATCAATGAAGGCTTCCCAGTTGGCTCCGTCAGCCCTGCAGGGAAACAGACGGGGTGGACTGACTCCTGGATGATTTCCAAAAATTCCCGCAACGTTGATGCGGCCTACGAGTGGGTCAACTATATTCTGAGTGGCCCAGGGCAAAAGGGGGTAATGGATATCACAGGCTACTCCGGTGCTACCGAATTGGGCGTTGAAGCAATTGGCCCCGAAAAAGCCCATGAGTTGTTTATGGATGACCTGTCCTTACACTCGCAGATCGAGATGTGGCAGAGTGTCAAAAACTACGACCAATGGGTGCAACTGTGGAACGAAATCCGCAGCTAACTCAGCCTATCTTGGTTAAGGCTGACGCATTTTGCTAATGCTGTGGCCGCAACACGGCTGCACCATCAAGGAATTTAATCAGGATTTACGCAAGTTCTGCGTAAATCCGATTTTTTTGGGAGTAAAGCTAAAGGCTGTCCTGGACTTAGGAGATTTTCAAGAAAGACTATCCCCTTTCAAGGCGGTGCCCTTCGACTGCGCTCAGGGCACAAACAGTTAGCTGGCTGAGCGCAGTCGAAGCCAGCGGGTACATTCTTTTTGAAAAATCACCTTAGGCAAATCCAAAGACATTTTTTCTTCGTAAGGTTTGTGACCCTGAAATTTTTGGGCAGAGTGCGCAAGAAATTTCAATAATTCCCGTAATGGTGCAGATTATTGCTGTAGCTACTTTGGTTACCCAGGAAAGCGGAACGGGATATTCAATAGCCCCGTCTATGGATGCACAGTGTCATCGGAATAACGCCAGCTTGTCTGTATGGATCTGTGTGGCTACCGCTGTACAGTGTTTGCGATGGGCAAAGGATTTGCGATATTTGGTAGATTGGCGATGTCGCATGGGTGACTCACGCGCGAGGTGTCTGGTCATCTTTGGTAAGCAAGAGGTCGTTAAGAGGTCTGTCGCTGCATGCAACCACTCGAAGACAACTTAACGCTGCCCCTGAATCGCACGAACCCCTGGGTCGAGCCTCTGAGTTTGTTGGGGCTGAGTCTAGCTGCGCTCTTTTTGTTCAGCATCGATCTGGGGGGAGTGCCCCTACGCGATTGGGATGAAGGCACCGTTGCCCAGGTCGCCCGCGAGATTTTTCGTGCCCCAGATGGCTCATTGCGCTGGCTGTTTCCCACTCTCTGGGAGCAACCCTATTTCAATAAACCGCCACTGGTGCATAACCTAATTGCGATCGCCTTCCACGTTGGCGGTGTCAATGAATGGACGGCGCGGCTCCCAGGTGCTTTGCTCACGGCCTTTTCGGTACCGCTGCTTTACGGTATCGGGCGAGAAGTCTTTTGTCATCGACTGGCGGCATTGCTGGCTGCCTCGGTTTACCTCACCACCCTGCCTATTGCCCGCTTAGGACGGCTGGCCATGCTAGACGGAGCCGTGTTGTTCTTTTGCATGGTGATGATGTGGAGTCTGCTGCGATCGCGCCGCGATGCTCGCTATGCGCTGGGCATTGGGATTGGCTTTGGCTTCCTCTGCCTGACGAAAGGGGTAATGCTGGGGGTGCTGTTGGGGGCGATCGCCCTCCTCTTCATGGTGTGGGATACGCCTCGATTGCTCCGCCAACCCTACATGTGGCTAGGAGTTTTGATAGGTGTACTACCGGTGCTGGGTTGGTACGGCGCACAGGTTCTGCACTACGGCGAAGCCTTCTGGAGTCACAACCTGATGAGCCAGTCGACCACTCGCATTTGGGAGTCCGTAGAAAACAATGCGGGGCCCCCGTGGTATTACCTGGGTGAATTGCTGAAATATGGGTTGCCATGGCTCATTTTTCTCCCTGCTGCCCTGTGCTATACCTGGCAAAATCGTGAGCTGGGCTGGGCCAAGCTGGTAATGGTGTGGGGCAGTGTTTATTTTCTTGCCATTTCGGTAATGGCCACCAAGCTGCCGTGGTATATCTTGCCGCTTTACCCGGCCTTGGCGCTGGCGATCGGCGCGTACCTGGCAGATCTATGGAAGCGGGGGTGGCATCCGGGTCGGCGACAGTATCGCCCCGGCCTGTATAGCTGGGGCTGGACGGTAACGCTGCTAGGGCTAAGCTTTTTGACCTTTGGTGCTGCAATTTACGTCGGCTTCTTCCAAGAGCCCGCAGAAAGGGATGTGGCACTCATTTGTAGTTTTCTCGGCATTGCCTTGCTTTCGGCTGCGGGTCTGGTGGCGCGCCATAATCCCCGCTTCATTGCAGTATTAGCTTGGGGCATGTTTTTGTCGTTGGTGTTGTTGATGCTGTCGCCCCATTGGGTGTGGGAATTGGCAGAGGATTTTCCGGTGACCCCAGTGGCGCGACTTGTTCGGCAAAACACCCCCAGGCAGACGACGGTTTACATGGTGGCCGACTATCGCCGCCCATCGCTAGAGTTCTACAGCGATCGCCCTATTCTTCCCATTGCACCACCCGATCTCCAAGCGTTTTGGCAACAGGATAACCAGGTGTATTTGCTGATGGAACGTCAGGATTTGCAGAAATGGCGATCGCAAGTATCCAAAATTCAAGTGCTCGAAAATGCAAAGGGTTGGACGCTGATCCGCAAAGCGATGATGTAGCCGCTTTTCTGCCATGTCCTGATCTTCCAGTGTCCTGATGTCGCGATAACCTGTGCGATATACAAGTACAGGACAAAGATCGGGGCTATGCTACATCCTTGGATTGTGGTTATTGTGGGTGACCTAGGGCATTGCCCATGCCATCTGAGTCAAGGATTCTTTGGTTTTTGCCCTGGACTACAGATGCACTATATACACTAGGGCTAGCCCTTGTTTCCCTCTCACTATGGCACATCCCTCATCGAGCCGTCGCTGTCGTGCAGCGCTGAATTCCCCCGACGATGGTGCAGCCCAACGCCGCTGCTCCCGTTGGCTCGGGTCTGTCCGGAGTCTTGGCTGGGGTATAACGTTTGCCCTGGGCATGGGGATTAGCTGGCTCGGCGTTTGGCTACCGGCGGTTGCCCAAGATGTGCCGAAACCCGAAAAAGAGCTGACCCCAGAGGATTTTGTTCGAACCGTAACACGGGGCGATTGGGCATGGGTCGCTATGGTGACCCTTCTTGGTTTGGCGTTGGTGGCGCATTTCCTTCTGCGGACGATGGGAAAGCGCTATGTGATGCCCATTCTCAAGCGCTGGCTGGCCCCACCGCCATCCCCAAGTGGAGAAACGCCGACGGTGTTTTATCGCCGCACCCCAGATGCGGTCTTTCAACTTGTGCTGCTGGGTGCGCGGATTATTCTGTGGCTGGGCGCTGTCTTTGTCATCACCCAGTTTTTCCCCGTTGCGCGAGTTTGGAGAAATCGCTTCCTCCGTGCCGTGATGAATAGCTTCACGGCCGAGGTCATTCCCCTCGGCAATACGCGTTATTCCCTAGAAGACATAATCGTCTTGGTGTTGATGATTTTGGGCGTCGTGATTGCGTCTAAAATTATCGCCGATCTGTTCAAAGCCCGTATCCTTTCCCTGGCGCGTCTCAATCGGGGGGCAAGGGAGGCGATCGCCATTATCCTGCGCTATGTGCTGTTGCTCATTGGTCTGTTTGTCCTACTTCCCGTTTGGGGAGTGGATCTAAGTTCCTTTGCGATTCTGGCCAGTGCACTTGGGGTGGGGATTGGTTTCGGCTTTCAAGATATTGCCAAGAACTTTGGCAGTGGCATTGTGCTTGTGTTTGAGCGCCCCATCCAGGTGGGCGACTTTGTGGAAGTTGGGGAGTTTCTGGGAACCATTGAGCGCATTGGTGCCCGTAGCACCCTCATTCGTACCCTGGATCAAGTGTCGATCATCATGCCCAACTCCCGTTTCCTGGAAGATGAGGTGATCAACTGGAGTCACGACAACCCGGTTTCACGTTTACACCTGCCTGTCGGGGTTGCTTATGCGTCAGATGTCGATAAAGTCCGTGATGTGTTGATGGAAGCGGCACAAAATCATCCCTTTATCCTTAGCCATCCCAAGCCCCATGTATTGTTTCAGGGATTTGGTGATAGCAGTTTGGATTTTGAGTTGTTGGTTTGGACGCGCGACCCGAGCAAACAGCTTTATATCAAAAGCGATCTCAACTTCCGCATCGAACGTCTTTTCCGAGAAAACCAGGTTGAAATTCCCTTCCCGCAGCGCGATCTGCATGTGCGGAGCGGGACGCTACCGATCGCTGTTCCTGAGGATCTCTCGCTATGGCTGCGGCAACAATCTAATGGCGATCGCCCGACACGGCCCCCCAATGATTCATCCCCAGCTGATTCCACCCATCTTCAGTAAGGAACTGGCGCGACAATAAGACCAATCATGTTTTGAAAGCCCTACGCCACAGGGCTTTCAAAACATGATTGAGTTCTTCCTAATCGCCAAGCTCTATACCAATCGTGCCCCTGAGAGCATGACCGATAGGTATATGACGTGATTCATGTCACGCAAACGCTTGATAGGAAACACGTAGACCCAGCCTGTGGAATCACGGAGAAAGGCCGTTCTTACTCGCATAATCAAACTTGTCAAGCGCAGACTTATCAGTGTTCTTCTAACACAGGCGGACAAGTACTCTTCTGAGTACTGAAGTCAGTGTTCTCCAGAACGAAGGGGGTATCTACGATGAAGGTGTTTGTTTTGTTAGCGCAAATGGTTAGGATGACCTACTCGATCGTTCGTCTCCGCCCCGAGGCGGCGATCGCCCAGGCAGATGCCCCTCTGCCAAGGGAAAGTGCTTTATCCAAAGCCAGTCTGGTTCATTCGCCCGATGTTGCATCGGACCATTTGTCAACGCTCTTGCCGAAGAAAAGTTACCCCCATCTCAAAAGGGAAAATTACTTTTGCCCTGGGACACAAGAGGATAACTCAGCGGGTCCGGTCAGGGGTTCCCATCGTCACTAAACCGGTGTGGAAACAGGCTTGGGTGGTTTAGACAAAAACATTCACCCTGGTTACGTTGCTATACCTAGAGGCGACGTCTAGAAATAGACGTCGCTTTTCCTTTGCTGTTTCTCTCATGCCTGTTCTAGGGATTACTAATCCTATAGCGGTATGCAACTGCGTCAGGTATAGAAATGGTTGTGTGTGGGCCCACACACAACCGACTCAACGAACGCGCATAGCGCTATAAGGCTGTCGCGTGATGTTGATGGCGTTGATCGTGTGGGCGCGATGCACCCACACGATCTGTGCCCACATCTCCTCAGAAAATTGACCGTTTTTCCCATCGCGTTGGGGCACGGAACCCAGAATTTCAGCAGAGGTGCATTGATGACATATTGCCTGAGGGTGGCAGATTTGCCGACCACGGAGCGACCACGAGAACGCATGCAAGAGATGGGGGCACAGCACCTCTCTACGGCTGAATTATTGGCTATTTTGCTAGGAACCGGCCAAGGGCCAGGCAAGCTGTCGGCCGTCGGACTTGGTGGGTATATCTTGCAGGTGTTAGGCGCCAACCAACGGGAGCCATTGGCGGTTATGCGCTCGGTGAACCTCCATGAGCTGACACAGATCTCGGGCGTGGGGGTTGCCAAAGCCTGCTCGATCTTGGCGGCCGTGGAATTGGGTAAGCGGGTGTTTCAAGCACGCCCGAGCGATCGCCAAATTGTGGATGATCCAGCGATCGCCGCCGCCATTCTCAGCAACGATCTGATGTGGCAGGTACAAGAACACTTCGCCATTCTGCTTCTCGATGTCAAACATCGTCACTTGGGAACGCAAATCATTACCATTGGTACCGCAACGGAAACCCTCGCACATCCCCGCGATATCTTCCGCGAAGTCATTCGCCAAGGTGCAACGCGGGTCATCGTTGCGCACAACCATCCATCTGGCAGCACCGAACCCAGCGCAGCGGATATGGCGCTGACTCGCCAACTCTTAGAAGGGGCACGGCTCCTCGATATCCCTTTGTTAGATCATTTGATTTTGGGTGGTGGAACGTTTTGTAGCTTACGGCAGACGACTGCTTTATGGGAGGAATTTCCTCAGAACGATTAGCGTCGATTGTCACGCATCTTGCTGCTAACAGCCGCCTCATAAAAAAGCTGGAGGCTAGTATGCCTCCAGCTTTTTTGCACGTATTTTTTGCACTTTTTTCTCAGTCTTGAAGCTTAATTCAAAATTGAGCGGTCTCGATCGCCCCTTGCCTAAATTTTTAAAGATCAGCTATGGCAACGCGAGCGCAATCGATCGCCCAAACCATTAGTCACTATTTGCTGCTGATAAAGCCACGAGCTTGCTTGATGGCCAATTGACCAATGTTGTAGAGTGCCCAACCACCCGCCAAAAGCAATGGCGACAAAACAATCAGAATTCTCCAATCCATTACGAATTCCCCCCAATCAATCTGCGTAATAAAATGTCGTTCTTTCCTTACATTGTGCGATCAAGGCGGATGTTTTACAACATAACCCCCGCGCAAATTTTATGAATTGTTTCAATTTTTAAGATTACGAATCGCTGAGCCTGATCGCTTGCACCCAGTGACGCTTGGGGAGGCTTGAGTTAGGCTTTTTGCTCCGCCTCCGGAGGGTAAAATCCTAAATCTGTACCGGTTCCGGCGTGAACTTGGGCCAGTTTCTCGTAGCGTTTGGCATGGTCGATTAGCCCCAGGGCTTCGGCTTCATCGATTGCCCGGAGCACCTTGCCAGGAACTCCCACGACGAGCGATCGCGGCGGCACATCCTTCGTCACCACACAGCCTGCACCGATGATGCTCCCGGCACCCACCCGCACCCCATCTAGCACGATCGCTCCGATGCCGATCAGGCAGCCCTGCTCGATATGGGCACTATGGATAACCGCCCGATGCCCCACCGTGACATAGTCTTCCAGGATGGTCGGTTCCCCCGGATCGCCATGGAGCACCGCCCCATCTTGTACATTGCTATGGGCGCCAATCTCGATGCGCTCGACATCCCCTCGCACGACGGCTCCGTACCAGATGCTAGCGCCTGCGCCTATCTGAACCTGCCCCATCACCGCTGCGTCGGGGGCAACGAAGGCAGCCGCCGCTAAGTCGGGAATCGAAACGTTAGACATACCCAGTCAATCATCAATGCATTCAGCATCAATGCGTGGGACATTGATGCGTTGGACAAGAATAAACTAAGGAAAAAGGAGCGATCGCCTGAATAGCCCATCAGTTGCGAGCGATGCTTACCCCCGCTTTTACAATAGGCTAGGACTGGCGCAAAACCCGCTTATCCTGAGTAAATTCATTGATTTTGTGCTTACGACGTGGCTTCAAACGCGGCAAACTGCCTCAATTTCCTGGCTGAGCAGTGGGATGGCCATGGGATGAACACCGCCCACTCTCGCATAGGCAGTATAATAAGGCAGCCAGTGATGGCTATGCTGTAGTCGAGTGGTCGCCAGTCGCAAGCGCATGGTAAATCCAGCTTTGCAATATCCAATTTTTGGGCCTGAAATTCAATGCCCTCACTGCCGACAGACGATTCCGGCATTGACGCTGACGGATACCTATCTCTGTCCGCGCCATGGATCAGTTCACTCGTCTTTGGATCGGCCTCAAATGCTCCATG
>JBCBSL010000044.1:0-21791 GCA_039819145.1 Cyanobacteria bacterium J06638_22
GACGGCGCAAGCCGATGGCGAAGCCTCAGAGGAGAGTGCCAATGGGCGTCATTGGGTGTGGTTGAGCTATGCCCCCGAGTATTGCTTGCTGCTGGCCACGGTGGTGGGACCGCGCACGCTGAATAATGCCCAGCGCTTGATTCAGCAGACCGCGGCGGTGGTTCAAGGCGTGCCCTGTTTCTTCAGCGATGGCTTCAGCTGTTACTTCACCGCCTTGCTGGGATGCTATCAGCAGGTGATTCACTTCCCGCGCACGGGAAAACGCGGCCAACCCCGCAAAGACCGCGTTGAGCCCCACCCCCAGTTGGTCTATGCCCAACTCGTCAAAGAAAAGCGCAACGGCCGCCTCCAATCCTTGCGGGTCCAGGTACGGTGTGGTGCAGAGCGGCTCAAGCAATTAGGCTTGACGGTCTCCACCAGTCTGGTGGAACGGCTCAATTTAACCTTGAGAACCGCTCTTGCACCGTTGGTGCGCAAGAGTCCGAGTTTTTGTAAACAGCCACAGCGCTTGCGCCATCGGGTGGTCTTCTTTCACGCCTTTTACAATTTCGTCCGCCCCCACATGAGCCTCCGGCAGTTGTTAGCGGAAGACCCCAGCGAGGCGACCCGCTTCCACCCCAAGTATGGCCAAAGAACCCCGGCCTTAGCGGCGGGATTAACCGACCACATCTGGAGTTTTCGCGAACTATTGACCGCCAAATTGCCCGCTCAGCATTCTCAAAGTACTAGCGGTTGAGCACCAACAACTAAGCGTTTCTGTCTATTTGACAGAAACGCTCAAATGCTTTAACAGCATAGTTTACGAACAGCGTTGCTAGACGATGTCACTCGACAATTTGTTGGGCGATCGACTCAATCACCGAAGAGAGTGGATTCTCTGGATATTTCATGGAGAAAATACCACTACTTGCCAGCACCATCATCTCATCGGAGTGGGGTAACACCCCAGCCACATTCGCAGCGTAGGTTTCCTCGACTTTTGAACGCAACTGTGCGAAATCGAAAACCGTAGGAGCCTTGTTGACAACCATCAACAATTTCGGAACTTCCAACTTACGAGCAACATCTACAGTTACCGCTGTACCCTGATAGTCTTGCTGGTCGGGACGCAAAATCAACACTAGGATATCTGAGATAGTAATAGAAAGCAGGGTTTCCTCATTCAACCCAGGGTGGGTATCGATAAACAAATAATCCAGATTGAGATCGACAAGCAAATCCTGAAACCCCTCGTTTAGCAGCCCCACATCGTACCCTTCCCGTAGAACACGGGCAATTTCTCCGGCTTTTACACTGGAGGGAACGAGATAGACTTTGCTGCTGGGCGTTTGCTTTCCTTCCAGTACCGAGGTCACGTCATAGGCAACATCCGAAATGCTGCGCCGCCCCCACAAATAATCATTGAGAGTGCGATCTAAGCTATCTTCGTCGAAACCAAATAGAACATGGATCCCCGGTGACTGGATGTCGGTATCAACAACGGCAACACGATTTCCCATGCGTGCAACACATGCAGCAAGATTAGCTGTCGTATTTGATTTGCCTGTACCGCCTCGATAGGAATGGATAGAGACGATTTTGGCCATGAGATACCTCCACGCATGGGTGTTGTTCAGAACGAACCGAAAACAAAAAGATCAGAGCGATCAAGGGGTGTCACTAAAGCGCATGGTTTCGCCTTTGTAGTTTTCAAGCCAATAGCCATCGTCATCCGCATGGTACTGCTCTTCCCACAAAGGAATTTTGCCCAGTTTGGTGGTGACAATGTACTGTGGCACGGCAAACCCGGTCATATGCCCCAATAATCCTCGCATAATCTGACGCCCAGTTTCTACGCTTGTCATAAAGTGGGAAACTCCCGTCACATTATCACAATGATAGAGATAGTAAGGGCGCACCCGGATTTTAAGCAACTCCTTAAGTAAGGTTTTCATAGTATCCAGGTCATCGTTGACGCCCTTAAGCAACACCGTCTGATTTTGGACAGGAATGCCATGGCGTAAAAGGCGATCGCAGGCTTCTGCTGCTTCTGATGTGATCTCCTTGGGATGATTGAAATGGGTATTAAGCCAGACAGGGTGATATTTTTCCAGCATGGCACAAAATTCTGGCGTAATCCGCTGGGGCAACAATACTGGATAGCGACTCCCAATGCGGATAATCTCTACGTGAGGGATTTGACGTAAGCGTGAAATAATCAGCTCGAGCTTCTCGTCACCATAGGTTAGTGGATCTCCACCCGTAAGTAGCACATCACGAATTTCTGGATGGCTCGCAATATATTCAAAATCGGCTTCCCAAGAAGCCGCTTCACTGGTTTCAAAATAGGATCCCTCTAGGTCGGTCGTGTGAAACTTGCGGGTGCAGTGGCGGCAATAAACGGCACACGCTTCGGTAATGAGCAGAATGATGCGATCGGGATATTTGTGCACTACCCGATTGGTCTTGCGGTAATAGGTATCACCAACTGGATCGGGATCCGCATTGGCAAAGGTTTGAAATTCGCCAGAATGGGGAACGGCTTGTTGCCGGATAGGGCAGTTTGGATCGGTTTTATCCATGAGGGATGCATAGTAGGGCGTAATGCTCCACCGATATTTCCCTGCACTTTGCTCAATGGCTGTTTCTTCACCCGGAGTAACGGTAATCCACTGACGCAGATCTTCGAGGGTGCTGATGCGATGCTTAAGTTGCGATCGCCAATCAGACCAGATTAACTCGTGAGTTTTTGGCATAAAGCCTCCCTTGTGTATGGTGCGAGATGTAACGCGAACACTGCAAGCGTGGTGCCGACAACAACAGGGAAACAGTATTTACGGAATCAAACCCCTGAGGGCTATGGATTTACCGCAAATTACAAGGATCGCAGTCAAAACGAAACAATCAAGAAGACCGCGATCCCTTTTCTAGGGACACTCGATCAGACATTAGCCCAATCAAGCACCTAAGAGAAAAGGGCTAGACAAAACATGAGCGATCGCCTATCAATCGATGACTAAACATCTGATTGCCAAGCGCTCTATTAAAATCGCTCTATATAAAATACAGTCGACTCCATCTTGTTCCCGAAGCGCATCGATATTCCCACAAGGATTGAACGGAAAGGCGCAATCTCTGGGGGCCGTGCTGTAGGGGCATTAGAGCAAAAAGGAATGCAGGTGCACCTTAACCCGAGAGGATCTTAGTACATTTGACCTGCATTTTCCAGCGTAATCTATCAACTCATTGGGCTAGGGGCTTCTAACTGTCTGGGGCTTTTGAGCTAGAGATTAAAAAACAAAATTTATCAGTGAAAATGCACAGGATATCCAAAAGTTGCATCGAGACAAACGTGCAAGATGGATATCATCGCATTATCTTGCTTGCGCATGGCTGAGCATTGCCAGAGCTGGGACGCAAAGGATGCATAAGCCTCCAAGCGCTCTTATACCGTCTAACCTATTTAGAGCCTACCCAAAATATACGGATCCTCAACAAAATGAGATTGGAACTCTCAAGAAACGCTGTTTCTTGAGAGTTTCTTTGCTGTTTTCCTGTGGGAGATACAGTACATTCGCCATTCCATAGGATGTTCACGCAATGCGTAGATTGGGTGAGCACCCCACATCCAAAACCCAGAACAACAGCAAGGAACGTTATAGCCCTACAGGCTTATAGCGCTATGCGCGTTGGTTAAGTACGGTTGTGTGTGGCGCGCTGCGCCACACACAACCCTTTTTTGTACTTGATGCGGTTGCAGACCGCTATAGGTAAATTCAGTCATTATTTTGAAAGCCCCGCGGTGCAGAGCTTTCAAAAATTGATCTGTCCTAATCCCAATACATAGGCCCTTCAACTATCAGACGTTTAGGTGCTGCAGAAATTTTTGATTGAGCGCCAAGACGGACTCCAAGTCGGGGGCGATCGCCACATATCCCAGTTTTTGTTGGGGGATAGTGGCGCTGTGGGTAACGACAATCCCTTGTGGCTTGCCCCCAATCGGATAGAACCACGGCTGCATATGGGAGATGCAAGCATCAATAGAAGGAAAGGCTGGAATGGACAACCCGGTTTGGCTCAGTAAAGCCGCCTGTTCCAGGTAGGTATCACCCAGTAAATGAACCCCTAGATCGTGGATGTGGCTACCACCTGTGCGTCGGGGGTTAAATTCAATGAAGTAGGGCGTTCCTGTATCGTCGATCAAGCTATCGAGATCAAAGTGCCCAACGTAGCCAATCCGTTGGAGATGCTGGGCGATCGCCATAGCTGCCTCTGTGAGCGGCCTATACCAGGGTTCGCTTCGCCAAGAGCGACTGACAACTTCGCCCATGTAATGTCCACTGCTCGAAAACTGTTGGATGCACACCAACAGGATCTGTGGCATACCATTTCGAGGAATGACGACTTCGACCGAGGGCGAGATGGCGTTACGAGCTGTGATGAACGCTTCTACGACGAGGAGATTGTTTTGCAGAAACGGATTGTGCTGGAGTTGCGCTCGTATCTCATCTGGGCTGGGGAACGGGGGTGCAACAAAGCGAGTTTGCCCGATACCCAAGCAGCCATCGTTCGGCTTAATCAGAAATGGCTGCTGGCGCGTCACAAAGGTTTGGGCGATCGCCACCGCCTCGTCAATCGAGGGTGCCAAATAGCTCTCTGGCAACATCTGCGACCCCAAGACCTGAGTCATAACCCCTCGACATCCCGCCTTAGTTCCCAGATAGGCTCGCAAACCGAGCTGTTGTTCGTCCACACTCTCGGGGGTGTAAACCGCTATCCCTTGCTGGCGCAGGGCAGCCAGCAACTCCATAAACGCATCGGTTGTGGCGTAGGGAATGAGTTCCAGTGCTCCAGCATCGCCTGCCCAATAGTTAAGCTTGGCCATTAAATCGTCGCGATGCAGCAGATCTCGGCAGAGGGAAGCGCTTGGGGAATCAGGTGCTATCCATTGCGTGTGAGCGAACCCCAATGGTATTTGCACCTCTGCAAAGTGGGGAATTGGGGTAGAGGTAACCACCAACTTCGGCGGAGGCAGGGAGGAAGGGGTTGCCCAATACAATGCCCGTTCTCCCCCCTGCAAAAAAGCCTGAACCAGCGCGTCATAATCCTTCGCCCCTGCCCGCTGGAAAAATCGGATAAATGGTTCACATGTATTAGCTAAGATAACCTGCGGTATCGTACAGGTTGACTGGAGTCGCCGAGACTCTGATTGGAGATCAATTACTGCTTCCATATGCATTCATGTATTTCTTTTAAGAGATGTTCATCGCATTGGGGCGAGGGAGATGGGCTAGAACAGGAGTATCAAACCTCGGCTCCTAGCCCAGAAGAACTCTGATTTCTCACGAGACTGATGTGAGAAATTAGGCTTCTTGCAATGCTGCCTCGAAGCACCTAAATTGCCCTATCTTGGACGCTTGCGTTAAGCCAAACTAGGCCCTTGTTTGAAAATAATGTGACAGGAAGACTGAACTAGCACCCGTAGAATTACCAGGGCGATCGCTCATCGCAATGTTGGAATATCCGCAACCTGTACCGTTGATGTATTGGGATCAGGTGCTTCATCAAACCAGCGCCTATGGATCTCAGCGATTTGCCCAGATTCCTTCAACTGGGTAATCAATGCGTTGACCTCATCGCGCAGGGGTTCACCCTTCGCAAACATCATGCTGTACTGCTCTTCCGTAGGGATTCGTTGCACCACCACAACTTCGGGATGATTGTTGGCGTAGTACCACTGAGAAGGGAAATCGGAAATATAGCCGTCATACTTGCCAGCTTTTAACTCCATCATGGCGGCGGTAATACTTTCGTAGCGCATGATATCGATAAATCCATACTCCTCCATGTGCTCTTGCACCCAGGCATCTCCTGTGGTGGCACTGCTCACAGCCACGACTTTGCCACGCATACCTTCTAGGGAACGAATGGCGCTACCAGCCAGAACCGTTAAAGATTGGTCGCTGTCGTAGTAGGGTTGGGCAAAATCAACAGTTGCCATACGCTCTTCGGTAATCGTGATAGACGAGATTGCCAAGTCAACACGCCCTGAGAGCACGGCTGGGAACAACTCTGTGAACAATAGCTCCACAAACTCAATGGGCCGTTCTAGGCGAGCGGCAATCAGCTTAACCAAATCCACTTCAAACCCTACAAAATTGCCCTGCTCATCTTCATATTGCCAAGGGACATTCCCCACATTTAATCCGACTTTCAGCAGAAGATCTTCATCTCCAGCCTTACCATTTTCTGCACCTTCACCTGAAGCCTCATCTGAAGCCTTTGTACGGTCACAGGCATGGAGCACCGTTGCTATCCCAATCCCCAAAAACCCAAATACAATAGATCGGCGTGATATAGGGTTGGGTGCGATCGCCATAGAAAACTCCTGGGAAAGGGGAAGGATAAACAATTGACACTATGATGTGAGAAATGAATCTTATTTACTACTTCTGAGTACAGGACAAAAATCAAGGATTTTAGCTGGGGTTTGATTTCTTTTCCTGTACTGAGATTAATCACTATCTTTCTTTTTAATCGGAATCTGAATCTTAAATTTAGTCCCTACCCCAACGGCTGAATCCACATCAATTTCTCCTCTATGTCTCTGGATAATTTGATAGGAAATTGATAATCCCAATCCTGTTCCTTTACCAATCGGTTTTGTTGTAAAGAAGGGATCGAAAAGCTTACCCAGGAGGGCTTTAGGAATTCCAGTGCCATTATCCTGGATATGAATTACGGCATTGGAATTTTGGATATCCGTTGTGATGATGATTGTCTTGTCTATATGGTTTTTGCATTCCATCAGGGAATCAATTGCATTATTCAGAATATTCATAAAAACCTGATTGAGTTGGGCAGGATAGCATTCAACTAGGGGCAAAGTTCCATAGTTTCTTGAGATCGTGATCCCTGCTTTCAATCGATTTCCTAACAACAATAAGGTGCTATCTATCCCTTCATGCAGATTAACCGCTTTCATTTCGGCCTCATCCAATCGCGAGAAGTTGCGCAACGACAGAATGATCTGTCGAATGCGATCAGAGCCTAGTTTCATCGAGTCTAATAACTTCGGCAAATCCTCACGGATAAAATCTAGATCAACCGCCTCAATTTCATCTTTAAATGATTCATTTAGAGCCGGATAGTCCTTTTGAAATGCATTAACTATTTGTAATAGTTTTTCAGTATAGTCACGGGTATAGATTAGGTTGCCGTAGATAAAATTCACTGGATTATTAATTTCATGGGCAATCCCAGCAACCATTTGCCCCAAACTCGACATTTTTTCTGCTTGAATCAGATGGGCTTGGGTTTCCTGCAACTCGCGGGTATAGTCCGCAATCCGCTGAACCAGGTCATTCAGCGCTATTGCTAGCACTCCCACCTCGTCCTGGGTCATGATAGGAGCACGGAGGCTGAAGTCATCGCGTTCGGTGATTTGCTTGGCAACCCGCGTCACCTGTTGGATAGGGCGGGTAATAGCGCGGCTGATGTAGATCGACAGCAGACTGGCGATCGCAATCGACAAGACCATGCTGCCCAGAATGATGTGTGTTCTCAGTCGCTCTGCCCGGTCGAGTGCTCGGCTAGCCTGACGGTTTTCTGCTTCTGCCTGTTCCACAAACTGTGTCAATTCGTTCGAAAACCGAAACAGACGTAGATAGGTTGGACTCCCCTCAAGGCCGGCAATCTGTTTTTCTATCTGGTCAACGACCCTTGCATCGACGGTATCGGGGTCAATATTTGCCAAGATGGTCTCTAGCTCGCCGCGATAAATATCAACTTCCGCTTCAAAGCCCGTCAGAAATCCTTGTAGCGACGACATTGTTTCAGGTTCGACTGAGGCTCGAATCTCATTGAGCAAATTCTCGGCTTCTGTCAGTCGCTGAAATGAAGCAGCCCGTGCGATACGAAATCGAGAGGAATCCCAAATAGCTGGGAAGAACTCCTTCTCTGGGCGAAGCTGCAACATGATGACCTGCAATCGGCTTAGCAACTGCGATTGTTCCTGCGCAACCTGTTGTGAATGCCGTGCTTGCGACTGGTAATAGTTGCCGACGAGTAGCCCGGTACTTGTGCCCAGCAACGCTATCCCCAACGAAATGCCATAACCCAAAATAATTTTGTTAGCAATGTTAAGCCTTGAAAGAGCCCGCTCCCTCCAATCTTTGAGGGCTGATTTTGAGGGAGCTGGCGTCATGGCAGATGGGGGCGCTGACTTGCGATCGCGCTCTGTAGGAAGCGGATCCGAGGGACGGGAGGGGTGAGAATACAACGTTCCGATCTCCAGGAGTATGGCCTGTAAAGTCAATCTCGACAGGTGCATAAGCTCATATTGCCCCCAACGGTGGGTAATCCTAAATCCACCACCGAAAAACTATGCAGGCTTTTTGTGAAAAGCTTGTTCCTAAAAACCTTTTACAAAATATCCCCCGAGGGCTTGCTATTTGGATTCAGTTGAGGGCTATCAAATCCGGATCAGAAAATATATCGGGGGATATTAAGTCGATAGGTGCAGTTAAACCTAAAACCCTAAGAAATCTGTGCCGCCTGCGCTGCAGGCGGCACAGATTTCTTAGGGTCTGGGTTTTCATCATGCCGAGCTACTTATTCGGGCTCAGGATGAGAGGGCGATCGCTCCGCTTCCAGCTTGCGAATTGTTTCCTGCAAGTTTTCAATGACGCCGTACATTTCCACTGGGTCAAAAACCCGCAGCAAACTCGTTTGGGTAACAATCCCCAAACCTAGTCCCCAGTTCCAAGACACCACCAACCGCCCGACCCGCCGCTTCTGCATTTCTTGATGTGCCGTCCACAGAGAGTCGCCAGGACTAAGCAAAAACAGCGGCGTACTCATCACCGTCGCGGCCTGGGTTTGGCCGAGATTAATCTGGAATGCCTGAAACTGAACGATATCTCGCTCCGTCACAATCCCAACCGGTTTGGTATTGCCGTCCGAATCCTCCTGGATAATTACCACACAACTCACCCGATGCTTCGCCATTAATTGCGCCAGGTGCAGCACCGTCGCTGTCAAAGGAGCATGAATAACGTCCCTTGTCATGACATCCGACACCCGACGCAACCGCAGTAAGTTAGCAGGGCGCAAGATGTGGCGAATACTTTCGTGGGAAATGACCCCCACCAAGCAGTCCTGCTCATCAACAATCGGCAAATGGCGAATGCGATAGCGACGGAAAAAGAACAGAACGGCAAAGATGTCTTGAAGAGAGGTTTGGGGCAACGTGATGACGGGATGTGCCATCACCTCTGCCACAGTCGCTTCAGCGAAGTTGACGACGTTTGCCGTCAATCGAACAATATCTCGTTCTGTCAAAATCCCCAGTAGTGCTTGATCTTGCATGACTAGCACACAGCTTGCCCGCCGCTGCCCAACCAAGCTATCCGATGGGGGCAAATCTTGTTCGAGTGAACAGGTGTAGTTGTGTGCCTGACTGATGAGCTGAATTGCATCCACCAGTGGTGTGGTCGGCGACACCATCAGAGGTTGACGTTCGATCGCCTCCAGTAAATTTGGGGCAAAGGTAAACGGATCATCGAGCACCATTATCGTTGCCCCAACCGCAGAAGAAGCCGCCACATTGTTGAGAACCCCTTGTTGGAATACCGGGTTACGACAAGCAGCAAATTTGGCCAAAGAATCCCTAGAAATCCTACAGGGTATAGCATGGCTCTACTTGCCTAGAGAGATGTAAAGACTGATTTGAGGGGATAAGCTTCTTGCAAGAGTTTCCATCAACTTTAGGTGTATCATAGAGAGATGTTACAGAGTTTTTCTTCAAAGCCTTGCTGGCTAATAGATTCAGGGCTCAATGGTTATCATTTTCAATACCCTGTAATGGCTGGAACGAATGGACAGGTTCTTGTGTGACCTGAGACATCACGCCAGACATTCGAGTGCCCCTCCCGTAGAGGCGATCGAGTACACGCTTTACAGAAATTCGCTGCCAGGGTTGGCCTCGCTTGGTTGTGTATCCATTATCGTTCAGCCAATCAGCAATTTTCTGTAAGGATTTCCCAGACTTGTGGTGGCGGCGAATGAGTTCGATGACCTGACATTCGTCTGGATCCTCCACCAGTTCACCGTTGACGACGCGCTGTCCAAATGCAGGAGAACCATAGCCTACATAGCCTCCGCTGCGTGCTTTCGCCTGCCTGCCTTGTTCCAAGCGCTCCCAAGCAGAGCGTTCGTTTGAAGAGTTTGCTGTCATGGGGCTGTCAACTCAATGACCCGTCAGTTCATCCTATCGCAATGATCTCACACAAATTTTTCTTACCTGTTTTCTTATCTGGAGTACGACATGGCAACTTACAAAGTAAAACTCATTAATAATGATGAAGGAATCGACACGACAATCGATGTCCCGGATGACCAAACAATTTTTGATGCTGCGGAAGAAGCTGGCATCGACTTACCAATTTCCTGTCGTTCGGGATCTTGCTCAAGCTGCGCAGGAAAGTTGGTTTCTGGAACGGTCGATCAGTCGGATCAAGCCTTTTTAGAAGATGAGCAAGTTGAGGCGGGGTTCATCTTGACTTGTGTGGCCTATCCCACATCTGATTGTACGGTTCAAACCCATCAGGAAGAGAACTTGTATTAGCCCTCTTGTATTACCTATACGGTTATCTGAGCGATCGCCCAATTTCAGTCAGGCGATCGCTCTTCAATTCTCACTTACGTAACAAAAACACGGAAGGAAAATCATGGGAACGGTAGCATTTATCCAAGATGAAACAGAGTTTGATACGCTCTTGACAACAGAGGCTTTGGTAGTTGTAGACTGCACAGCAAGCTGGTGTGGGCCATGCAAGCTGGTTGCCCCTCTGATGGATCAATTGGCAGAAGAGTATGGCGATCGCGCCAAGGTGTTTAAGCTCGATCTAGACAATAACAAATTTGCAGCCAAGCGTTTTGGTATTCGTAGCATTCCTGCGGTCATGTATTTTAAGCAAGGAGAGCTAGTGGAAACATTGATCGGCGTTAAGCCTTATGAAGAGTTCAGCAAAGCTCTCGAAAACTATTCATCATAACAGGCACGCAACATCAAAGTTATGCTGCAATATCGAACGGCATATCACGCAATAGCTCACTTCATTGGAAGTCTTTCCAAGATGTTTCAATGGAAAGCCAAATGACTGTTTGATGCCCAAATTATGGCAGTTGGGCTCGGCGCTTCTTGGGCGATCGCCTACCTAATCACTGTCACTGTTCAAGCAAGCAGGTTATGTAAACGGAATGCCCAACCTGCTACTATTTCTGTCGATGTGTTGGCCTGAGGTAAAGTCTCAGAAGCCTATACCTCTAGTATTGAGCAACCTCTGGGCAAGACCAAGGGTAAAACCAATGCCAATACCTTAAATCCAATGAGAGAAGGCATTCCTGCCAGCGTTCTGCCTGTGATACCGTTGATACGGTGAAATTTGGGCAAATTACTTTAATGTGATGACGGTAAGGCCGATGAAATGAATCATAGGCTGCCATTGTCCGTATTTCAAACCCTTCCAATTACTGTAGTGGAACACTATTCCTATGATGCAAGCAGACGAAATCATGACCAAAGACGTTGTCACGGTTCGTGGCTCGGCAACGGTTGCAGACGCCGTAAAACTCATGAAAGAAAAGGGGCTCCGTGCCCTTATCGTTGAACCACGTCATGATCAAGATCCCTACGGGATTATCACCGAAACCGACATTGTCTACAAAGTTGCGGCCTTTGGGCATGATCCCAAAAAAATGCATGTTTACGAGATCATGGTCAAGCCCTGTGTCATCGTCAGTCCTGATCTGGGTGTGGAGTATGTCGCTCGGCTGTTTGCTCAAACGCATATCCGTCGTGCTCCTGTCATTCAGGGGAAAGAGCTGGTAGGGATTATTTCTGTCAGTGACATTCTCTTTAAGAGCGACTTTGTCGAAAAGCCCAAGCGGCTATTCATCGAAGATGAGATTGAAATTGCTCGCGAAGAAGCCCGTGCCGTCTGCGCAGAGAAAGGAAGTAATTCTCCAGAATGTGCCGTGGCCTGGGATGTTGTTGAGGAGCTGCAGGCTGAGGCATCTCATCAGCGTAAAAAAGCACAAACGTCTTAGCTTTTTTAGATACTTTGGGAACCGCAGTAGGAAGGATTCATTTCAATAGAAAACAACTGCTTAATATAAGAGCAACATAGGAGAATAAGACCATGATGAAAGCACGCGAGATCATGACAAAAGATGTGGTGGCCATTCGAGGATCTGCCACGGTTGCAGAGGCCGTTAAGTTGATGAAAGAGAAGGGCTTGCGTGCTCTGGTGGTCGAGCCCCGTCATGAAATGGATCCCTATGGCTTAGTCACCGAAACTGACATTATTTATAAGGTCGCCGCCTTTGGGCATGACCCCAAGAAGATGCATGTTTATGAGATCATGACTAAGCCTTGTGTTGTGGTTAACCCAGAGCTAGGCATTGAATATGTTGCGCGATTGTTTGCTCAAACGCACATTCGCCGTGCCCCTGTCATTCAGGGAGGCTTACTAGGCATCATTTCGATTAGCGATATCCTCAGAAAAAGCGACTTTGTCGAACGGCCTAAAAGTAACTTTGAGTTGTACTGCGAAGAGAATCCCAGCGCGATCGAAGCTCGAATTTATGAGGACTAGAGGATTAGGAATCCAATTATTGCTTTGAATAACGAAAGAAAATAGCTTTTTATAGTTCACCAGTGCCGTGGACAATGTCCAGAGCTGGATTCCGTGTGTGGCGTCTTAGCGTTTCGGGAAAGGCTGGCGATCGCTATTTTTTCTATTATTGGGTCTATCCTTCCAAAGAATAGACCCATGGTTTAGCTTTGACAATTCAATATTTTCTTAAGTAAAGGCTTTTTGTTTCTTCGCATATGAAGTTTGGGCAAGCTGCAAGGTAGGTCTTGGTTGTTAATACGCCCAGATGTCTTCTTGTATTGCAGGAGTTGCCCTGTGTCCACTGAATTTCTTTCCGATTCTTCGATATCTAACATTGGTCGGCTCCAAAGTGTTCCGCTGCGCCAAGTGTGGAAACATGAAGCCCATGATTTTACCCCATGGCTTCAAGAAAACTTAGATGTTCTCAGCGAAGCCGTAGGTTTTTCAATTTTCGATGCTAGACGGGAATGTTCTACTGGAAGTTTTAGTGTTGATTTGGTGGCGCGTGAAGAAACTTCTGACTATTTAGTCGTCATTGAGAACCAACTTTGCCCTAGCGATCATGATCATCTTGGCAAACTTATTACCTACTTAACAGCCGTAGAGGAGGCTCTCACGGCAATTTGGATTGTGAGTCATGCAAGAGAAGAGCATGTTGAAGCTGTTAAGTGGTTGAATCGCTCTACTCAAAACTATTTTTATCTTTTGCAGATTGAAGCTGTAAGAATTGGCAACTCAGAACCTGCACCCATTCTCAAGGTGCTTATCGATGGTGAGCAGGAAAAACAAATATATCAGGAACTTACCGAAGATGCGTGGGAAGACGATGAGGATCATTATCGTAGGAAAGCATTTTTCGAAATGCTCTTAGGCCGAAAAGGAAAACATCACTGCATACTTGCTCAGAAACTTTTAGATTGGAGTGAAACCTCTGCCGACTGGGTTTGGTGGGGAAAAGGCGAGAAACGCTGCTCCTTCATCCCTATGATTCGGCACAATGACATTTCGCATCAATTATTTGTCGTTTGGACGTCAGGGCGAATTGAGTTTTGTTTCCGTTGGTACAAATCTAAATTCCCTTTCAATGCAGAGGAGAAGCGATTGGCACTCCTTCATAAGCTAAATCAAATTCCATCTGTTGAGCTATCTGAGGATGCTATTACTGGTGCTCCTAGTGTTGACATAGGTATCTTTGAAGATGAAGCCTGCTTAAATCAACTGGCTGAGATTTTTAGTTGGTTTGTTCAGGAAGTCCGTCAGATTGAATAGAATCTCTTTCCTCTAACTCAATTGAGCCCGGAAGCGGTTAATGCTGATGCCGAGGAAGAGAATGGCAAAGACAGCGAGGGCGAGAATGTTGACCCAAAGCGCATCGATGCCGACATCTTTGAGGATGAGACTACGGGCAATCTGAACGTAGTGACGGAGGGGATCGAAGAAGGAGAGGTAGCGGAAGAAGGGGGGCATGCTTTCGATGGGGGCGATCGCCCCCGAAAGCTGGATCAGCGGCACATTGAAGAAGAACGAGGTTAGGACGACCTGCTGTTGATTTTCGGCAAGCGTCGCCAGGAAGATGCCAAGGCCAATGCAAACAAACAGGTAGAGGGCGGAAAGTCCCAAAAAGAGGAGATAGTTGCCGCGAAACGGAAGATCGAACACAAGTCGAGCCAGTGCCGATGCCAGCAACACATCCCCAAGCAGCAACACAAACAACGGCACAATCTTAGCCATCAAGATTTCCCAGCCAGCGGCAGGGGTCATCAGCAGTTGCTCCAGAGTGCCCACGTCCTTTTCGCGGATGACGGTGGTGGAAGACACGAGCGACCCCGTGAGGGTAAGAACAACGCCAATCACACCCGGAACGAAGAACCAGCTACTCAGCAAACCGGGGTTGTAGAGAAACTTCACCTGGGTTTCGATAGGAAGAGACTCCGGCTGTCCGCTGGGTGGTGTCGTCAGCCCTTGGTTGTAGCGGCTGACGATTTGCTCCACATATCCCTGAGCAATGCCTGCGGTGTTAGCATCAACTCCATCCACCAGAACCTGTACCGGGGCAGCTTGGTGCTCGCCTAGCTCCTGGCTGAAATCCGGCGGAATCACCAATCCAGCCGTAATGCGCCCGGCACGTACTTGATCTCCCAACGCCGCCTGACTCTCCTCAAAGGTACTGACCTGAAACACATCGTTTTCAACCAAAGCGGCGACCAGTTCGCGGCTATCAGCACTGCGGCTGTAGTCTGCAACGCCTAAATCCAACCCCGTCACTTCCGGGTTCAGTGCCAACCCAAATACCAGCAACTGCACCGTCGGCGGAAACAACAGCAGAAAGACAATCTGCTTGTTTCGCAGAATTTGCTGCGTTTCTTTGCGAATCAATGCCCAAAGGCGACCACTAAAAAGACGAAGAAGAAAATTCATGGTTCAAGCAACTAACGAACAGCTGGAGCTAACTCACTTCAGGAGAGAGCAGATCAATCTTGACGCGGATCACTGGTAGGGGGATGTAAGTCAATTTGGATCCAAAATTGTCTAGCTTCTCGTATGGAGTCTTGGTCTGGATAGCGATCATCATTCAAATCGAGTCGAATACAGGTTGCACGACCGATGGAGGACATGCCTTTAATCAAAATTCCTTGTTCAATCCAAACAAAGTGCTCTTGCCATTGTTCCTGTCGAGGGTTGAAGAGTGGAACAATCTCTTGAGTGTCTGGATCAATTCCGGCTACAAAGTTGTATCGTCTTTCGTTGCAGCGCCGACAGGCCAAAGCAAGATTTTCCATTTCATCAGAACCTCCTAGAGACCTGGGCATAATATGATCGACGGTGAAGCGACTAGGGCTGAGACGCTCTGGAGAGTGGCAGTACTCACATAAATATTGAGCACGTTCTCGAATTGCCTTCTTCAGATCTTCATGCATTGGATTGCTGGGATGCCAACATGGCATTGATATGGATGAAGATGCGATCTAATTCTCCAATAGCATCCAATTCAGAGACTTCATCAGGCGTGAGTTGATCGACCTTCTTTTTCTCTAAAAGAGTTTCCATCCGCTCTTGAAGGACTTCACTAAATTTGAATAATGACCATTCACCAACCTTTTCAAGCTGAATCTCATGAATTAAAGATGATGGTTTATTGAGTGCTGAAACCATTTTTCTCTCTCGACTCTGTCAGTAGGTTAATTATTTTTGAAGCTTTCGTTGGAATTATGGAAGTTACTGAATGGGGAAGCGCATGCGGTATTATTTATCCTGAGTATAGTGGGTGTTGTAAAGAGTAAGTTAGTGTCGATTTAGTTGGTCTTGGGGTATTGGGTTCAGCACTGCGCTTCATCCTCAATCGGAGAACTGCATACGGTGGAGGATGCGGGTGGCGGCAAAGAAGAAAAAGCTGCCGATTAGGGCGATCGCCAATGGTGCAAACCCAACTCCGGCCCAGCCTGTGCCGCGTACCATGGCATCGCGGGTAATGAGGATGTAGTAGCGGGCAGGAATGACGTTGGAAATGGCAGAGAGGGGAAACGGGATGTTGTCGATGCGGTAGATAAAGCCAGAGAGGAGAAGAGCCGTAAGGAAGCCTGCGATCGCCGTCCCCTGAACTGCCCCGGTTTGGTTGCCTGTGCGAACGCCGACGAACAGCCCGAACGCAACGGCAGCGGCTAGGAAGACAATCGTTCCCACCAAGAGCGGAGTGGGATCGCCCTGAATGCAGATGCCGAAAAGAAGGGCAGCGACCACTAAGGTAATCAGGGCTTCACCGATACCGATAGCAATATAGGCCAGCTCTTTACCCAGCAACCACTCGGCAACGCTCAGGTCAGAGGCATAGATCTGGACAATGGTGCCTTGCTCTTTTTCGCGAACGGTGGCGATCGCCGCCAGCATCGAAGGGAAGACCCAAAGAATGACCCCAAAAATGCCAGGGACAATGTAGAACGCCTCTTCCCGACCGGGATTAAACCACAGGCGCACTTCTGCAACGACCTGGGGACGCGGGCGATCGGGGATCAGATTATCACTGCGTAGGAAGAACTGTGTGGTGGCACGAATCCCGTTTTGAATAACGCGGGCATTATTCACGTCGGTTCCATCTACCAGCACTTGCACTTCGACAGAGTCATTGTCCTTGATGGTGCGGGAGAAGTCGGGGGGAATGACCAGGGTGGCTTTGGCGATGCCGCGATCGATTGCCAGGGTCGGATCATTGTCCAGCAGCGGTGCAGGAACAAATTGTTGGGACGCAAAGATACGCTCAACATAGCCCCGACTGAGTTGGCTATTGTCAAAATCCTGAATACTCAGGGGAATGTTTTTGGCTTCCAGTCGGATCGCATAGCCGTAGATCAGCAACACGGCTAATGGCAGCAAAAAGGCAAGGGCGACGGTGAGGCGATCGCGCTGAAATTGCGATAATTCTTTCAAAAATTGAGCAAAAATTCGTCTCATTTCAACCCTTCAAAACTAGGTTGCATTTGCCCGTTGCACGATGCCGATGAAGGCATCTTCTAGGGAGAAAGGAATCGGTTCGGCGGCGTGGATGGTGATGTCCTCAGCTTGGAGCCATTGGCGGAGCATGGGGAGTTCCTGGTCGGGATTATCGAGGACGATGTGGAGGCGATCGCCAAAAATGGACACGCGCCAGGGTTCCAGCCGATGCTTCAGCAAATCGGAGGCTGCCTGATTTTGGGTGGTTTGCATCTCCACCAGTTGCCCTGGCTGGTTGCCTTTGATGTCGCTGGGCGAACCTTGAGCAACTACTTCTCCCGCCACCATGAAGCCCATGTTGTGGCAGTTTTCAGCTTCCTCCAGATAGTGAGTGGTGACGAGGATGGCGGTGCCGCGATGGGCGAAGTCGCGGATTAAGCGCCAAAACTGCCGTCGTGCTAGGGGATCAACCCCCGAAGTTGGTTCATCTAGAAACAGAATGTCGGGCTCGTGCATGACTGAGGCTCCGAAGGCGACCCGCTGCTTCCAACCTCCAGGGAGGCTAGCCGTGAGGGTACGCTCGCGCCCTTGCAGCCCGCAGGTTTCCAGCACCCAGTTAATTTTTTCTGGCTGCAACCGCCGGGGCACCCCGTAAACGCCGCAGTAGAAAGTGAGGTTTTGCAGAATGGTGAGGTCGTCGTAGAGGGTGAACTTCTGACTCATGTAACCAATGCGCGATCGCACATCGGCTCGGCTCAAATTTGCTGTTTCCCCCGCCAGTTCGATATGCCCGCTGGTGGGAGGCAGTAAGCCACAGAGCATTTTGATAACGGTGGTTTTGCCCGCTCCGTTTGCGCCCAAAAGACCGTAAATCTCGCCATACCGTACGGTTAAATCTACCCCTTTCACGGCCTGAAAGGTTCCAAAAACCTTTTGCAACCCTTCGGTTGTGATGGCGATATCGCCTTTCGGTTGCCCAGCGTGTTCCATCGGGAACGGGATATAAGGCGGATCAGAGCCTTGCTGACGGAGGCGGTTGACGAAGACATTTTCCAGGGTGGGTGCATCCTGCCGCACGCTGTTGATGGGGATCTGGTGCTGTGCCAGGGTATTTCGTACCCGCTGCTCCCCCTGAGCTGCATCGGGCACGAGGATATCGAGGCGATCGCCAAAGGTTTGAATATCCACCAACTCGGATGTCCCGCTGGTCTGCAAGGCGTGTTCCGCCGTTGTCACATCCCCAGCGCGTACCTCCAGCCGTTGCAATCCCAAGCTTTCTCGCAGGTTTGCCAGGGAGTCGAGTTGCTGAATTTCGCCGCCGTAAATCAGCGCAATTCGTTGACAGCGCTCCGCTTCATCTAGGTACGGCGTTGCGGCTACAACCGTGACGCCCTCTGCCGCGACGGCTGTCAGCAAATCCCAAAACTCGCGCCGAGAAACAGGGTCAACTCCGGTGGTTGGTTCATCCAGCAGCAGCACAGAGGGATTGGCAATGAGGGCACAACAGAGTGCCAGCTTTTGCTTCATACCGCCGGAGAGTCGCCCCGCGAGGCGATCGCCAAATGGCTCCAATCCCACCTGTTGTAACAGATAGGGTGCCCGCTTCGAGAACTGGGCATCGGGTACACGCCGCAACCCGGCACTGTAGCGCAGGTTTTCCATCACGCTCAAGTCGGTATAGAGCGAGAACTTTTGGGTGAGATAGCCCAGGTTCAGCCGCGCTTCCCTAGGGGGCTTGCCCAAAACACCGACCTCGCCAGTGGTGGCCTCCATCACCCCGGCCAAGATTTGGAAGGTCGTTGTCTTGCCCGCGCCATCGGGGCCAATCAGCCCAAAAATTTCTCCGGGTTGAACGGCAAAGGAAATTCCCTTCACCGCCTCCAGATTGCCGTAGGACTTGCGGAGATTTTGCAGCGTAATGGCCGGGACACTCTCCGCAGATGTTCTGGGGGAAACTACCGTTTGTTCTGGAGAAAAAGCACTCATGACCCCTCTTCCATTTCCAAAAGGATGGCGCCGTCAGCAGGCATACCCGGTTTGGCAAACCCATCGGGGTTCTCGATGCCGAGGCGGAGACCAAAGGCTTGGGTGACGCGATCGTCCTGGAAATAGATGTTCTCTGGGGTGAAGGAGGCTTCGGTGTCAACAGCGATAACCGTCGCTTCTAGGGGTTCGTCAGGGGCAGAGTCGAGAAAGACCTGGGCGGGTTGCCCAACGCGAACATTGCCCACCTCACCAGCGGGAATGAACCCCCGCATATAGACCTCATCGAGATTGACCACCGTTATCACCATCGTCCCAGCAGAGACCACCTCGCCCGGTTCCACCATCCGCGTTACCACGACGCCATCGATGGAGCTACGAATCTCCAGATCATCCAGACGGGCGGCAATCTCCGATTCGTTGGCGATCGCCCGCTCAACCTCTGCCTGGGTTGCAGCAAGCTGGGCATTGGCCTGCTCTAACTGTCGCTGCAAGCGAGTAATTTGTGCAGTGCGAATGTCGGGGTTGAGCTGGGTGGTTTCGGCCTGGGTCAAGCTTCCCTGGGCGGCTCCCACCTGGCGCTCTGCCGCTGCCACCGCTGCTTGCCGTGCAGCCACCGTCTCCTGTGCCGTCTCGAACCGAGTGAGTACTTCGTCAAACTGCTGTTGGGGAATCGCACCTTCAGCCACCAGGGTCTGGAAACGATCGCGCTCCACCTGTGCCAGCCGTAACTCCGCCGCTGCCTGCTGCACCTGGGCGCGTGCCTGAGCAAGCTGGGCTTCTGCGGTGGCCACCTGTGCCTCTGCCTGGTTCACACGCCCAGCGGTGTCTCCTTGCGATTGTTGCAAAGTCAATCGGGCTTCCTGAATCTGGCTTTCAATCACCCCAATTTGGCTGCGCGCCTGGGTCACCTGTTGTTCTGCCGCCGCCCGACTGGCCTGTGCGGCTGCCAGTTGTGCCTGGAGTTCCTCTGCGTCGAGCTGGGCGATGACCTGTTCGGCTTCGACGCGATCGCCCTCCCGCACCGCCACCGATTCGATACGTCCACCAACTTTTGCCCCCAGATCCGTCTCATAGCCCTCGATACGTCCACTGAGTTCGATCGCCGTATCAGCGTCCGAAAAAAACCAGGTTCGGACACCAAAAGCGACCCCTGCTAGTAACAACCCGCCGGGAATTAACCACCAAAGCTTCTTAGCGCGGGATGGTTGAGGCGATCGCCCCGTTCCCGAATCGTCCACTTTACCGGAAGCACCGGGAGAATCAGAAGGTGCAAGTTGAGTCATGGTCAACAACCCAAAAAATTACGAATTGCCAGTCGTCTGTGAAGCGTCTGAACAAGAGGGAGTGCGGCAACGATAATCCATGGAACCAGCGCCTGTGTTGAGTCGAGCAAAAGGGCTGCGGATGCGAATTTGACTTCAGCGGGAATCCTGCACGAAACCCAAACGCTTTGTTAGAAGGGAGAGTGGAACCTCTTTTGTCCAGAGTTGATACGAGCTATCAATAGCTATACTGTACGGTATAGTTTACATCTTTTCAATTATCCTTTTGAATAATTGACTAAACGTTGCCATGTCTCCTATGCCCACCGAGTCTGCGATCGCTGAGAAACGCCAACAAATCCTACAAGGCGCAATGGAAATCTTTTTGCACCAGGGATATGAAGGCACGAGTATGGATCGCGTCGCGACTGCCGCAGGCGTTTCCAAGATCACGATTTACAAACACTTCGCGGACAAAGAGGGCTTATTCACAGCGTTGATCGAGCAAATTGCAGAACAGCGATTCAATCGAGTGCTGGGAGGCATCTCCCTGGAAAAGGAACCCGAAGAAGTATTGCGTCATATCGCAACCCAGATATTGCAGTTAATCGCTTCAGACGAGCAATATGTGGCATTTTTTCGATTAATCATGGGGGAATCGGGGCGGTTCCCGGAACTTGCTCAGCTCTTTGTTCGAGCACTGCCACAACGGGCGTGGAAGGTTCTTGGAAATTACTTTGCAGCCCACCCAAAGTTGGACATCGCGAATCCAGAAGCAACAGCACGCATCTTCACCGGAACCGTGATTAGCTATGCTATAACCCAGTACATTTTGCATGGAGAGCAAATTGCGCCGATGCCATCCGATGTCCTGATCGCAAACCTAGTTCATTTGATCGTAAACCAGACCAAGAACTGAGCGTAAACCCCTTGATCTTCAGCAGGGCATAAGAAGTTTTGGGTAGCAAGTTCTGAGTGGAAAAAATATATTCTCTTGCGTTCAGTAGAAGGACTACAGATTATTGGAATCCCTATCGCCGCGATCTACCTATTAACTCTCTCCGCGCTATACGCCTAGGTAAAACCAACCCTTTTTTGCAAATCACGTGCTGCTTGGCTTTCAAAAAAGCTCTGACCTCATCAAAAGGTGTAAGGCGATCGCCGACCATCCATAAACTCGAAGGGTTAGCTACGAAGAAATTCTATACATCGTTGCTGTAGGGCACTCCAAATGGGTTAGAAGCTCAGGGATATTATCTTCTTGACCCATGCTCGCTGTAGCTTTTTGTACATCTTGTTTGAGAAAAACAACCGATACAAAGCAACCTAGTCCATGGTCGAATTTGCTGTTGAAACGCGGAATAACTCTATTCCCTAAGACCGAGTAGGACGTATATCAAGTTCGGTTAAATAGCCGTAAAACCCAACTATCGTTTGTGCCCGCTGCGTGGCAGCGGGC
>JBCBSL010000045.1:0-21227 GCA_039819145.1 Cyanobacteria bacterium J06638_22
CAGTGTCTTGCAACGGTCGAAGTAACCAGGGTAAGCGGTACGTCCGGCCAACCACTTCTACTTCTGTGATGCACGTGGATACCAGTTGCTCGACAAGCTGGGCCAACTCCTCATATCCCCATCCTCCTATCTGAGTCAACGGCTCACGATTCCTGACAAGCAAACCATTTTCATTGACTCGAAAAAATCGTCCCAGCGGGCTGTCACACAGCTCGTTGTCAAACGTCGTACAAACAGATCCAAGACCACGAAACGTTACGCCCCATCGCCACTGTTGCTGAAGTTCAGCGATTTCCGCAGCAATGATACTCGTGGCTTCGCCGATTTTAAGGGCGGGGACGATCTCGTTGCACCATCGTTGGAAATCAAAACAACCTACGCCACCAAAACAGCCCATAGTTTCCTCAGATCCAGCCAACTATACAGACTGAAAAATTCTTGCGATCGCCCCAAACAAAGCAAACCCAAGATTTTTTCTACGTAACCTACTGCCTTTACTTTACGGACTAAATCATAACGATAGTTTCGCGTCACTCTGGTCATGAATGCAGTCTTTGGGAAAGCGCTTAGTCAGTGCGCAAATGAACTGGAATGCGAACTGCCTCTGGTTGCCCTGAAATACGCGCTAAGGCGTCTTCAGCTTCCTCAGACACGTACCACCACCCAGGGCATAGCCCATGGTCTTGCTCTCGAATCGCTTCAAGTTGGCTAATGGCACGATGCGATCGCATATTCCCTAACCCGTAGCAGCACCAAAATCGAACAACGGCTGAAGCATCTGAAACGCAATCGAGCAAAGCACTTTCAGCTTTGTAGTAGTGCTGGTTTCTCTCTTCGTAATTCCCATCAAACAACATTCCAAGAGCCTCTGCTGCCTGACCCCGCACAGTCTCCATCTCGTCGGTATCTCTTAGTATTTGAATGAAGGTATCGATGAGTTGAGGATTGTGCATCCAAGCGAGGGCGTAGAGCGCAAGTTCCCTTCTAAGGGGTGGCTGTTGCGATCGCACAAACTGAATCAAAGAGCGAATGCACTCTTCGTGATGTTGCCCTCCCAGCGACTTAGCTGCCTCCAGCGCATCTTCATCAGAAGCCTGACTCAACTGCTCCATGAGAGTTTGCCAATGTTTACCAGAGGTTAGTTCCATGAGTACGATCGCAACGAATGCTTCAATTCCTTCTGGGAAGCGATGGTATCAAGCCACGATTTCCCCAGAGCATGGAGTCTATTTCATGTTGGCAGTGTCTTTTCTCACAGGAGCTGCAGCAGCACAGCACTGGACTTGGATGACGACCCTAACACTTGTTTGTGTTTATTGTGGCTTTCAGGCAGAGCACCCCTTCGTCTTGCAAATCAAACAGCGACACAGTTGGAAACCCCGCTTTTTACTGTGGATTGGACTTTATGGGAGCATCGCTGGAGCGATCGCCCTCTGGCTACTTTGGCAAATCCCAGCCAAAGGGTCTCTGTTGCTAGTTTATGGCGCGGTGGTGGTAGCGTTACTCATTGATGCTATTTCAGTCTGGCAGCGACAACAAAAATCTGTTTTGAATGAACTGGTCACCTTTGCGGCGGTATGTTTGTCGGCACCGCTGGCCTACTTGGCGACTACAGGTAGTCTGACGGAGACTGCGATCGCCCTCTGGATGCTTAACACTGTATTTTTTTCTAGCGCTATTTTCACTGTCAAACTGCGCAAAATTCGGACGGCATCAATCCTGTCTGGTCTAATTTTTCATGCGATCGCCACAGCGCTTATCTTGATGCTGTGGCAGATGCACTGGCTTGCACTGCCGACGGCCTCTGCCTTTGGCATCGCTGTGCTCAAGTTTGGGCTGATTCTGTTGCGGAAGGATTGGTACTGCAACACCAAGATTCAGTATGTTGCCCTTTTGGAAACGGCTGCTAGTTTCTTGTTTTTGGCGATCGTGGCGCTCTCATTGCTGCCTTCTCATTTGTGAGGGCTTCTAACAGTTTTTTAAAGAGTTTTCTATAAGGTGGAATGTGATTGCTTAATCCAGCCCAGATCACGCCGTGATAAAACGGCCATCTGGGTCAGATCCCGTTCAACCTATCATTCCGCTGGGAATTTGCCCTAAGGAGGCATTATGAAGAAATGGTATTGGATTACCTTAATTATCGCTTCATTTGTGGCGACGATATTTTTTTCGCAAGTAACGCGCAGTAGTGATACTGCTGCGCCGACGGCAGACGCACCTGCGCTCGAGAGCGAATCGGTCGCGTATTTTGCAGCCGGTTGTTTTTGGTGTGTCGAGGCCGATTTCGAGAAGCTCGAAGGGGTGTCAGAGGCTATCTCTGGTTACATGGGCGGCACAACCGAAAATCCGACCTATCGCGAAGTCACGAGTCAAAACACTGGACACCGCGAAACGGTTAAAGTGCAGTACGACTCCGACATCATCAGCTATCAGCAGTTGCTGGGGGCATTCTGGCGCATGCATGACCCAACAGACGCGGAGGGTTCCTTTGTAGACCGGGGTGAGTCCTATTCATCCGCTATTTATTACGTTAATGAGGAACAAGCTCAGTTGGCGACAGGTGCAAAAGCTGCGCTCGATGCGTCGGACAAATTTGAGCAGCCGATCGCGACGGTGATTGAGGCCGCAGAAACTTTCTATATGGCTGAAGACTACCACCAAGATTACGCACAAAATAATCCGCTGCGGTATCGCTACTATCGTTCCAACTCAGGCCGTGACCAATTCATCAGCGAGGTTTGGGAAGGCGATACGACCGTCTATCAGCTGGAAGAAAACCTTGAGACAGCCTCGTCTTTCTCATCGTTTGTTAGACCCAGCGATGCGGAACTTCGTGCGATGCTGACACCCCTTCAATATCGTGTCACGCAAGAAGACGGTACCGAACGCCCCTACGACAATGCCTACTGGGATACCAAAGAGCCTGGCATCTATGTAGACATTGTTTCGGGAGAACCCCTCTTCTCCTCGCTCGACAAGTATGACTCCAGGACGGGTTGGCCCTCATTTACGCAACCGCTGGAACCTGACAACATCGTTGAGGTCGAGGATCGATCGCACTTCATGGTTCGGACTGAGGTTCGTAGTCGGCATGCTGATTCGCACCTGGGTCACGTTTTTGACGATGGGCCTGCCCCGACTGGACTGCGCTACTGCATTAACTCGGCAGCGCTACGCTTTGTGCCTCTGGCTGAGCTGGAAGCGGAAGGTTATGAGCAGTACCTGGCACTTTTCGAGGAGGCGGATGTTACAGCGGCGGCGACTACACGCTAATCAGATCTGGCTAAACCAATCTGAGTCGCTTCAGGTGACGAAATCCTGAGCTTATTGCCTGGGTCTTAGTTCCCGCAGGGAAGGTCAGAAAGGGATTGAGTGGATTAATACCGAGAGGCTTGTTTAGAGGGGCTTTATGATGCCCCTCTTTTCCTTAAAGGCGGCGTTCCGCCATGGGGGTTTAAAGCAAGCTTAAGTTTTACAGTTAACTCAGCGAGTTTCTTGATTCACGCTATGTCTGCTCCAACGATCTTGATTATTGAAGACGATGCCAGCGTGTGTGAAGCTGTGCGGCTATACATCGAGCGAGAGGGATGGCAGTGTCTAATTGCAAGTGATGGGATGGCGGGTAAACATCAGATTCAACACATTCATCCTGATTTGACCGTGCTAGACATTATGCTTCCCGATATGGACGGGTTTAACGTTTGTCAGCAGGTTCGCGCTTCAGGATATTTTGCGCCGATCCTCATGCTAACGGCTCGGGCGGAAGAGAACGATCGCCTTCAAGGATTAGAAATAGGAGCTGATGACTATCTTGCCAAGCCCTTCAGTGCGAAGGAGCTCATCGCACGAATCAAAGCTCTATTACGGCGAGCCTATAGTCAGCAATACCGAGACGTGAAGCGAACCCATGGGTTTGTCGTCGATGTTGACCAGCGCTCCGCCTTGCTCAATGGAGAGCCGTTGGATCTACGCGGTAAAGAATTCAACTTACTGGCGCAGTTAACTGCCCACCCCGGACGCGCCTACACCCGTGAACAACTGCTGGAGCAGATTTGGGGTTATGAATTCGAAGGGGATACCCGTGTCGTCGATGTTTATATCCGCAAATTGAGAGAAAAGGTAGAGTTGGATCCCTCGTCGCCAGACTATATCCAAACCGTATGGGGGATTGGTTATCGGTTTAAGGGAGATGAGGGATGAAACTTTGGCAAAGCGTTTCGACTCGCCTGACGCTTACTCTCCTGACCGTAACATTAGGGAGCTTAGGCGGGCTGTACCTGAGTCTGGATTTTGCTCTGAGAAGATTGTTCATCAACGATGCTCAGGCTCGGTTGTATGAGCAGGCTGAGATGCTAGCTGAACAAGTGCCGTCCCGGTTAGATGATCCTACTCTGATTCGGCAAATGGTCGATATGGCCAGCGAGCAGATGAATGTGGACGTCGTCATTTTTGACGCGGCGGCGGCGATCGCCCAAGCAACCAGTCAATCAGGCAATGGTGTGTATCCCGTTGAGCCGCCAGCGGAGGTCATTTCTGGGACCCTAGCCGGAACGGAACAGGCGGGCGTGTTGCGAGCGACCGATCCCGACCCGCACCCGCAATGGCTTTACATCACAGTGCCGATTCGTGACGCCCAAACCGCTCAAATTATGGGAGGGGTGTATGTTGCAATGCCCTTTCGGCGTCCGCAGGAATTTGCTGAACGGGTCGCCGGACTCGTCATGGGAATCGCCTTGGCTGCGACCGTTGTGGCCACAATAACTGGACTGCTGTTGTCGCGGACGATAACCCAACCGCTCAAGGCCCTTCACCGACAAGCCCATCAGTTAGAGGCTGGCGATTACTCGGCTCGGTCTGCACTTAAGGGCCGAGACGAGCTAGCGCAGCTCAGCCGATCGCTCGACCAAATGGCTGACAAACTCATGGGAACCTTGAATGCCCTGCAAGCTCAAGAAATCGCGCGTCGAGAACTAGTGGCTAACGTGTCGCATGATTTACGCACGCCATTAACTGCCTTGCGGGTGGAATTAGAAGCCGTTTTAGATGGGGTCGTCAGCGGCCAAAAAGCAGAACAGTATCTTCAACAAGCGTGCCGCGAAACGGACTATCTCAATCGCTTAGTCGATCAACTGCTCTTACTAGCAAGGGTCGATGCGGGGCAACTGCAAGTGCGACCTCAAGCTGTCTCAGCGATCGCGATCGCGCAAGAGTGTTTTTCGCGGATGCATCCCTATGCGGCACAAGCTGGTATCCAGTTGGAGTTGGGTACACCTTCTTTGAAAGCGATGGTGCTAGTTGATCCTGAGCTGACTGGCCAAGCGGTACTTAACTTACTAGATAATGCTATTAAGTACGCTCCAGACAGTGAATTGATTCGTTTAAATATTCTTCCTCCCATAGAGAAGGAGCAGCATCAATTCATTCCGCTACAGATAGAAGATACGGGTAAGGGAATGAACAAAGATACCCTTCAAAAAGTCGTTGATCGGTTTTATCGAGCCGATAATTCCCGACCTAAAGGTGGAATAGGATTAGGGCTCGCCATCGCCCAGCATATTTGCCAGCTACAAGGTGGCAGCCTTGACATCGAAAGCGAACTTGGCAAAGGTACACGGGTTACGCTTTTTTTGCCAATGACTAAATCTTAATAAGCCCCCAGCCTTGCTGAAGGTGATTTAACTCCCTAACCATCCGCGTTCATCTGCGTTTATCTGCGTTCTCTTTACCTCCTCAAAAAAAATCATCCTTGGATTCTGCAAACCCCAATGCTTTAACGATGGACTGGATGTTGTCCATAGTAGGGAACAACAGTTGACCAATCGGGGCGATCGCCCTGTTGCCAGCGGATATGCGCCAGGTGGAGGAGATCGATCGCCATTTCGCCCAGAGAATTGTTTGCCTCGATCGTTTCGTAGGGCGTTTCGTAGGTGGTGAGGATTTTGGCCCATTCTTCGGGGCTACGAACCTCGTCGGGCAAGATAGCTTCGAGATTAGGCGAAGTCTGGCGATAGAGGGCGGTGTGGAGTTGTCCCCGTTGGGCAGGGAGGGCGATCGCCAGATCAGGCAGGGGCGTTCGGTGTTCAGGATAGGAACGGTATTTGTGATAGGCGATCGCCGCTAGGGTTGAAACGCCGTAGAGCGGAATCTCAAGCTGTTGAGCCAGCGTTCTGGCCGTGACTACACCGATGCGGGTTCCGGTGAAACCGCCGGGACCAACGGCGACCGCGAGGAACTGCAAGTCTTGCCAGTGTTGAGGCCGCAAAAACTCCTGCAGGAACAGGTACAGGTAGGTTGCCAGATCGCGCCCTAGCTCCCACACCTGTTGCCGTTCGTCATTGTCAAAATTGCTCAGCGCTAACCCAAGATGAGTGCCGCTGGTGTGGAGGGCAAGGGCATAGGTGGGTTCGGTTGTGTTCGTTGACGTCATTGTTGTCTGCTATTGGCTGTTGGCCACTGCGCCCTCAGTCGTTTGAGTGTTCGGAAGCAGGAGCATTGTGTCCCGCTCCAGCATGGAGGGATGCTGCGCCTAAGTACAGCTCGCCCACTTTGGGGTCGTCCAATAAGTCTGGGCCGGGTCCCTCGAAGCGATCGCGCCCTGAGTCGAGCACATAACCCCGATGTGCCATGGCCAGCGCCTTCCGTGCATTCTGTTCCACCAGCATGATCGCCATTCCCATCGAATTGATCTGGCGAATTCGCTCAAACACCTCATTGACCAAAATGGGGGATAGAGCAGCGGAGGGTTCATCCAGGATGAGCAAATCGGGGTCGAGCATCAACGCTCGCCCCATGGCCAACTGTTGCCGTTCGCCGCCCGAAAGGGTTCCAGCCCTCTGGGTGCGCCGCTCGGCCAATACCGGAAAGGCGTCATAAATCCGTTCTTTTAGAGCTTGCAAACCACTGCGCCGAGTGAAGGCTCCCATCTCCAGGTTTTCCTCCACTGAAAGGGACGGGAAGACGTTGGAAATTTGGGGCACGTAACACATCCCGTGCTTCACGATTTGGTTAGACTTCAAGCCGGCGATCGCCTTTCCCTGAAACGTGATGCTGCCCTGGTTTGGTGTCAGCAAACCAAAGATGGCCTTTGCCAGGGTCGATTTTCCGGCTCCATTTGGCCCGATAACAGCCACCAGTTCCCCTGGATACATCTTGAAATTGATGCCCTGCAAAATGTTCAGGTCTTTGATGTACCCAGCGTAAACATCAGTGACAGTCAGAATAGGTTCGGTGGCGGTCATGGGTGGCGCAAACTAAGCAGGTTGAGCAACATCATATAGCGCTATGCGCCTAAGATACAGTGCTATGCGCCTAAGATACAGTGCTATCCGCTTCAGGCAAATCAATAATTTTTGAAAGCTATGCGTCGCGTGTAACGAAATGAATCTGTCAGGACTTACGCAGTTTGATGATTTTCGTGTCCAATGCGCATTGGTTAAGTATGGTTGTGTGTGGGCGCAGCGCGCCCACACACAACCATTTTTGTGCTTGACACGGTTGCACCCGTTATAAGTCCTATCTGTAACATTCGGTGATGATTGAACAGACAAATCGAATGCAGTATGTGTAAAACGAGGCAAGATGATTCGGTAAGCCCTGCTGTTGTTGGAGGAAACCCCATGCTGATTACCAAGCAACCTGTGTTTCGTCGGTTTTGGTACCCCGTTGTGCCGATGAACCAGTTAGGTGACGCCCCCTATGCCTTTACCTTGTTAGGCGAAAAAATTGTGGTGTGGCAGGACGCAGAGGGCAAGCCCGTGGCGACGGAAGATCGGTGCTGCCACCGCACCGCACAGTTATCCCTGGGGAAAGTGGTTGATGGCAAGATTGCCTGTGCTTACCATGGCTGGCAGTTTGATGGTTGCGGCAGTTGTGTCCATGTCCCGCAACTAGAGGCAGCGGATGACATTCCCAAAACCTATCGGGTGCAAGCGTTTCATTGCACCGAACGCTATGGCTATGCTTGGGTCTGCCTGGAAGAGCCACTGATCGACATTCCTACCATCCCTGAAGCGGCGGATGCGACCTTCCGACAAGTCCAAGAATTCTACGAACCCTGGAAAGTGGCGGGATTGCGGGTAATGGAGAATGAATTTGACCTGGCCCATCCCACCTTCGTCCATACCACCACCTTCGGCAGCGAAGACCATCCCGTCCCCGATGCCTTGGATCTAGAAGAGCTGGACTGGGGCATCCATGTGACCGGCATGCTGGGGGTTGTAAACCCGGATCTGCAACAGAAAAACCTAAAGATGGACAACCGGGATACAGTGCGGACAATGGACATGGATTGGTACATGCCCTTCACGATTCGCCTGCGCATCAACTATCCCAATGGGCTATCCCATATCATCGTCAACACCATGACGCCCATGGATGATGGCACTTCGCAGATGGTGCAGTTTGCCCTGCGCAACGACACAGAGGCCGATACCGCCACAGCAGATGTGATTGCGTTCGATCGCGCGGTCACGCTAGAAGACAAGCGCATCCTCGAATCTACCGACTCGGATGTTCCCCTCCGACCATCGGTGGAGCAACACATGATGACCGATAAGCCAGGATTGCTGATGCGGAAGAAGATTGCGGCCTTGCTAAAGGCTCATGGTGAAGTCGAGCAGACCCGCCATGGCGGAGGCATGGCGAGCGATCGCCTTGTCCTTGAATCGGCCTTGTCTGACGTCACAGCGCCTGCGTCTGTACCATCGGCCTAGCTTAAAGCGGAAGCCTGAGTACAGGACAAACATTAAACCCCAAACGTTGGTTGCGCCCGCTACACTACAGTGGGTGCAACCAGCTTTTGGAATCTTCAAACGAACAACGCCATCGTTGCCAGGGTTGGCGATTCCCCATCTAAACCTTAAGATCAAGTATTTCGAAGTTTCTCGCCTAGCCCCCTTTTTTCCAAACCCATGCCGTCTCTTGCCAGCACCCTCGAAGCGATTCTCTACCTGAAAGGGCAATCCCTTTCGGTGGCGCAGTTGGCAGAGCTGGCGGGGTGCGATCGCTCCACCATCGAAGAAGGGCTAATCGAACTCATGGGTGACTATGCCCATCGGGATTCTGCCCTGGAAGTGATCGAGACCCCGAAGGGCTACTGTTTGCAGCTTCGCCCCGAATTTCAGGACTTTGTGCATAGCCTCGTTCCAGTCGATTTGGGTTTGGGGGCACTGCGAACCTTGGCGGCGATCGCCCTCAAAGCCCCCCTCACCCTCAGCGAGCTAGTGGATTTCCGGGGTTCGGGTGCCTATCAGCATGTACAGGAGTTGGTCGAGCAAGGGTTTGTGAAAAAACGCCGCAAAGCCGACTCCCGCTCGTCCCAGTTGCAAGTGACCCAGAAGTTTCACCAATATTTTGAAGTCGACAAGCTGCCAAAGATTTCCGTCAAAGCCAAGTCTGTTTCTGCTGCAAACCTGGATGCAGCGGATACGGCAGAGGCCGCAGATGCAGAATTGGCCTGAAGCCAATCCAATCCGTAGAGGCGCATTAACGAGAAAACAACATGCGCACACCCAGCCCAATCATCAATAACCCGAATACTCGGCGGAGAAGTATATCTGGTAAATCAACCGCGATTTTTGCCCCAATTAACCCTCCAATGATAAAGCCTAGACAAATCAGGATAGCGGCTTTAATTTCTACATAGCCTTGCTGGTAGTAAGTCCAGGCTCCAAGTAACCCAATCGGCGGCACGAGCAACGCCAAGGTCGTTCCCTGCGCGACATGTTGCGGAAAGCCAAAGAAATAGATGAGTGCTGGGGTCAAAAAAACACCCCCACCAATCCCAATCAGTCCACTGATGCTCCCTACAAGTAAACCCAGCAAAAGAAACAAGATAATTTCAAGACCCATCGAAAAGCCTCAGTAAACCCACTCCAGAATGTTTAATTTCGTCGCTCAATACACTAAATTGAGTTATTGAAAATTGAGTCACGGATCGTAAATATATCGAATGCTACTAGTTAGATAGGTTTACAACGCACCATTTCTAAATAGTTTGATTTTTGTGCGATCGCTCACGCTCTAAATGCTTTTAGTTATCTTCAAACTCAAATGTAATCCTTGTGTAGACTTTTTCCTAAGAAATGCCTACATCATCAGTGATGGGGATTAAGTTCAGAGAAATTCCTGGTTAAGAGAAGATAAATACTACCATTTCAGACATGCGGTTTTAACCATCGGATTCGCGCTCTTTCTGTTGATTGTTGACCACAAAGAATTGATGCATTAGCGATAGCTTTACGCATCTTACAAACTGTTATGATGCCTCGCTTGACTATTCTTTTGATGAAAGCGATACAAGTAAACATCAAAAACAGTTTCAATTCAGTTCAATCTAATCAGATTAAATCTAGTTGGATGCAATCCACAAGTCCAAGGCCAAAATCGATAGCTCAAGACGTTTTCTTTTGTTTTAAGTGAGCTGAATAATAGGCGAACTGAGTAACAAAAAAGCGATCTCTGAAAGAAATCGCTCCGGGAAATATTGAATTATTTGAACGTATGTTTGAAAACTGTGTATGTCAAAGAGTGAGTGGATAGTGGCTTGGAAGAAATGAGTCGCTACTAGCGAGGCTGAGCGATCGTTCGTCTCCTGGCATCCGTCCACCTCTTCCCTAAACATTCTCGGTCTTGAATCGTGCAGACACGTTTGAATCACTCAAACGTAGGCGCTTGAAACAAACAGGCGATCGCCCCTAACGGAATCCAACCGCTGCCTGCCATACAAAGGCTAGCAAGAGGAAAAAGACAGGAATAATGGGCAGTACATCAACCAGAGGATCGAAAATTGAGTAAGCTTCAGGCAACTTTGCCAACAACAATGCCGCTTCCATCAGTAAAATGACCTCTCCAACACAAATTTACAATTGCCCATAATCCTATCATGAAGCAGGTTATCTCCCGAAGCAGAGAGGCAAAAGGATTGCTCCATCGCCGTGGGATGGAGCAATCCTCGTGCACGCGCCACTTGACTCTTCCTTTGGGGAGATTGTGTTGAGCTAACCGAAGCGAGGTTTACTGTTCTTTCCCAGAGTCGCGATACCATGCTGGAGGACACCTCCCATCTCCCCCCAAACATCCATGCCATTTCCTCGTTCTTGCGGTATTTTGCTGCATCCCACCTCCCTGCCCAGCCCCTATGGCATTGGCGATTTAGGCGAGGCTGCACGTCAGTTCGTCGATTTTCTCTACGACAGTGGACAGCAAATCTGGCAAGTGTTGCCGTTGGGGCCGACCGGACATGGCAACTCTCCCTACATGTCCTATAGCTCGATGGCAGGCAATCCCATTTTGATTAGCCTGGATCAGCTAACGATAGAAGGCTGGCTCTATTCAGATGAGCTGGGAAATCTGCGAGATTTTCCAGCGGACTGGGTGGATTACAACCGGGTCAATGCCACCCACATGGCGTTGTTGAAAACGGCGGCGCAACGCTTTCGCGATGGGGCAACGATAGAGCAGCGGCAAGAGTATAAGGATTTCTGCGTCAGCAAGGCCTTTTGGTTGGATGACTATGCCCTGTTTATGGCGCTCAAAGAGCAGTTTGGGGGAAAGAGCTGGTATCAGTGGGAGGGGGCGATCGCCCGTCGCCAACCGGATGCGTTGGAACACTGGCGCACCCAGCTCAGGGTCGAAATCGAAGACCAAAAGTTTCTACAGTTTGAGTTTCATCGGCAATGGGCCGATGTAAAAGCCTATGCCAACGAAGCAGGCATCCAAATCATGGGCGACATCCCCATCTATGTGGCTCACGACAGTGCGGATGTATGGGCGTTTCCCGACTTCTTCCACCTCGACCCCGAAACCGGAGAACCGGCGCTGATGGCCGGGGTTCCCCCCGACTATTTCAGTGCCACGGGACAACTTTGGGGTAATCCGATTTATCGGTGGGATCGGCTCCAAAACGACGGCTTTAGCTGGTGGATCGAGCGCTTTAGCGCCACCCTAGAACTCGTGGATATGGTGCGCATTGACCACTTCCGGGGCTTCAGTGGTTACTGGGCAGTGACCCAGGGGGAAGAAACCGCACTGAATGGCGAATGGCTGGATGCTCCGGGCGATGCCTTCTTCCAGAAATTAGGTGAACAGCTCGGGAGCCTGCCCATCATTGCCGAAGACCTGGGCGTGATTACGCCGGATGTGGCGGCCTTACGCGACAAGTACCACTTGCCTGGTATGAAGATCCTGCACTTTGCCTTCGATGGGGGATCGGGCAATCCCTTTCTTCCGTTCAACTACGATCGCAACTTCGTGGTTTATACCGGAACCCACGACAATGACACGACCCAGGGGTGGTATCAATCGCTAAATGATGGTGAGCGGCAGAACGTGCTGGACTATATGGGCTGCACCAGCTCGGACGGGATCCACTGGGACTTCATCCGTCTGGCGATGAGTTCTGTTGCGAACCAAGCCGTTTTCCCGTTGCAAGATGCCTTTGGGTTGGGCTCTGACGCGCGAATGAACTACCCCGGCAAAGGCGAAGGGAATTGGGGATGGCGCTATCGCTCCGACTATCTGGGCCAGGAATTGCGCGATCGCCTCCACAAATTCACAGGCATCTACGGACGCCTCCCCACCGAACCCGCTCCCCGCAAGCAACGCGAGGAAGAAGAAGCAAAAGCTATTGAAAACAACCACGAGTGAGTCAGACACTACGCTTCTTATATCAAATCCGGTTGAAGACCCCAACTATCGTTTTTGGCTGCTTTGCAGCGGCCAAAAACGATAGTTGGGGTTTACGGCTGTTTAACCGGATCTGATATAAATCATTTTTTGAAAGCCCCGCTGAGCGGGGCTTTCAAAAAATGGTTGACCCTAATCTCAATGGGTAAGGCCATAGGACGCCGCCGCCCATCGCATTAGTTGGGTTGGGCGATCGCCAAAATTTTCTTCGCGATAGCTTCGTCAACGGGGATGACGGATAACCGATTGCCCCGGCGCACCACCCACAACTCGTCTTCTGAGAAAGTGTTGCGCAGGGTGTCGAGGGGGATCATCTCGGGGAAGGCTTCCACAAACTCTACGGTGACGGTTTGCCAGCGCGGCTTTTCGGGGGTGGATTTAGGGTCGTAGTATTTGCTACTGGCCTCGAACTGGGTAGGGTCGTCAATGTTGGCCTCAGACACCTGCATCAACCCGACAATGCCAGGGGGCTTGGCATTGGAATGATAGAAAAAAGCGCGATCGCCCACCTTCATCGAGCGCAGGAAATTTCGTGCCTGATAATTGCGCACCCCGTCCCAAATGGTTTGGCGATCGCGCTTCAGGTCATCGATCCCATACACATCGGGTTCCGATTTCATCAACCAGTAGTTCATATTGTTCGTTCTACGGCTCTAGCCAGAAAGATCTCCAGAATCAGTGCTATACATGGATTCTAGCTTTAGCAAGATCTTAGGCTTCAATTCTTCGAGCGCCTGTTTGAGTTGGTTCTTGGTGGTGCCATAGGCATGGGGATTGGATCCCGATTGTGCCATCGTCACCCAGTTGCGGAACATCTTGCACTGGGCGGGGGCGATCGTTGACGTCAGAATGTTTGCGCATTTCTGCGGCTGTTCCTTAGCGAAAAACAAAATCCGATAATTGCCCGTCTCACTGAGCAACCGAACCAACTGCTGTCCATATCGAGTTTTCAAGTCAATATAGCTGGATAGCCACCGCGGACCATTTTCTCGGTTGTAGAGAACGGTTAACCAGAGCATGGATGGATGCGGCCCCGGGGCAAACAGGAACTGATTGTAGCGCGTGCAAATGCGACGGCGATTAATTTCTTCCTGAGAAAACATAACCCACAGCGCTGGCAACACGCCATTGCTCGTCGGAATAGGTTTTGGGAAAGAGATATCACCCAGAGGTTTATCCGACGGCCATGATGTCAAGCGACAGATATCGTCAGGGGTCGCTAGCTGCTGTTTGGCCGATGGCTTGTCGGTAACCGGAACTTTCGACAACACCTCCTCGATGCGCCGACCAATTTCGCGCCCACTCCCAAAGCGTTGCTCCAGGGGCGCGAGGGCATTCACAATTTCCGCCGCTGTCTGGGGGCGCTTGTCCGGATCCTTCGCCAGACAACTCATAATCAAGTTTTCTAGTGCCTTGGGCACCTTCAGATTTGTGTTAGCTTCCTGCAATGGCCGAGGACTGAGTTCATGGTGCGCCCGATACCAACTTCCAAAGGTGTGGGTTTCAGCGTTGACTGGCATCCGTCCGGTCAACATTTGGTACATCATCACGCCCATACTGTAGATGTCAGAGCGACTGTCTAGCTCACGCCCTTCCATCTGCTCGGGCGAAGCGTAGGCCAGCGTTCCCATAAAGCAGTTCGTTTGGTTCGCATCCGGTTGTAGTGCCTTAGCGATGCCAAAATCCAGAACCTTTGCCAGTTCCCCATAACTGTCGTCCTGCAAAACATAGATATTGCTGGGTTTGATATCTCGGTGGACGATGGGGCAAATTTCGCCGTCGATGGGAATGCCCTTGTGAGCCGCCTGAAGACCCTGGCAAATCTGACGACTGAGGCTAAGAAAGCGGGGTAGACGAATGGCCTGCTGCATGATGATTTCACTGAGGCTATTCCCTTTCAAATACTCCATCACGTAATAGGGAATACCATCATCATCAATGCCGTAGTCGGACACGCGAATGATGTGAATGCTACGCTGCCCCAGTAGAGCGGAGGTTGTTGCTTCTCGCTCAAAGCGCTCCCGCATCTTCTGGTTTAGCATCGCCTGGGACAAAAATTTGAGCGCCACAGGAACGCCACCCAACAGCTTATCTTCTGCCGCATAGACGCGCCCCATTGAGCCCTGTCCCAGAAGCTCAACCAGTTGGTACCGTTTGCTGAGTAACCGTCCGACGTTTGGGTCTGACATCCCGGAAAGCGATGCTCCGATAGCGCAGAATGACAAAAGGTTTAGCAGAAGGGGTGCAACCCCCTAAAAGAACCCCCCTCTGAGTAGTTCATTTAATCACTAAATTTGGTGAGAAATAACCCCCAAATGATTGACCCACATCTGGAAGCCCTCTCATTACAAATTGCCAACCTGTGTTCTAGAGAAGACATTCCATCATCTCGTTTCGCCTCATCCAAACCAAGATGTTGAGGGGTTGAGAACGGTGCTCCCTTCAGGCTGAACAACCCCGCTTGAGAAACGCAGTTCTGCAGGCTAGGGCTGAGCGCTTGGGCGCAACGCAATTCCTCGGCGGAGAGGCACACAGATTCCATAATGCTGAGCTAGTCGCCTCAATCTGGAAACAAGACCGGGAGCTAACTCTATCGTTATGGTAACAACCTCAGAGGCAAGAAGGTTGGTCGGCCAAACAGAGTTGAGCACAACTCTCGCCGCCATTACCGCTTTACTCGTAACGACTCGGACAATTTGTGGCCAGAGTTCGTGACAACAGAACGGGTAAGGGCGATATCGGGAGGAATACAGAGCCGTCGATACACGACGCACACATGCGTAGATTTCCCAAAGAATCACCCAGGACAAACAAGCCCGTCAAGGTTCTTGCCAAATTTCCCGGCTAAACCGTCTTTTATGCCACACCGCGTGCAACTGACGAAGGGGTTGCGCGTCATTTACTTGTTTGAGGGATCCGGTTCCTCTGTCCTATTCTCGCTGTTGCGGTCACGGCAGTAGGGAAGGGATTCCGGGGTTACAGAATCCAAGTATGATTTTTTTTCGAGAAGCGGTGTGAATACACCGCTTCTCGAAAAAAAATCATACCCTCAGCCAGCAATAACCGAGTTCCTGGGCGAGATCAAGGCCTCGGGAACTGTCAAGCCATCAATCTCCCAGGTAAGCTTCGAGCACTCTGGGATTGCGCTGAATCTCGGTTGGAGTGCCGTTTGCCAGGTTACTCCCCTCCGACATTACCCAGACATGGTCGCACAGGGACATAATCACATCCATATTGTGCTCAATGATCAGGAAGGTCATGCCATCCCGGTTCCAGGTGCGGATATGGTCACAAATTTGATTGATTAGGGTGGGATTCACGCCAGCGGCAGGTTCATCCAGCAAAATTAGCTTGGGGTGGGTCATCAGGGCGCGGGCGAGTTCCAGTAGCTTGCGCTGGCCGCCCGAGAGGGCTCCGGCATAGTCCTGGGCTTTGGCTGCTAGCCCCACCGATTCGAGGATCTCCCAGGCGCGATCGCGCTCCCGCCGTTCCTCCGAGGCAATCTTCCCAGGTTGTAGCCACACATTCCACAAGGTTTCGCCCGTTTGCCGTTGGGTAGCCAGCAGCATGTTGTCGAGTACCGACAGCCGCGACAGAACACGCGCCACTTGGAACGTGCGCACTAAACCCCGACGCGCCACTGCATGGGCGGGTAAATCCTGGATGGGCGCCCCGTCAAACATCACCGTGCCGCTATCGGAGCGGAGCGAGTTGGCCAACAGGTTAAACAGGGAGGTTTTACCAGCCCCATTGGGACCGATGAGCCCGGTGATTTGACCCACAGGCACATCGATATCAACCTTATTCACCGCCCGGACGCCCCCGAAGCTTTTGCACAGTCCTCGGGCTTCCAGTAGGTTTGGGAAAGGGGGGGGAGCTGCAATGCCTGCCCGTTCCGTTGCCGAATCCGTCGGCTGATGCGCGAACCTATCGACCAAGGGTGAGTTCCTCCTTCTTGCCCAACATCCCCTGGGGACGCCAGATCATCAACACCATCAGGATTAATCCAATGACCATAACCCGAAACGCGCCCAGCCGCGCATCTTCCAGCGGCACGATGTCGCGCAACACAAAGCGAGTAATAGTGTCATAGGCCCAGAAAATGCTGGCACCTAGCAAGGTGCCCAGGTTGCTCCCCGCCCCCCCCAGCACCACAATCGTCCAGGCGTTGAACGTGACCAGTGGACGGAAGTTGTCGGGATAGACCGTCGTCAGTTGCCAACTGTAGAGCGCCCCGGCCAACCCGGCCAAAAAGCCACCCATCATCAGGGATTGCAGCTTATAGGCAAAGACATTTTTACCCAAGGCACGCGCCACTTCTTCGTCTTCACGAATGGCTTTAATCACGCGCCCCCAGGGCGATCGCACCAACCGATCTAAGCCCCAAAACACCAACGCCACCAGGAGCACAGAGAGCAGCATCAGCCCATTTTTGCTGGGGTTGTCGTTGTAGTGATAGAGCGCCGCCAGGGAATAGCCAAACGCCCAGATGCCAATGAACCCGGCGATCAAGGCAAGAACCACGCTCAAGCCCGTCGTCCAGCCTGCGATGCCTTTGGTGGCGCGATCGCCCAACCACACAAACAACCACACAATGCCTACAAATGCCCCTAGCAGCAACGCCCCCAACACCCAGGGAGGCAAGACCTCTCCGGCCTTGAGCTGACTTGAGAGGAAACCAACCCCAACTACCGACAGCACCAGCGCCAGAACATAGCCCAGGGCAACACGACTGCTCTTCAACAATTCCGACGTAGGCGATTGTTTCCAGACTTGCCGCAGCCAGCGAAACCCCTGCCAGTAGGCCAGCCCGATTACGACTGTCAAAAGCGCCATCATCACCACGCGCATAAATCCATTGGGATTCAAGTCCTCAAGCGGCAGCGGAAAGCCCTGCAACCCAAAGGTGCCCCGCGTGACCTCTTCCTCGTTGATGGCAACCAGGCGTAGCATTTCCGACACCCCAATGGTGACGATCGCCAAATAGTCTTCTCGCAATCGCAGGGTCGAAAAGCCAATCAACAGCCCCAAGAGCGACGCGGCAGCAGCACCAATGATGGCCGCCAACCACAGCGGCACTCCCCGCAAGCTCAGCAACACCGTAGTGTAGGCTCCAATGGTCATAAACGCCACATGACCAAAGTTAATCAGCCCGGTATAGCCCCACTGCAAATTTAGCCCCAACCCAAATAGGGTGAAGATGGCCGTAAAAATGACCAGGGAAACGACAAATCCTTCCATGAACAGTCTTTGGGTAAGAACGTAAGCAACGTATCACCAAAATCTATTGGAAATCTCACCCGTATCTACGCGCGACAACGTCGTGCATGAACAAGCTTTCTAAGGAGAATTTCCAAATCGTTATTCTGACAATCTTACCCGTTCTTACCATCCTCCCTGTACGCTTACAGTTAATACAGAACAGAACTTTAGGATAGATGCGATGGGTGCGATCGCCTCCCAGATCGAATCAATCATCGGAAACGCAGGGATAACCGCCTGGAGCGAACTGCCCGCCGAGCAACGCCAGCGCTATGAAAGGGCGATCGCCCCCGGCACCACTCCTGAGTACATGATTTCCCCCGACTCCCAGGACGCCCTGGCCGAAGTGGTGACCTGGGCGCATCGGGACGACGTTCGCCTGTTGCCCTGTGGCAGAGGCTCCAAGCTCGATTGGGGCGGATTGGCCGAAGGGGTGCAGGTGATTCTTTCGACCGAACGACTGAACCGCCTCGTCGAACATGCAACCGGAGATATGGTGGTGATTGTCGAGACTGGATTGCCCTTCGCCGATCTGCAAGCCGCCCTCGCCCCGACCAACCAGTTTCTCAGCCTCGATCCTGCCTATCCTGATCGGGCAACCCTGGGCGGTATCGTCGCCACCGCCGACTCCGGAGCCTTACGCCAGCGCTATGGCGGCGTTCGCGATTTGTTGATTGGCATTAGCTTTGTGCGCGCCGATGGCCAAGTGGCACGGGGCGGCGGCAAGGTGGTCAAAAACGTGGCGGGTTATGACCTGATGAAGCTGATGACCGGAGCCTATGGAACGCTGGGCGTCTTGAGTCAGCTCATCTTCCGCACCTATCCCTTGCCCGAAGTTGCAGCGACGGTGGTGGCCGTGGGAGATGGGGAGGCGATCGCCCAACTCACCCAATCCATCCTCCTCTCTTCCCTCACCCCGACAGCTCTGGAACTCCTGGCTCCTGTCACGACCCAATCCCTCGGGCTAGACAGTGGCATATCGAATAGTTTTGGCTTGCTCGTGCGCTTCCAGAGCATCCCTCCCAGCGTCGAACAGCAAAGCACCAGCGTCCGAAAGCAAGCGGAATCCGTCGGACTTACCACCACGTTTTTGCAGGATGCCTCCGAAGCCGACCTATGGAAACGATTACGAGAAAAATGGGATGAGCCCGCCCATAGCGACGCCATCACTTGCAAAATGGGAGTAAGACCGACCTGCGCAATTGAACTGCTCAGTGCGCTCGAAAATCTGGAAGACGTACAACCCACCCTTGCCACCCTCCATGCTGGAAGTGGGCTGGGGTATCTGCACCTCCCCGCTGATGCATCGCCCAGCGTTTTGCAACAGGTTCGCCAGCTCTGCGAAACCCACAGCGGTTATCTCACGGTTAAGCGTGCCCCTATCTCCTTGAAGCAAAGCTTCGATATCTGGGGCATCCAGTCTGAAACACTGCCATTGATGCAAGGACTTAAACAGCGCTTTGACTCGCAAAACTTGCTCAGCCCGGGTCGGATGCTGTAGCGGATTGCTGATTAATTATTGTCGCCCTCCACCTTTCCTATGCAAACGTCTGAAAATTCCACACCTACGCCCGAACAGCAACCCTCATCCTTTTCCCAACTGCCCCTCACCAATGGCTTTGACGCCGACAATCCCCCGGATCCAACGCTGATTGATGCCTGCGTTCACTGCGGGTTTTGCCTCGCCACCTGCCCCAGCTACCGCGTCATTGGCAAAGAAATGGATTCGCCTCGGGGCCGCATCTATTTAATGGATGCCATCAACGAAGGAGATGCTCCTCTAGCCGATGCCACCGTGCAGCACTTCGACTCCTGCCTCGGCTGCTATGCCTGCGTCACCACCTGCCCGTCTGGGGTGCAATACGATCGCCTGATTGAAGCGACTCGCCCCCAAATCAACCGCAACATCGAACGCTCCTTACCCCAGCGGCTCCTGCGTAACCTCATCTTTTCCCTCTTCCCCTATCCCAACCGACTGCGGGTGCTGATGCGTCCGGTGACGCTGTATCAAACCACTGGGCTGCAACGGCTGATCCGTTCGTTGGGCTGGCTTCCCAAGATTTCGCCCCAACTGGCGGCCATGGAATCGCTGATGCCACCCCTTTCCCCCAAAGCATTTCAGGACACCCTGCCCGAACGGATTCCCGCAGCGGGCAAGACCCGCTACCGGGTGGGAATGCTGCTGGGTTGCGTGCAGCGGCTGTTCAACCCCGAAGTGAACGACGCTACCGCCCGCGTGCTGACCGCCAACGGATGCGAGATCGTCATTCCCAAAACCCAGGGCTGCTGCGGCGCCCTCTCCCATCACCAGGGAGAAGAAGACCAAGCCCGCCACTTCGCCCGCCAACTGGTCGATGCCTTCGAGGGCACCGAGGTCGATGCCGTTTTGGTGAATGCTTCTGGCTGCGGCCATACCCTCAAAGACTATGGCCATCTCCTCAAAGATGACCCAGCCTATGCCGAAAAGGCAGCAGCCTTCTCCGCCAAAGTCAAGGATGTACAAGAGTTCCTGGCCAATGTGGGATTGACGGCACCCCTTTCCCCCCTGCAAGAAGCCCCTCTGATGATGGTGTATCAGGATGCTTGCCACATGCTGCATGGGCAAAAAATTAGCCTGCAACCGCGCCAACTGCTGCGCCAGATTCCCGGCGTGTCGCTCCGTGAGCCCATTGATGCGGCACTCTGCTGCGGCAGCGCTGGAGTCTACAACATCCTGCAACCGGATGTAGCCGAAGAGTTGGGGCAGCAAAAAGTAGCAAACCTGATCAACACCGGAGCATCGGTCATTGCCTCCGCCAACATCGGCTGCTTCGTCCAAATCAGTAAACACTTGGAGAAACAAGGGCGGGTTGTCCCGGTGCTCCACCCCATGCAGTTGCTCGATATGTCGATTCGCGGCGAGCAGTTGCCCACGGATGAATGGTCGGGTGAGTAGATTGGAGCGATCGCCCATACCCGAGAGGAACATGTTCCTCAATCCTCATAATGAAACCGACAGCTCAAGATCAGGATTTCAGCATCTGTAACGTTGTAGACCAAGCGATGCTCATCTAGATTTCACACTGCGAATAGAATCTGCTAGATGTCGACGGTTTGCTTCCGTTGATAACAGGTATTCGGTTGTGTCTTGAGACGAAGAATCTTGTGAAGCGATCGCCGCAGACTCAACCAAGATGATGCCTTCAACAACGGCAGGACTTCCAAACTTGCATCATCCTGAGTAATATCAAATCCGGTTGAAGAACCCAAAGATTGTTTGCGCCCGCTGCAGTGCAGCGGGC
>JBCBSL010000046.1:0-21069 GCA_039819145.1 Cyanobacteria bacterium J06638_22
GTTCCAGCTCCATTGCCTCCATGACGGTGCGAGCGGGTGTGATTCTTTGTACTTCCACCCGCGTTACCTTTACGCCCCAGGTTGCCGTGGCATCATCCAACTGCTGCAGCAGAGATTGGTTGATTTCGTTGCGCGAGGAAAAGGTTTGAGCCAAGTCCATCCGTCCAATTTCAGAGCGAAGCGTTGTCGTGGCCAGGTTTTGCAGCGCCGTTTCGACATCTTCAACGGCATAGTAAGTGCGTTCAAGCTGAAGGATCCGCCAATACAACACCGCATCCACTTTGACCGAAACGTTGTTCCGGGTGATCGCTTCCTGCGGCTCCGTGTCGAGAACGCGTTCTTTGATGGGTTCTTCTAGGACAATGGTGTCGAGGAACGGGACGATGAAGTTCAGCCCTGGATTCAGCTTTTTGTGATACTTTCCCAAACGCTCAACGAGCGCTTCGTTGCCTTCGCTAATGGTGCGAACTGAGCCGACAATGTAACCGACGGCAATCAGGGCAAGGGCGGCGATGATAGATTGCATAACTTGTCTCCGAGCACAGCCTCCGATCAAAGATGGAGTAAAAAGGAGTACATCTGCTTTTCTAGTCTACATCCTGCTCTCTTTAGTGGGTGGAAAAGGTAGTTGGCTTGAGCTTACCGCCCATGGCGTTATGAGCCATGGCGGGGCAAGCGATCGCCCAATTCCTGGGTAGACCGGACCGGTAGCACGATGAGCGTATTGCCCTGCCGCCCAACAACTCGCACCGTTTCTCCTACGGCGATGCTAACATCTGAAATTTGGCATCGGGCAGACCAGTAGGAGCCTTCATAGGTCACTTCGCCGACTCCACCCCGGGGAATGGTGATTTGTACATTGGCCTCCGGTGGGTCTTCCAGTCCGGCAGCGGATTCGGCAGGAACCATGCTGCGCAGGATGAGGGCGAGGATGACGGCCAGAATGGCCCAGATCAGAATCTGTACAGAGACGTTAGTGACGCTGAGCGCGGCGATCGCCGTAATGACAGCGGCAATTCCCAGCGCCGAAATGGTTGGCTCGGGTGTGACAAAACTGAGGGCTAGGATCAACAAGCCACCCGTTAGCCATATCAAGTAGGTTGGTAGATTGGGAAACATTGACTCACCCAATTAGGAAGAATATAGGTAGATGAAAGAGTTCGACAGGCCGCTTGGTGTAGCCGAAGTCAAAGAACAGAGGCACCGCTGAATTTTAAGTGATAGTTACAGCGATGGATCTATAGCGTTCCCGATTTGCGTTACAAAAAGCAATTTGTGACCAAGGATTAATCCATCTTCGGTAATTGCCACAATTCCAATGACCATGCATCTCGTTGCCATGGCTCATCGGGTCGTTCTGGCTTCCTGGGACTGACGCTAGCCTGTACGAAAAATTGCGGTTTTGAATTGACACCCTATTTTTTATTTTGACGCGAAGAAGAGGGAGATCTCGCCAATTGCTCCGTCCCTTCATGAACTGTAAATTTTGATGTATCACAGAAAAATAGATCGATTCCATCGAAACGGTTGGGTATTGCTGGCTAAGGGTATGATTTTTTCGAGAAGCGGCGTATCCACGCCGCTTCTCGAAAAAATCATACTCGGATTCTGCAACCTCAACGGTTGTGTGCGGTGCGCTGCCTCCTACACAACCGCAATTAATGAACGCCCATAGCGCTATGGAATTCCACTACTCGGATTCGGGGGGCTCTGGGGGGTCTGAGCGATCCGGAGGCAGGGGAAGTGTGGTGGGAGGCGTGGGTTTGGTGCGGAGCGATCGCCGCAGAGCCGCGAACAGGCGAATATCCGGCAGAATGAACATTGCCACGGGAACGGATAGGAGCAACATCACTACCCCTGCATAGGTCGCTTGCAGCGTTCGCGCCTTTTCGGGCTGAGTAGGGTCGGGCATCAGGGTCATTTGTTCCAGGGGCAACGCCGCCATTTGCAACCAGTTGAAGAGGTTGGGTGGTACCGACGCATTCAATCGCAGCTTTAGATCTGATGTCGAAAAGGATTGGGCATAACCCGGGGTCAAAAACTGACGGTAGCGGTGGGCGTCCGGGGTTTCTTGCTTGGTGAAGGCAAGGGTTACCCCTTGTAGCAGGAGTCGTAAGGAGGCGGTTTCATCCGATCCCCGCTCTCGCACAAACAAGCTTTTATTGAGAGCCGGGTTGAGGTTTTCGGGATCGCCAACGCTCAGGTGGGTCGCTCCGATCGCCGTCAACAGATAGCGTTCTTCGTTTTGCAAATGGGTGTAGGGCAAGAGCTGCTGGTTTACCGCCGGGGTAATGGCATCGGCAGTGGAGGTGACAAACATCGTGGGGATGGTGATGTTTTCCTCCAAGCTCTTTTCGTCAAACAAGCGCCCAATGAGTGGATTCAGTGCCACGATGCGGGTAACTCGGCGATCGCGTAGATTGGGCAAGTCGTCTGGCAAATCTGCAGCGGTACATTGCAACCAATCTGCTACCGACAATCCAAACTGATCCGGGCCATTGCAAAACTCGCGCAGGTTGGGGAGGTTCAACTCGGCACCGGCAAGAGCTAGTGCGGTGTAGCCCCCCAGGGAATGTCCAATCACGACGACATTATTTGTGTCAATTTTGTCGCGCAAATAATAGGACTGTTGCGCAATTTCGTTCAACTCACTCAACAAAAAGCTGACATCGCGAGGACGATCGATAAATTCCGTTGCCGGCAATACCTCTGCAAATTGATCGGAAAGCACCTCTCCATTGATCACCGAGGCCAACCACGCCACATTACTCCCAGGATGTTCTAGCGCCGCAACGGTAAATCCGTGGGAGGCCAGATGGCGAGCCAGGTACTTGAGGAAACGGCGATCGGCTCCAAAGCCATGGGAAATAACCACGACGGGACCACCAGTATGACCATGGCGTGACCAGTACAGGTCAACGGGAATGGTGCGATGGCGATCGCGATCATGTAGGGTCAAGGTGCGTTCCCGCACCCATTGGTCTCCCGGTTTGGTGGGGTCAATGCCTGTGGTAAAGGAGGCCACCTGGGGTACGGTCAATTCCTGCTCCAGCACCGAACTAAGGGACTGACTTTGCCAGTAGGGCAGGTTCATTTCCGAGGCCAACTGAAACACCGCTGACAGATCGACCGTGACGCCATCCTGGGGATATTCCTCCAGGAAACCCAGTAGGGTTAAGCCATCGGAATGAGCCGCTGCATCGGTCAGGGCGGCATATAAGTCGTCTCGGGTACTGCCGGGTAGCACCTCCTGTAGGGTTTGGAGGAAGCGATCGCCCGCCGATGAATTCAATAAATCATTGACCAACTGTCGTCCCACGGCGGGTGACAAGGGAACGCGATTCGTCAATGCCCGTTGGGTTTGCTCATTGAGCGCCCAACCATACAGTTGCATGGAGTCGGGCACTTCTCCGGTACGGGCGTAATACTCTAGGTCATCCACCGTGACCGATTTTTCTATCGGTCCTAGCTTGACCGTGATCTGCTCTGCTGCCTGAACACTCGACCCCAGGCTTCCCAACCCCAAGCTTCCCGCAAAAGCCAGCAGGACGCTGCCTGCCAAGGTTCCGAGCTTGCTCCAGCCAAATTTTGGGGAAGGGAGCGATCGCCGGGATGCTGTAGAGGGTTGTCCCCGCCAAGGCATCCACTTTCGGGAGCCGATGGATTGTATCGGTGAGGAGGAGGGAGGCTCACGAAAGGGTGCAGGCATTGTCTCGAACAGCTAAAGGAACAATCAGCCTATGCAAAGCATTGCCCTACATTAACGCTCTACAAGAGCCCTGTAGAAGCAAGTGCTACAATCTTGCCCAAGTTCCTTTAGAAAATAACAGAACTTCGGTGGGGCGGGAACTATAGAAATTTACGAATGATTAACGACAACAGAATTGACGACAGTAAGGCAAAAGACGTTGCTTCGTCGCTGTTGCCCAATGACTGTGACTGTCGTCTAATCGCGGTTGTTTAGCGGCTGTCTAGTCGCGGTCGTTTAGTAACTGTCGTCTAGTAACTGTCGTCTTTGCCAACGGTTTGGTGCTCGAGCATGATGTTGGCATCGCTAAGCCGATGGGCGATCGCCTGTCGCCAGACCAATTCGACCTCGGGATCGGCCAAGATATCTTGAGCCATTTGCCGATACATGGCACTTGTTGCCGCATTCACATGATCCAGCAAGCGTAAGTTGTGATAAACCTTGCGGGGTTTCGTGGAATCCATAGTGTTCTCCCAGTTTGCTCAAAAACTCGAAACGAGACCCTGCGTTAGGGCAGATCCGTGTGACCCATCAGGTAGCGATCGCACTCCCGTGCGGCTTCCCGCCCTTCATTGATAGCCCATACCACGAGGCTTTGTCCCCGACGGCAGTCGCCTGCGGCAAACACGCCAGGAATAGATGTGGCATAAGCGCCGTAGGTCGCTTTCACATTACTGCGGGCATCTTTCTCTAGACTGAGAGAATCAATCAGAGGCTGTTCTGGCCCCAAAAAGCCCATGGCCAGCAGCACAAGCTGCGCGGGAATCACCGTTTCGGTACCCGAAATCGGTTGAGGGCTGAAGCGGCCGTTTTCGCCCCGCATCCACTGCACTTGCACCGTATGGATGGCTTTTACCTGTCCACTGGTATCCCCTTCAAATTTCGTTGCAGTGGTCACGTAGGCGCGGGGGTCGTCGCCAAACATCGCAGCGGCTTCTTCCTGGCCATAGTCCAGCTTGTAGACTTTGGGATATTCGGGCCAAGGATTGCTGGATGCGCGAGTTTCCGGTGGCTTGGGCATAATTTCTAGTTGGGTCACGCTGGTGCAGCCGTGGCGGATGGAGGTACCCACACAATCGGTTCCAGTGTCGCCACCCCCAATGATCACCACATTCTTACCCGCCGCAGAGATGTAGTCGGCGGTGGGACTCCCCTGCAACACGGTGCGAGTGTTCCCGGTGAGGAACTCCATGGCAAAGTGAATGCCCTTCAGGTTGCGGCCTTCGATGGGCAGGTCGCGGGGGCGGGTCGATCCAGTGCAAAGCAACACCGCATCAAATTCGTTCAGCAAAGTTTCGGCGGGCAGGTCTTTGCCCACTTCGGTGTTGCAGATAAAGGTGACCCCTTCCGCTTCCAGCGTTTCCAGGCGGCGAAGCACCACCTTTTGCTTATCCAGCTTCATGTTGGGGATGCCATACATCAGCAAGCCACCGGGGCGATCGGCGCGTTCATACACGGTAATCCAGTGGCCAGCGCTGTTGAGTTGGGCGGCGGCGGCGAGTCCGGCAGGGCCTGAGCCAATGATGGCCACCTTCTTCCCGGTGCGCTTGGTTGGGAGTGTGGGGGTAATCCAGCCCGACTCCCATCCCTTTTCGGCAATGGAATATTCGATGTTCTTGATGGTGACGGGGGGATTGGTGATGCCCAGAACGCAGGCGCCCTCGCAGGGAGCCGGGCAAACCCGTCCGGTGAACTCCGGGAAATTGTTGGTTTTATGGAGGCGATCGAGTGCCTCTTTCCATAGCCCCCGATACACCAGGTCGTTCCACTCTGGAATTAGGTTGCTGATGGGGCAGCCACTCGCCATGCCACTGAGGGTTATCCCCGTGTGACAAAACGGGGTGCCACAGTCCATACACCGCGCTCCCTGGTTTTGGAGCTTCTCGTCGGGCATAGACAGATGAAATTCATCCCAGTTGCGAATGCGATCGAGCGGGGAGACTTCAGACGCCACTTCCCGCAAATATTCCATGAATCCAGTTGGTTTTCCCATGATGCGCTATCCGTTAATACTTGGCTCGTGATGGAGGTTGCGTGTAATTAGATGGGCTTTAAAGCGTGTTCGTGCAAGCCAAAATCTGTTTGAAACACGATTGGTTTGAAACGTGGTGGCCGTTCGGCAGAGGAATGGCAGAGGCAACGGGTTGGTTTGAACAAGTTGCTCTGTATAACAAGTTGCTCTGTATAAGAGGAATCACTCCAGCGAATTGCTCCACACCGCCTGAACCGTGCGATAGATTCCGGCTTCGTAGGCCTGCCGCGCTTCCTCAAGTTCGACCAAAACGGTGGGATCGCCCTGGGCGGCTGCTTCCGCGTCGAACAGCAAATCATCCAGGATGGCAAACAACTTTCCTTTCTGAGGTAGATCCAGATTTCTGATGGCCTCCACCAAGGCATCAAAAGAAAGATTAGGCTGGGCAGGATTTGTCATGATGGGCTTCCAATGCTTAGATGTTGGCTGTTTTAGGGCTACGAACTCTTATATCCAGGAGAAACTGGCTTTGGCAGATCTGCGACTTCTTGGAGACGTCGCAGATCTAATTCACGTGGTTAACTGCCGCTGATGCGGGCAATGTCACGGGCATTTTCTTCAAAGGCTGCGGTCAGCGCATCGTCGCCCGTAAGCCCGTCTGCCAGGGCTTTTTGGATATGCTGGATGACGCGCTTGTAGTCGTGGGGCATGACTTTCACAAACTTGGGACACATGGCATCCCAGTTTTCCAGTACCTGCTTCGCCTTGCGGCTGTTGGTATAGGCGGCATGTTGCTGGACCATTTCGTGAACGTCTCGGATTTCCTCTGGGTCGGTCAGCGTTTCCAGCCCCACCATCTGGGTGTTGCAGCGGGTCGGGAAATCGCCCACCTCATCCAGAACATAGGCGACGCCACCGCTCATCCCAGCCGCGAAATTGCGCCCAGTTTTTCCGAGGATCACGACTTTGCCCCCCGTCATGTATTCGCAGCCGTGGTCGCCGATGGCTTCCACCACCGCCTTGACTCCCGAGTTGCGGACGCAGAACCGTTCTCCGGCAATGCCGTAGATATAGGCTTCCCCGCCGGTTGCCCCGTAGAAGGACACATTGCCCACGATGATGTTGTCTTTGGGGACAAAGGTCGAGGTGCTCGGTGGGTAGACAATTAGCTTGCCACCGCTGAGTCCCTTGCCGAAGTAGTCGTTGGCATCACCTTCCAGCTCCATCGTCACGCCCTTCGGCACGAAGGCGGCAAAGCTCTGCCCCGCACTGCCCTGGAAGTGGAGATGTACCGTGTCGTCTGGCAACCCTTCCCAGTGGCGCTTGGTGATTTCATTGCCCAGGATGGTGCCTACGACGCGGTTGGTGTTTCGGATGGGCAGGGTGGCGCGGACAGGGGTGCCATGGGCGATCGCCCCTTCACACAAATCCAGCAGCGTGGTGATATCGAGAGACTTCGCCAATCCATGGTCTTGAGCGATTTGGCAGTAGCGCCCAATCTCATCGCCCATCTCGGGCTGGTGGAGGATCTTCGACAGGTCGATGCCCTGAGCTTTCCAGTGCTCTACTGCCTGCTGCGCCTCCAGCACATCGGTGCGCCCCACCATTTCGTTCAGGGTGCGGAAGCCGAGTTGCGCCATGATTTCCCGCAGCTCTTCTGCCACAAATTGCAGGTAATTGACCGTGTGCTGCGGATCCCCCAAGAAGCTCTTGCGGAGTTCGGGGTTCTGGGTGGCGATACCCGCCGGGCAGGTGTTTTTGTGGCAGACCCGCATCATGATGCAGCCCAAGCTAACCAGGGGCATGGTGGCAAAGCCAAACTCTTCGGCTCCTAAGAGCGCGGCGATCGCCACGTCCCGTCCGGTTTTCATTTGCCCGTCGGTTTCCACCGCAACCCGACTGCGCAGATTGTTCAGCACCAGGGTTTGGTGAGTTTCCGCCAGCCCCAGTTCCCAGGGCAATCCGGCGTGCTTGATGGAGGTTTGGGGCGACGCACCTGTGCCGCCATCGAAGCCGGAAATTAGGATCACGTCTGCATGGGCTTTGGTCACCCCAGCGGCGATCGTGCCAACCCCTACTTCCGACACGAGCTTGACGCTGATGCGAGCCGCTCGATTGGCATTTTTCAGGTCATGAATCAGCTCTGCCAGGTCTTCGATGGAGTAGATGTCGTGGTGGGGCGGCGGCGAAATCAGACCCACACCGGGGGTGGAGTGGCGCACCTTGGCCACCCAGGGATAGACCTTGAGACCCGGGAGTTGCCCTCCTTCTCCAGGCTTGGCTCCCTGCGCCATCTTGATCTGAATTTCTTTAGCCTGGGATAGGTAAAGGCTGGTCACCCCAAAGCGCCCAGATGCCACCTGCTTGATGGCGCTATTTTTGGAATCGCCCTGCTCATTCGTCCAGGTGTAGCGATCGGGGTCTTCGCCCCCTTCCCCGGTGTTGGACTTGCCGCCCAGCCGATTCATGGCGATCGCCAAGGCTTCATGGGCTTCCTTGGAAATGGAGCCGTAGCTCATCGCCCCGGTCTTAAACCGTTGGACGATCGCCTCCACGGGTTCTACGTCCTCCAGGGGAATAGCCTCCCGCTGCTTGAACGCCAGCAATCCCCGTAGGGTGAAATGCTGCTCACTCTGCTCATTGACGATGTCCGCATATTTCTTGTAAAGCCCATAGTCCCCGGCACGCACCGCCTGTTGTAGGGAGTGAATGGCTACCGGACTGAGTAGGTGCTTTTCCCCATCCTTGCGCCATTGGTACTCGCCGCCTGCATCCAGGGTCAAATCCTCAGCGGCGCTGGCGGGGAAGGCATGGCTGTGTCGCAGCACCGCCTCCTGGGTCAGCACGTTCAGATCCGCCCCTTCGATGCGTGAGGCCGTCCAGGTGAAGTAGCGATCGATCACATCGTGGTTGAGCCCCAGCGCTTCGAAGATCTGGGCACCCCGATAGCTCTGAAGCGTGGAGATCCCAATCTTCGAGGCAATTTTGATGACCCCTTTGGTCACTGCTTTGGCATAGTTCTTGCACGCGGTGGCGACGTCGATGTTCAGCAATTCCCGACTCTGAATCATGGCATCGATGGTTTCAAACACCAGATAGGGATTCACCGCTGAGCAACCGTAGCCCGCCAGTACCGCAAAGTGGTGCACCTCACGGGGTTCTCCAGACTCCAGCACCAGCCCTACACGGGTGCGGGTGCCATGGCGAATCAGGTGGTGGTGCAGTCCAGCCACCGCTAACAATGCGGGAATTGGGGCATGGTCGGCATCAATGCCGCGATCGCTCAGGATCAAAATGCTGACGCCTTCGGCGATCGCCGCATCGGCTTCGGCATATAGCGCTGTCATCCGGGCTTCCAATCCCGCCGTGCCCTTTGCAGGGTTGAACAGGATGGGCAACGTTGCTGATTTGAAATCGCCATGGGCGATCGCCTTCAGCTTCGCCAACTCCTCGTTGCTCAAAACAGGTTTCTTTAGCTGAATCAGGTGGCAACTCTCGGGGGTTGGCTCTAGCAAATTGCGCTCTGAGCCGAGGGTGGTTGTGGCACAGGTGACAATTTCCTCGCGAATCGAGTCGATGGGGGGATTGGTGACCTGGGCAAAGAGTTGCTGGAAGTAGTCGTAGAGCAGTTTAGGACGCTTTGACAGCACCGCCAGTGGTGTATCGGTACCCATCGATCCCAGCGCTTCTACCCCATTTTTGGCCATCGGTGCCAGTAGCATCCGCAGCTCTTCAAAGCTATAGCCAAAGGTCTTTTGTCGCTGTACTAGGGGAAATGTCGGGGCTTCAGCGGTCGGTGCGTCCGGCAGATCCGCCAGATCCACCCGATAGCGATCGAGCCATTCCTGATAGGGCTGGGCATTGACGATATCGGCCTTGACTTCCTCATCGGCAATGATGCGCCCCTGCGCCATATCCACCAGGAACATCCGTCCCGGTTCGAGTCGCCCTTTCTTTGCCACATTCTCTGGCTCAACGGGCAACACCCCGGCTTCCGACGCCATGATCACCCGGTCGTCGTGGGTCACGTAGTAGCGAGAGGGGCGCAGCCCGTTGCGATCGAGCACTGCGCCAATCACCGTGCCATCGGTAAAGCCAATAGAAGCCGGGCCATCCCAAGGCTCCATCATGCAGGAGTGATACTCATAGAATGCCTTCTTCTCGGCACTCATGGACTCATGGGCGCTCCAGGGTTCCGGGATCATCATCATCACCGCGTGGGGCAAGGAGCGTCCGGCCAGGGTCATCAATTCCAGGGCATTGTCAAAAATCAGAGAGTCGCTGCCCTCTTCATTGACGACGGGATCAATCTTGTGGATGTCATCCCCAAATAGCTCGGAGGAGAAGAGCGATCGCCGCGCCTTCATCCAGTTGATATTGCCGCGCAGGGTGTTGATCTCTCCGTTGTGGGCGATGTAGCGATAGGGGTGCGATCGCTCCCAACTGGGGAAGGTATTGGTACTGAAGCGGGAATGCACCATCGCCAGGGCACTGGCAAAATCCGGCGCGCTGAGATCCGGGAAATACTCTCCCACCTGCAGCGGCATCAGCATGCCCTTGTAGACAATTGTGCGAGCCGACAGACTTGTGGGATACCAAAATGCATCGATCCCGGTGTCCCGGATCCGGGCGTGCGATCGCTTGCGAATTACATACAGCTTGCGCTCAAACGCCAGACCATCGGCCAATCCATCGGGACGCGCGATAAACACCTGCTGGCAAAAGGGTTCACTGGCTTTTGCTGTTTCACCGATTGACGAATCATCCGTCAGCACATCCCGCCAACCGAGAACCGTCAGCCCTTCTTCAGCGACCGTTTGCTCAAAGATCTGGCGGCTGTGGGATCGCGTAGCGGCATCCGGCGAGGCGAAAATCATTCCCACGCCATACTCACCAGCAGCGGGTAGAGAAACACCGATTTCCCCCATCACCCGCAGGAAAAAATCATGGGGGATTTGCAGCAAAATCCCGGCCCCGTCTCCTGTGTTGGCCTCGGCTCCTACCGCACCCCGGTGTTCTAAATTGGCTAGGATCGTTAGCCCGTCTTGCACAATTCCATGGGAGGCTTGGCCTTTCATATGAACGACAAATCCAACACCGCAGGCATCATGTTCAAACTGGGGATCATACAGACCTTGAGGAGAAGGGGAAGGGGAATTTTTCATCATGGATGCTGGGGATTAATAGCAAAGAGACATCAGGCAAAACGGGGCAAGAATTCAGACTGAGAAAAAAATCAGTCAACTGAATAAATGGGCAATGCCAAAAAACTGACTAGAAAAGACAAAACAAAACGCATTGTCTCGAAATCAACATAATTTGAAGGATGTTGGTGAGGTATTTGAACGGTGATGGAATTTGGGTGTGAGAGAAACCTCTCCATTTGCCAAAGTCTGGGAAACACCGACAATAAACTTGGCATTGATCAGCTGACTGATTCCCCAAAAAATGCAACGCAGGTACCTTCAAGCTTTTATCGAACGCTGGCTGAAGGTAATTTGAGCGTAACCATTCCGTAATCCGATACCATCCTCCTTCCGACGCGACCTATCACGCGTCTTCGCTGGTTCACGAATCATCGATTCACGGTTTAATCAGCAGCAAAAGACAGTGAAAACTGCCTGGACATGCAATGAAATGACGAGAGACAACCAGGCAGGGATAGTTATAGGATGCTGCAAAAATCCTCTCAATCCGTCTTGTGAATTTTCTAATAGGAAACTCGATTTTTGGCCTGTCTTAAGGAAATTGTCAGATATGTTGTTAAATTTCGTTCACATGCTTTTACATCAACCATGATTTGTATCAGATGATGTTGACCGTGATCGCCCATGGTGATTTAGCTAACGAAAAGTTGCCAACGAAACGTTGTTGTTGAATGCACAAATTAATGTTTCGATTTTGCAATATTAATTCATGTTGAATAGGCTAACCCTGAGGTGGGTCTTTGCGTATTTAGACCGGGGCAACTAATTTTTTGAATACCGGATAGTGCCGATGATTCCACGTTGAATGTTTGGGAGGCGGAACTGTATGCTGGCGACACGACGAAGTTCGCCACAAATTATGAAAGTCGCTGTAAAAGGGCTTCGGCGTCGTTGACTGTTCGTTGCTGGTGCATCCTAAGTGCTGCCTAAAGTCGTAACGTCGCACTCGGTCAGCCTTGATAGGCGCTGTGCGATCGCGCGACCCATTTTATTAGAATTTGCTGCGAGAATTTTCGGATGACGTTTCCTACGAGATCGCAGCCTTGATAGAAGATTTGTCTGAAAAGATTTGCCCGACAATTTTTGCAAAAGATGGCTCAGCTTCCCTGTAAAGCCCTATTTAGGTTGTATAGATACATTTAGAGAAAGTCAAGACTCATTTTTAAGGGAGCAAAGAAGCGATTCCCCTTCTGCATGAAGGTTCGATAAATCTTCAAGAGAGTGCATCGATATTTCCTCTTTCTGCGTGAAGGTTCAATAAATCCGTGAAAACCCAGCTTGCAAAACTTGTAGGAATGGGAATTTAATAAGTATCAACAAATTGCAATGTATATTCACGTTGCCCTGCGACAGATAACATTTTGGGTGCAGCAACCCCCTCTCAACCTCCTGTGGCTCTGCATACGGCATGCTTTGTTGATATCATCCCGGCCCGAGGCTATGCAGCTGTTCGGTGCGATCTCGTTATCCACCTTTAGCGCGTTATCTCTAACGCAGCGAGCGACTGTGAGAAGGGTGTCCCAGCTCAGTGACTTTAGCTGAAATAACTGAAGTCTATTGCTTCTCTATCAGGACGCAGCTATCCGCATCTACGCCGGAACTTATCTTGACCCAAGAGCTGAACCCATGCGTGAACCCAATTCCTCTCTTCCTTCCTGCAATGCTTTAATCCCTCCACCTGCTTCAGCCGCAGCTCCCTACAATAATCGGTCGGACATGATGGTGTCTGAGCACACAACCAATCTTGTACGCCAAGTCCTCCAAGATAAGCAGTTACAGCATGCTAGTTTCCGCTACATCCAGGCTGTTGAGCTGGAGCAGGGGGCTTGCATCGCTAGCAATTGTCTTCGTACTAATCAAGTAGAAATTGCGCCGATCGCTTCGGGCTGGGCTATTGGCCGTAGCCCCACCTGTGCAATTCGCAGCCAGCACAATTCCATTTCCCGTTGCCATGCCATCCTGGCCTATCAGCCCGAAGTTGGGTTCTACATGACTGACCTGGGTAGCAGCAATGGCACCTGGCTCAACTCCCAGCGCCTCCAACCGATGCAGCGTTATGTCCTAGACGATTGCGATCGCCTCCGCATTGGCAAGCTCATCGTGACCTTCTATATGGCTCGCTGTGCAGATAAATTGCCCATGCGGGTTTGCGATGAAACCTACAGTGGTGCCTTTGCTCGGTGCTAAGGAAAATCACGCTGTTTAGCTTCTCGATGCCCTGTTCAGCCTCCCACCCATCGTTTTAGGTGTCCCTTGACTGCGCTGGCAGTCTATCCTGCGAAAGCCAAAGTCTGCGAAAGCCACAGTCAGATCAGTCCCTTGAAACAACTTGAAACCCTCGCGCTTTAAGTGCGGGGGTTTCTAAATTTATTGCATATTTATTGCATATTTTCTGTTGACGATTGAGTCGCGTTGCGGCCTCACCATCGGTGGATAGACGAGGACTCCGCAAGTTTTGCATACGTCCTGACCTTGATCTCGACCCTATTCAGGGGATAATGAACGGATGTTTTGGCATGAAGCCGCCTTTTCGGGCAGCTTCGGACAGATTTTGGCTGTCTGAACGTGCGAATCGTGCCAATTTCTTGTAGATAGAGATAGATTGTCGAGAGCGGGAGTCGCAGACAACACAGCATGGGTTTGGTGATTGAAACGTTAGTCTGCATCGCACTTGTTGTTTTGGTGGGCAGTTGGCTGTCACGCACAGCAGATGTACTGGCAGAAAAGACAGGTTTGGGGCGGACATGGGTCGGAGCCGTATTGCTATCTGGAGCGACGTCTTTGCCAGAGTTGGCAACCGGGTTAGGTGCCATCTGGATATTTAAATCACCCGATCTGGCGGTAGGTGGCATTTTTGGTAGTTGCCTATTCAACCTGCTAATTCTGGCCATTCTCGATGTCTTTACGGGGCCTGAGCCGCTGCTTACCCAGGCACAGATTAGCCATGGCATTTCCGCTGGGCTGGGGTGTGTGATGATTGGGGTCGCGGCTCTGGGCATGCTGTCATCCGATCACGGGGAAGCATTGATTATCGGTTGGTTTGGCCTCCCCAGTGCATTGCTAGTGCTGCTGTATGCATTGAGCGCCTATCTGCTCGCCCAGTTTGAACTCCGGCGACGGACAGAGGTGCTGGAGCAAGAGTCGGAAATGTTCCAGTATGACCACATCACGCCCCGCCGCGCGTACCTTGTCTTTATTTCTCTGTCGTTAGCCATTGTGGGATTGGGTGTTTGGTTGGCCTCAATTGGCGATCGCGTTGCCGATATCACTGGATTGGGGGAAAGCTTTGTGGGGGCGTTGCTGATCTCTATGGCAACCTCTTTGCCAGAAGTAGTGGTGTCGATAACGGCCATTCGCCTGAACGCTGTGGATCTGGCTGTATCGAATGTCTTCGGCTCCAACCTCTTCAATATGGCAATTCTCGGGGTTTATGACATCGCCTATTTGCGGGGCAGCTTATTCCGTGCGATCAACCACTTTGTCCATCTGTTTTCGGCTACGGTTGCCATTGTAATGACGGCGATCGCTATGGTGGGGCTGATTTATCGTGCCAGTCGGCGATCGCGCTTGTACTTCACCTGGGATGTGATGGCGCTAGCGGCGCTTTACATCATTGGTATGTACGTGATTTATCGCAACTGATAGTAAGTACCTCGGTATCGTTAAAAACCAAATCGTAAAACCCTGCGCCGCCCGCTGCGCGGGCAGCGCAGGGTTTTACGGTTCTAGGTTTAATTACACTTACCGACTTAGGGGCTTTCAAAAAATGCTCTGGCCTCATTTGGATGGCGTCATATCCTCTCTCCGCCTGCATTGATTCATGGAAATTTACACAGAAAACCCATTTAAGTGGATAACGTGACGGACAAACCTTCGCCTTTTCTGGCTCAATAGAACCAATAGGTAAAGTGAAGATCTGCAATGCGCAGCATTTTTGACGGGAATGTTTCAGACTGCGCTATCTTCACGAGTGTCGTCTGCACGTTGGATCTGGGTTTATGACACCACGGTCATCCTTCTTGGCAGTGCGCTGGCTGGGCTGGCTGGCGACTATTGGGCTTTCTTGGATTATTGCCGGTGGGCTGACGTTGTCGCCTGCCTGGGCACAGGAGGCGGCGATCGCTCCGTCCCCTGAAGCATCGGTGCTGGAGGCAGAGAAACCCGAATCGCCACCCCCGCCGCCGCTGCGCATTGATGGCTCTGGAATGATGGCATTCCTCAATCAGGCATTGCGACAAGCCTATCAGGCGTTGCGACCCGATCAGCCCGTGGAAATTGCGAGTCGAGGAACGGAGGAAGCCCTAGCTGCACTCCAGTCAGGAGAGCTGGATCTGGCCGCTCTAGGGCGATCGCTCACCCCCACCGAACGGGCAAACGGACTGAAGGAGCATGCTCTGCAAATAGAGGATATTGCGATTGTGGTCGGGCGCACCAATTCCTTTCACGATGCGTTGACCCTAGAGCAACTGACAAGCATTTTCCATGGCGACATTAGCAACTGGCAGCAGGTGGGCGGTGCCGATTTGCCGATTCGAGTGGTTGAACCGCTGGCTTCCAGCGACTTGCGATCGCCCCTATTGCAACAAGGCATTGTGTTGCCAGCAGAACAGTGGCAAGCGCAGGCTACCGCCGACCGCCGATGGGTACAGGTCACCAGCGAGGCTGCTATCCCCTGGCAGTTGGGGCGAGATGGAATCGGCTACGCCGTTGCTGAAACACTTCCCCAAACCGCTCGTTCCCTTCCCCTCAAGGTTGTGCAAAATACAGTCCCCGCTGATGTTGCCTATCCCTACGGTTTGACCCGAGCGTTTGCTTATCGCGGTTCGACGCTGAGTGGAAACACGCGAGCTTTCCTGGGCTTTGTCTCGGCAGCGGAAGGACAACAGGCGATCGCCACTGGCCGTGCCACAGAAGCGGATGGCGGTGACTTGACGCTTCCAGAATCCGTTGCAGAACTCGCCCCGCAGCCTACTCCTGTTGTATTGCCTGAGCCAAATCCCGCGCTCGAACCGCTGGAACTAGAGCCAGACGCTAACCCCTTGCTCCAAACCGATAGCAATGTGGCCGATGAGGAGGATGCAGAAACCGTTACCCAACTGCCTCCCGTTGAGTCAGCGGAGGTCAGTGAGAGCGATCGCATTAAGCTTCTGGGATGGCTCTGGGCTTTGCTATTGCCCTTTGTGCTCATTCTTTTCCGGCTCCTACGCCAACGGCTCGCAAAATCGGTGGAAGCTGATAAAGCCTCTTTGGACGGTGACTCCCCCACATCAGACACCCCCGAAGGAGAAGCTGGAACCCAGGAACCGTTTCCCCCCACGCTGAATGGTACGGGTGAAGTGGTGGATCCCTGGGCGGAAAATGGCATTGCCCATACGATCGAACCTACCAAGGCGATCGCCACCGAGTCCCTATCCCCCCTACCTTCTGTAACTGAAGCAGGGAACGTGGATTTTTGGCAACACACAGAAACTCCCCCAATATCATCGCCGCCAACTGCGCCGGAAGAAGCCGCCATTACCGATGAAGTACCCAGCACAACAATAGGGGAAGAAGAGGCAACAGCCATTACCAATGAAGCATCTGATATCGCAACGGGGGAAGAGGATGCTGAAGCAGAAGAATTAACAGAATCCGACTCCTCTATCAGCGCAGCCCTACGAATTGAATCACCGACTATGAGGGTTCCTGTCGATTCAACAGAGTCAGCCGATGCTGCTACCGTGGCAGAATTGACCGAGTCTCCCGATCTAGCCGAGTCAGTTGATAGCTCTACGGTGACAGAACCGACCGAGTTGGAGGTGTCAGAAGCAGAGGAGCTTGGTGAGGAGGGAATCATTCCAGAGCAACAAACCCCCGCTGTCGAAGATGATTTTGGCGAAGAAGTCCCTACGGCAAATGCACAGAACGTCGCTGTAGAAGAAGCATCTGTGGAAAAGAATCTCAATAACGGGATAGTCATCACAGAACAGCAGGATGGATTTGTAGAAAATGATCTTCGTGAAGAGATAGGGATAGGGCTTGCAGACGAGCAAGATACACCTGTAGAGGAAGATATGCCTGGAGACGTTGCTCTCGATGAAGAGATCGTCACCCCGGATGAACCAGATGCGTTTATAGAAGATGCTCGCGGCGAAGAAGTCATCCCCGCAGATGAGCAAGATTCGTCTACAGAAGAAGAGTTCGGCGAAGAACTAGCAACCACAGACGAGCAAGATGCGCTTGTAGAGGAATCGATTGAACGGCCAACAGATGATGTCGTGGATGACATTGTTGGGGCCGAGAGCGTTGGGGTCGAGAGTGTTGGGGCCGAGAGCTTAGCAACTGATGAAGAGTATCGGGAAGTAGAGCGGCAGGCGATCGCCCGCGTCACGGAATTAGAGGAGGCGATCGCGCAGTTCCATCAAGACCTGCAAGCGGTGCAGCAGGAAAAACTGGGGATTGAAGCGACGGTGGTCGAGCTGATTCAGCAACTCGACCAGCAATATGCCCTGGCCGAGCAAAGCGACCACGATCGCGCAGCTCTGGAGCAACAACTGGCAGCGGTGCAGGAGCAGTTGATAGCCACCGCCAACACAAAAGCTGAGGTGGAAGTTGCTCTTGCCGAAACCCAGCAGGAGTTGCAGGGGAGTGAAACCGGAGCCTTGCATGCAGCGCTGGATTATGCGGAGGCCGAGCAATTCCGCTTGGTGAGTGAAGTGTCGCTGTTGCGATCGCGCCTCGACCGCTCCCAACAATCGCTGACGGCATTGGAGCTAGAGCAGGAAGCGTTACAGGAGCAGTTGGCGATCGCCCAACAAGTGCAGCATGATACAGCCGAATTCACCTACCAGCTCACCACGATCGAAACCGAAAAGGCCACGATTGAGGCCGAACGTACCCAGTTAAACGAGCAGCTAACCACAACTCAGGAGGCATTACGAGAAGCAGAGGCTCAACAGGGAGAATTACACCAGCGGCTGACGATCCTAGAAGCCGAAAACGAAGCGATAGAGCGTGAGCGTCGTCAGCTTGAAGGTCAATTGACCGAACAACTTGCAAGTCTCCAGGCAACCCTCGAAACCCTCACCCAACAAATTGCTATCTTCGATGCGGAAAAGATTGCTTCAGCGGCCGAGCGTGCCCATTTGCAGGAACAACTGACCACGGCATTAACGAGGTTGGAGGTGGCCGAAACCCAACAGGCCGAACGCATTCAACAATTTGCTACCCTTGAAGCCGAGAAGGAGGCGATCGAAGCCGACCATCGCCAGTTGCAAGCGCAATTTGACCAAACTCAAACGGCCTTGCGCGAGGCGGAGGCCCAGCAAGCGACGCTGAACCAGCGCCTCACCAACCTGGATGCCGAAAAGGTAACCCTTGAAGCCGAGCGTCAGCAGTTTGCAGAGCAATTTGACCAAATTCAGGCGGTTTTGCAAGACACCGAAACGCAACGAGCTACTCTGGAGCAGCAACTCTCTGGGCTGCAAACAGAGAAAGCCACCACTGACACAGACGTTACCCGCTTGCAAACAGAACTGGAAACACTGCGCCAAACGCAACAAACCAGTGTGGCGCATTCTGATGAGCTGGCTCAACGCCTCTCAACATTGGAATTAGAGAAGGTGGAGTTGGAGGGCGATCGCCAAGATCTCCAAACCCAGCTAGACACGCTACAAATGACGCTGCAAACAGCCGAAACCCAGCGAGGGGAGCTGACTCAACAGCTCTCCGCAATGGAGTTGGAAAAATCAGGATTGGAGAGCGATCGCCAAACCCTCCAGACCCAACTAGAATCCCTGCAAACGACAGTAGAAGACGGCGAAACCCAACGGAGCGAACTCACCCAGCGGCTCTCTACCCTAGAGTCGGAAAAAGTGGAACTGGAGGGCGATCGCCAGAGCCTTCAGGAACAACTCGACGCCCTTCAATCAACCTTCGGAGATGCCGAAACCCAGCGAGCGGATCTCACCCAGCGCCTCTCAGCGTTGGAATCAGAGAAGGTCGAACTGGAGGGCGATCGCCAAAACCTTCAAGAACAGCTGGACACGCTCCAATCCAATCTGAGGGCGGCTGAAACGCGACGGGAAGAGCTCACTCAACAACTTTCGATCCTGGAATCTGAGAAAGAGGGATTGGAGGGCGATCGCCAAACCCTCCAAGACCAACTGGATACTTTACAAACCACGCTGATCGAAACTACGACTCAGCGTGAGGCGTTAGCTCAGCGATTCTCTGCCTTAGAGGTTGAGAAGATCGAGTTGGAGGGCGATCGCCAGGGCCTTCAGGATCAACTCGACGCTCTACGATCGAATTTGGGAACAGCTGAAACCCAAGGCAACGAACTCACCCAGCGGCTCTTAGCTTTGGAAGCAGAGAAAGTGGAATTGGAGGGCGATCGCCAAACGCTTCAAGACCAATTGGACACCCTGCACTCAACCCTGAGCGAATCCGAAATCCAACGAGATGAAGTCACCCAGCGGCTCTCGGTTTTGGAATCAGAAAAGGTGGAGCTAGAAGGCGATCGCCAAAGCCTCCAAGAGCAACTCGATGTGCTGCGAGTGAACTTGGGAGAAATTGAAACCCAACGTGAAGAAGTCACCCAGCGGCTTTCAGCTTCGGAAGCAGAGAAGATAGAACTGGAGGGCGATCGCCAAAGCCTTCAGGAGCAACTCGACACGCTACAAGTAACTCTCACAGAGGGGGAAGCCCAACGAGGGGAGTTGATCCAGCGGCTTTCCATGGTGGAGTCAGAGAAGGTCGAACTGGAAGGCGATCGCCAAAGTCTTCAGGAGCAACTCGACGCTCTACGAACGACCTTGGGAGATGCTGAGACTCAACGCGACGAAGTCACCCAGCGTTTGTCAGCATTGGAATCAGAAAAGGTGGAACTGGAGGGCGATCGCCAGTATTTGCAGGAACAATTGGATACGTTGCAAACAACTTGGCAAGGTGCGGAAGCTCAGCGCGAGGAATTGACCCAACGGCTCTCGACGCTGGAAGCAGAAAAAGCGGATGGGGAGAGCGAAGCAGAACAGCTAAGCGCGCAACTGACGGTTAGTCAAACCGCGCTGCAAGCAGCGGAGGCAGAACGGCAAGAGCTGACCCAACGTCTGGCAATTTTGGAATCTGAGAAGGCTGGGGTTGATGCTCAATTAGTTGACTTACAAGGGCAGGTGCGCCAGCTCCAGGCTGACCAAATCCGTGATCAAGAAGTGTTGGGTCGTCTTCGAGGGCAGGTCGCAACGTTGCAATCCAACAACAACACCCTGGAAGTCGACCTCCAACACCTCCAAGAAGAACTGGAAGTTGCCCATACCGCACGCCTCGATCGCGATGCCCAGATCGAAAACCTGCATCGGGCCTTGGATCATGCCCAGAGCCAGAATGCAGACATGCAAGATACCTGGAATGCCCTGCAAGACGCAATGGGCAAGGTGCAAGCGGAAAATGCTCAATTGCAGGCAGAACGTGACCAGGCCATTCAGGAGCGTCTCGCTTTGCAATCGGAGCATGGGGAACTCCAGGCAGAACTAGCAACATTGCGACAGATCAATGCTACCCATGAACAGCACTGGGCAGAGTTGCATCGGCTCCTCATCGGTTCTGCTCTCGCTGAAGGCGAGTCTCCCGATCCGCTGCGACTGGCTGCGGCATTGCAACAACAACGCGATCGCCTCTCGGAGCTAGAAGCTGCCCTGGCTGGGGTGACGGAAGAGCGGGCACAGCTCGCAGCCGAACGCGATCGCCTCAGCACCCAATTGGAACGGGCGATCGCCGATCAGAAAAAACTTCAGCAATCTCTCAAGCGCCGTCCAGCCAGCAAATCTCGTCCGCGCAGCGCAGGAGGACGCGATCCCCTGAGCGAGATTCCCGGCATTGGTCCCGTTTACGAAAAGCGCCTGTATGATGCCGGAATCACCACCTTCGCTCAACTGGCCGAACTTTCCCCGGAACAGATCCGCGAAATCATCAAGCTCAAAGCTAAGCGCAAGATTGGTCCCGAAAGTTGGATTAATGAAGCTCGCACCATGGCAGACGGGGATTCTGAGGAACCCCAAACCGACGAATCCATGCAATAAACTGGGCGTTGCTGGTTGAGGGTATGATTTTTTTCGAGAAGGGGGGCGCTGCTCCCCCTTCTCGAAAAAAATCATACTTGGATC
>JBCBSL010000047.1:0-20928 GCA_039819145.1 Cyanobacteria bacterium J06638_22
GTGCTGGCAATGTGGTCTAGATATTAATCCACCTAGTAATCAACAATTTTTCATTAAAAATCCTTTCAGGCAAAATCCTGCTAACTTACTTCCTGAGAAAGTTTCTACGCTAATAAAGACTAGAGATGAAGATTCTAATCAGCTTTCATTAAACTTGAACGTTAATAAATGAAATATAGGCTTATTGTCTAATCTTTAAATGAAGTACTTTTGCTTCATGTCTAAATTCAAGCGTTCAGGATAAAGTCTAAGAGCTAAACTATCTGAAATCTGTATCCTTATGGTTGGAATTTTGCTCGTTTTGGTGGCAGCTTTGTTGCTGGCGATCCAGAATGTGGCATTGAAGATTATTGTTAGCCCTGGCGAGTTTCTGGGGTTGTTTCCGTTGGGGGGCTGGGTGCGTCCAACGGTAGATCATGCGTTGCTGTTGTTGCAGATGCGGATGCTGCTGACGGTGCCTTTAATGGTGGTGCTGACGCCGCGATTATATGACCACGCAGGACAAGAGTTGGGGTGGTTTTGGAATCGAGAAGCATTGCAAACGCGACCGAGTCATCGCCACTATGCCTTGAAAGTGATTGGGGCTTGTACCTGCATTTTTCTGGCGCTGGTGTTACTCTATGTCGCTATTAGTAGCCTTACTACTGGAGTGGCAGTGACGATTTTCTTCATTCACCCGGCGATTACGGTGCTTCTGGCTTGGGCCGTTTTGGGCGAGCGGGTTCAGCCTGGTCAATTGGGATGGATAGGGTTGGTACTGCTGGGGTTAGTGCTGACCTCGCCCTCGATCGCCAGTGGGGCGCTACAACAAAACTGGCTGGGAGTGGGTGCCGCGATCGCCGCTGGTTTTGCCTATGCTGGGTATAGCTTGCTCACACAACTGAGCTTGCAGCGGCAACCGGATCAATCTGTGCTGCATCCGGTCACGTTTTCCTTGCTGCAATTCATCACTATGCTGGTGCTGGCGACCCTCGGGTTGCGGCTGGTGACCATCGACATTGCATCCGGCATGTGGGCGCAGATTTGGAGCCTGAGTTTGGTTTCGGCGATCGCCGCCATGATTGCCTATATCCTCAACAACATGGGCATCCAGCGCATTGGAGCTGCCAAAGCGTCTCTTATCAGCTCCACCACGCCCATCCTCACCGCGCTTCTCGCTGCCCTGCTCATTCGCGAAATCCTTGCTCCTCGACAAATCTTGGGTATTGCCTTTGTCACTTGTGGGATTGCTGCCCTTAGTTGGCGTTTCAAAACGTCGGCGTAGCTCAAAAGGCATGCAGCATTTTCAAGAAAATCATAGGGTGTCATTGGCCGTTCGCTATGAGCTGTGAGCTTGTCGAACCGTCAGAGGGTTGTGCAGGGATGGGGCTTCGACGAGCTCAGCCCGAACGACCTAAAACGGTGTGCAATCGCATCAAGCACAACACAATCACAACAATGGTTGTGTGTGGCTAGGCGAAGTACAGGACAAACCCAGAAAACCCTTGATTTTTTGTCCTGTATGTAGGTGGTTAGGCTTTGAACTGGGTTTGGCGGAGAGCCTCTTGATCCCATTTGCCTAAAGTGGCGGCGGCTTCATAGGTGCTGTGGAGGAAATCCAGCAGCATTTGATCAGGGGAGTTGGCTTTTCGCACGGCGTCGTAGGGCAGGATAAACTCACCCATGGATTCGTGGAAGAAGGCGGCATCCGGTTTCACCACCGCATCTTTGAAGCCATCGGGGGTGGGATAAGCATAGGAATAGTAGGCTGGATACCCCAGACCCGCTCCAGGCCAGAAGCCTGCACTGCTGACTTCCTGGCAGTAGGCTTCCTTTGCCACATCGTCGGGTAGGTTGGGAACCCCACCGGGATGCTCGGGGGCGGTTCGTCCGGAAAAGCGGGTGACCGCTAGGTCAAAGCTGCCCCAGAAGAAATGTACCGGACTCACCTTGCCGCAGAAGTGGGAGCGAAACTCCCGAAAGACACGATCGCTCTGCAACAGCACCCGCCAAAAGCGATTGGCATAATCCTCGTCATAGTTGCGGTACAAATCATCTTTGTCAAACGGGATCGGGTCGGATACTTCGTTGGGGGTGGTGTTGATCGTGACGGAAATCCCCAATTCCTCCAGACATTCCATCACGACCTGATAGAAATCAGCCACAGAGCGGGGGCGCAGGGCAACCGTTTGCGTGTCTCCGTCGCTAGTCGTCATTCGTAGCCGATGGTCAATGAAGTCGAACTCGAGCTGGAAGACGCGATCGCCATCGGGAATTGGCCCCGTCGTCAGTCCCCGTGTGGTGACATAGAGCGCCACATGCCAAGAGTGGTTGATCCAGGGGGTTTTGACCAACCGGATTTTCCCTACAATTTGCGTCCACATGTGCAGCAGGGTGTAAGTATCTTGCCATGCATCAAGGTCGAGGCTCGGCCAGCGGGCAGTGGATGAGTTAGCCATGGTGATAAACAGGATGTCAGTTGTTGGAGCAGTGGTTCTTTTGGCTAGATTCGATTCGATTTTCCTACCGTCAATTGGATAGAGTGCAATGCCTTCTCTACCCTGCACAATAAAGGATGATACGGCATCAAAGGATTCATGATGATGCAATACTTGCGCTCCAATATTTTGCCCTACATCCGCTCAACGGTCTTGCCATCGAAGCTAGCTCAGCTCTTTATCCAAACTGGGTTGAAGTGGAGTCGGGAGAACTGTCCCAGCATGGCGGCCTCCCTCTCTTACTTCGCGCTGTTTTCGTTGTTTCCTATTCTGTTAATTGGGTTGAGTTTTGTGAGTGTGTGGGTTCGCCCTGGCAGTCAGGGGTTCCAAGCCATCCAGGAGAATGCCCAGCGACTTTTGCCGCCGGAGGTTTATGACCTGGTGCGGGAAACGATACTGGCCCTCAATCAAGACAGCGTTGGAGCCGGGATCGTTGGGATTGGATTGTTGATCTGGTCATCTACGGCGGTCTTTGCAGTGCTGCGCAACTCGGTGAACCAGATTTGGCGATCGCCCAACCCCGTTGAAGATGTCTCAGTTCGGCGCGTGGTTCTTTCCTTCGCAGCCAATCGCGTTTTCTCATTTCTGTTGGTTTTGGGCTTTGCGTTTGTGTTATTGGCCTCTTTAATTTCAAACATTGTCGTCAGAATAATTCTGCAACTGGTAACCCGGTTTGAAGACATGTTTTTGCTAGTCGAGATCAACGAACTGCAACTCACGCGAGGACTCCAAAGCGCCTCATCCTTTTTTATCCTGGCTTTGGTGGCGGGTATTTTGTTTAAGATTTTGCCCTCTGTCTATGTCGGCTGGAAAGATGTGTGGTTAGGGGCTTTGATAACGGTATTGCTACTCAGCCTTTTGCAACAACTGGTGAGCAACAGCGTCATTTCGATTGGCAGCCGCTTCCTTTCCTACGGGGTTGTTGGCAGTGTGATGGTGTTGCTGTTATGGATTTTTCTGACGTTTCAGATCTTCCTACTGGGTTGTGTGTTTACCTTCACCTACGCCCATCTGTTTGGTAGCCGTCGACATCAAGCCTCAGAGCTTACTTGAGCAATGAATATCAAATCCGGTTCAATAGCCGTAAAACCCAACTATCGTTTGTGGCTGCTGCAAAGCAGCCACAAACGATAGTTGGGTTCTTCAACCGGATTTGATATAGCGCTACGCGCTCACGTAGAACCCAATCATTTTTTGAAAGCCCCGCGCCGCGGCTTTCAAAAAATGATTTCTCCTAATCTCAATGCGTAAGGCTACATAACACATCTCTTATGACCTGAATACTCATGATTCTTCGGAGGACGTATCTGGTTTGTTGTAGAGAATTTGGACGATGCGAGAGCCGGGTTCGCTGAGGGCATCACGGGCGATCGCCGCCACTTGCCCCGTAACACTGGCGGTGTATTCGGCCACGACATCCCCAAAAGCATTGCGCTGTAGGGCGATGGTTTGCCCAGGCTCGACGGAGCTTCTGATATCCACCCGCATTTCCAGAAAGCCACCCCCCGAGGCGCGAATCGTTTCAAACGCATTCCCAAAAAATGTGCCCGCTTCTTTGGAGGTACGGGCGATCGCTCCCTCTATCACGCCATAATGCTTGAGCACATTCAGGCTACCCTCGACGGTCAACGCAATCTTATCAGCATCAAAAATGCGAGGACGGCCGATCTCGACTGTGAGGGCGGGAATACCGGCCTCGATCAGCGTGAGTTCCAGCGTCCCCTTCTCACCCGGATCATCTTTGATGTGCTCCACTGGAAACAGTTCGGCCATTTGCCGAATCTCGGGCTGTTGCAAATTGGCGTAGAGGAAAAGCGAAAACTCGCTGCCCGTCGAAATCGTGTGATAGTCGATCGCCACATCCACATTGCCGGTGAGTAGCCGATTCCAGAGTCGTCCGGCGTGGCGCGTGGGGGCATCACGACCCGACTCGTCTCCGGGCCATACGCGATTGAAGTTGACCCACTGCCCGCCTTCTTGAGCGATTGGCCAATAGCCCCGAGTCGATTCGATGGCCGGACGGGAGACCCCATAGAGAGCGATCACCGTCCCTGCCATTACTGCTGGGTCAAGCTGTTCCATAATCCGCCGCACCGTATCCATGGAGCTGAGTTCATCCCCATGCACCCCGGCAACCAGTGCAACCCGCGTTCCGGGCTGCTGCCCTTTCGCCACCACCATCGGCACATACCAATGCTGCCCCGTGCCCATTTGCACGCCCTCGAAGAAGAAGCGATGGGCTTTCCCGGGTTCCAGATCATGAACATCAAGCTGGCGAATAACAGGAACACCTTGAACCCGATCGTCGGTGTAAACGGTAGCGCGAGGCAACGGAAGCGTCACGGAACAAACTCCTTGAGAAGGGCTGAGTTAAATGTATAGCGCTACGTGCTCTGGTAAAAACCAATTATTATTTGCCAGCCCCGTATTGTAGAGCTGGCAAACAATGATTAGCCTGACTCTGAGTGTACTGATATAGCGGTGTGCAATTGCGTCAAGCACAGAGATGGTTGTGTGGGGGCGTGTCGCGCCCCCACACAACCGTACTGAATAACGCGCGCGCTATAGGTTAAGCAGGGGTTTGAGCTTTGAGGAGGCCATAAATAGCCTGATTGAGTTCTCTGAGTCGGATAGGTTTAGCCATATAGTCGTTGGCGCCGGCCTGCAAGCAGCGATCGCGATCACCCTCCATGGCCAACGCCGTCAGCGCAATGATCGGGATATCCGCAAAATCGGGGCTTTGGCGCAGGTGTTGCATGGCTTCTATCCCATCCATCTTTGGCATTTGGATATCCATCAAAATTAAATCGGGGGTATGGGCTTTGACGAGGGCGATCGCCTCTTCGCCATTTTTGGCGGCGATTAACCGATAGCCTTTTGCCTTGAGGTAGTCGGTCATCGTTTGGACGTTCGTCTCGTTGTCTTCGGCCAGTAGGATCAGGGGAGCTGCCCCTTCAACCTTGGGAGCGATCGCCTTCGCCTGAGCTACAGGGCTATGCTTAGGGGAATTGCTGGGCTTGGGAGCACTCGTCTCTTTGACGGGAGATGAGGGAGTGGGGTCTGCCTTGCAGGAGGAGGGTAGGCAGACGGTAAAGCAACTGCCCTCGCCGGGGTGGCTGCGAAGGCAGACGCTACCCCCATGCAACTCCACAATCCGCTTGACCAAAACTAGCCCTAGCCCTGTGCCTTCATACTTGCGGTTGAGGCGACTGTCGACTTGCACAAAGGGTTTGAAGAGGCGCGCTTGGTCCTCTGACCGAATGCCGATGCCTGTATCTTCTACCGAGATGCGCAGGTAGGGTCGCTCCCCTAGCGGTTTTTCTAAGGGTGGGCTGGCGTCATCGGTTGGCGAAGCGACCCATGGCGTAAGTGAGTCGAGAGGCGTGTTTTCTGCCAGGTTCGGGGTGTGGGGTTCTTGCTCGACCCGCAATGTGACGCATCCCTCGGCTGGCGTGAACTTCACCGCATTGGATAGGAGGTTGATCAACACTTGCCGCATGCGCCGTTCATCGACCGTAATCTCGCCTAGATCTGGCGGAAGGATGACATTCAACTGTAGCTTCTTCTTGAAGGCTTGCTGTTGCACAAACGCTAGGCTGGATTGGCATAAATGCTCGACTGAGATGGTGGAGTGGCGCAGCTCTAACTTACCCGCCTCGATTTTTGATAGCTCTAGGATGTCGTTGATCAACCCCAACAAATGCTCACCACTTTCTTCCACCGTGGCTAGGGCATGTTGTTGGTCATCACTGATGGGGCCAAATACCCCCTCCATGAGACTTTCAGACATCCCCAAAATGGCATTGAGTGGGGTCCGCAATTCATGACTCATGTTGGCCAAAAACTCGTCTTTTAAGCGAGTTGCCCGTAGGAGTTCGGTGTTGATATGGGTCAGTTGGAGGTGATTATCCTCTAATTGGCTGTAGAGTTCAGACTGTTGAATGGCGATCGCCAACTGCCCAGAAAGTTGCTGCAATAGCTCAACTTCCCAGAATTGCCACGAGCGAGGGCGATCGCACTGATGCGCGATGACCAACCCCCATAGGGTTTCATTTTGCACAATGGGAACGACGAGCTTGGCGCGAAACTCAATGCCTGTCAGAAAGCCTTCCGATCGTTTTCCCAGCCCCTCAGCCGCACGATCGTTCAGGACGAAAGTTTCCCCCTGTGCATAGTGGTCGTAGGTTTCGTTGGAAACGCGCGTTTCTGTGAAGAGGTGTCCGAGAATCACGGGCCAGCCAGGGGAAACCGACTCGGCGATCGCCTTTCCCGTTCTATCCGGCAACACCCGGTAAACCAGCACCCGATCACATCGCAGCACCTGATGCAACTCCGTCACAGCAGTATCGATCACCGTTTGTAGGTTGAGGGAGGTGCGCATCCGCTGGGCGATCGTATTGAGCAAATGCTCTCGGTTGGCCTGCTGCTGCAGGCGCGTTTCTGCCCGTTTGCGCCCGCTATTATCAACCACTACACAAAGGGCTTGATCGGTTGTCCCTGGCAAAATCCCGGCTCCCAACAGGATGGAAATGCGGCTACCGTCCTTGCGGATATATTCCTTTTCCCACGGCTCAATTACACCCCATTGTTGCAATTGCTGAACCGCCGCATGATCGGCAGCAACGTATTCAGGGGGTGTCATCTTGGCCCAGTTGATGGCTCCGGCCTGCAAATCCTTACGGGTATAGCCCACCATCTCCAGAAAGCGGTCATTAGCATTGAGAATTTGCCCACTGAAATTGGTGAAGATCATCCCCACAACACTGGACTCGAAGATCCGCCGAAAGCGTATTTCGCTAGCCTGTAAGTCCAACTCCGCCTGTTTGCGATCGCTAATATCGGCCAGATATCCGGTTATTTCCGAAGGATTGTCGGTGTCATCGTGCACCAGCCGCATATCACTCCGCACCCACAAATAATGCCCATCTCGATGGAGGATACGGTATTCCTGGTTTTGGTAGCCCTGCTCAAACAAGATCGCTCGGTCTTTCAAAACCTGAGATACGTCGTCTGGATGGATACGATTGACCCAGAAGTAAGGGTCTTCCATCAATTCCGCTGGCCTGTAACCCGTTACCTGAACAAGATTTTCACTGATAAAGGAAACAGTAAAATTCTGATCGGGCTTACACGTAAAGATGACGGCTGGATTGGAAGACAGCACAAACTGTAACCGTTCCCTTAGCTGCTGGTTCTCTTGCTCCGCTTGTTTCCGGGCATGAATATCTCGGAAAATTCCCTGAATAATATGTTCCCCGTCCAATGCAATGGACGCGGCTGTAATACTAACCGGAAGCGTTTCTCCCGTGCGCTGCTGGATCAAGGTCTCAATCGGGGGTTCTTCGTTGCCAGCAGCAGTGCTACTGAAATGTTGATGAACCTCGTCTAAGACGTCGGTTGGGTATAAGTCTGGAAGCCGTAAGCGCGTTAGCTCCTCGCGGCTATAGCCAAAGAGTTCCTCTGCTTTGTGGTTAACCTCAAGGATTTGTCCTTGGGGATCCGCTAACACAATGGCATCACTGGCACTGTCCATCAACGCCTGATAACGCTTCCCGGTTTTGAGTAGGGCAGCCTCCGCCTGCTTTCGTTCGGTAATGTCGATATGGCACCCAATTAATCGTATGGGGTTACCCGCTTCGTCCCACTCAATGACTTGTCCAGAGCATACAATCCAAACGGTGGAACCATCTTTGTGGCGATATCGCAGCTCGACTCGGTAGGGAATTTGTCCATGGCTTTCAACATGACGTTGGTAGGCGTCATGGGCTTTGGGCAAATCGTCCGGAAACACCAGATCTTTCCATGTCTTAGGCGAGTTGACGAGTTCATGATCGGCGTACCCAAACATCCGCTTAAATCCAGGGCTAATGTACTGGGTTCCTTTAACCAGATTCGCGTCCCAATACCCTGCCAGGGTGTTTTCGAGTAGGGCTTCCAAGATGGTTAACTCCCGGCGCATCTGCGCAGCCTGGAGGCGTTCTTGCTCCGCTTGTTTGCGATTGTCAATGTTGAGACTGGTGCCCACAATGCGATAGATGCGACCCGATACATCCCGAATCGGTGTCAAGGTGGTTATCCACCAGCTTGGTTTGTTCTGGAAGGTCAACTGCTCTTCGTAGGTAATGGCCTCACCAGCCTGGAGGCACTCTTTATAGTGGAAGTGGACGTCTTGCCCTGGTGGTTTTCCCCGCAATTGGTTGGCTGATTCTTTCCCCATGGCTTTCTCGGCAGCCGGGTTGAAGTCTAAAAAGCGGAACTCTCCATTCTCCAATACATTGAGGGTAAAGATAGATTGCTCAACCCCCTCGTAGATGCTGCGCAGGTACTCGCTTCGTTCTCGCAGGATGTTTGCGGTCTGTTGTAGGGTCGTTGACTCATGCTCAGCCTGCTGGATGGCGATCGCCACTTGCAAGGCGATTTCTGCTAACAATGAGCGATCGCTGCTACGCCAAGGGCGTGGTTGGTCGCACCGATGCCCGATCAGGAGACCCCAAAGAGTTCCCCCAACCATAATGGGCACGGTTATGAGGGCTTGGACGTGATAAGGGGCAAGTGGTTGGTGACCTAAGTGGTAAGGGGATGCCAGGGGCAGGTCGTCTATCGCCAGGATATGGCTGCCATCTGCCAGAGCGTTGGTCTGTTCCTGGAAATAAGGGAGCAGGGTGCGATCGCCCACGCAAGAGAGCCAGCCTTCACCGACCGACTCGGCTCGCACGCCGTTTTCGGGAGCCGGATGGTGCTGATAAACGAAAACGCGATCGCAGGATAGAACTGACCGCAGGCTTGAGACAAGATTGTCCAGCAGCGCTTGTAATTCCAGAGCATTGTCAGGCTGCGTCGCTAGCTGTTGGAGGAGCTGTGTGCGAACGGCCTGAGCCTGTAGCTGGTGGGTCTGCATTTGAGCCATCTGGCCTGCCATGCGATAGATCAGCTCTGGGCTCATCTGGTTTAGTGGTGCTGTCTGGGAAAGGACACCTGCCACGGTTCCATCCCCTTGCAGGATGGCGGCCTGATGCGTGTGTTGGTGGTGCATTAATTGCTGAACAGCCGGGAGGGAGGCTTCCGCCGGAGCAGATACCACGGGCTGTGCCATGACATCTTGCGCCTGCACAGTTTCAAGATTAATCCCCAGCGCCAACAGTCGCACAATGTCTCGTTCGGTCAGAACACCAAGTGGATGCTGATCAGTTCCATCTGCCTCCACAATCAAAACGGTATCGGTGGCGTGATAAGCGAGTTTTTGATGGATGGTTGCCAGGGACGCTGTTGGTGGAACTTGCACTACAGGGGAGGTCATAGCCTCGGCAGCTGTAAACGGGTGCAGGAGATCCAACGCTTGCAACAACGGCTGAAGCCGTTCGGCGGTGAGCAGCCCAACTACCTTGCCAGCTTCATCTGTTACGGGCAAGTGGTGGATTTGGTGCTGCTGAAATAGCGCTAGCGAGACAAAACTATTAGTGAGGTCTGAATGGTTGAGGGTGATGACCGGAGCCGACATGACCATGGCAACGGGCAGTATGTCGAGGGATTTTCCCTGCGCGGCCAGTCGCACGATGTCACGCTCGGTCAGGATGCCCATCAGGCGATCGCCATCCATCACCAAAACACAACCCTGAGCTATGTCGTTCCAGGGTTGTGGAACTTTGGCTAATAACGATGCGTCTTGCGGACAACAGCGGTCACAAACCGATCGCTCAGGTTGCATCAACGGAATGGCTTCCGCAACGGATGCTGTCATTGCCAGGGTGGAAGGTGCAGGAGCGATCGCTCCTGACAACTTCACTCCGGTAATAACTGATGCAGGGATAAGCACTGTTGATAATACTCGTAATGCCAGTATATTTTTCTAACGTAATACATCGAATTGTTAAGAGGATCTCCTTGGTTTTTCGTAGGAGATATTAGCAGTAGCGTAACGCATCAAAGATTGGCTAGATGCAGCGTTGCCGCTCTAACGAATGGCAACTTAAATGGTGGTAGTTGACCGAATGATATTTACTACTATAATCCGCTATGTCTGTTGGAATTAAGCATTGTGTGAATTCCTTGAGAAGAGTTGATAAGTGGCTGAAGTGGAGTCATTCTAAATTTCTTTGCAGACTAAGTTCTCAGTTCGATTGTGATGATTTGGAAGGCATTAAAAAAGCGTAGATCATGCATATAAGATCACAAGATTAGGCAATGCATTAAATACGTTCTTATCTTGAATTCTGATGTACTAGCAAGCGTATATTCACGAGTGCAAATTGACGATGCTACGGCTGATATAGCATCCACGTCATTCGGATTTGGCTTATCAATTGCACCTTATGCATCCACTCAGAACTTATCTATAGTTGTTGCTTTCGTGGCCGCATTGCAGCCACGAAAGCAACGAATCCACTCAGGATGACGCAAATTTTGCATAAGGCAACTCTTCAGTGAGGCGATTCACCGCGCCCACTCTCCCAGGAAAACAAGAAGACGTGTTTAAACGGTTGCTAGTCGAGCCAAGTCGCCGGGAGCACCTGCGGCCACAAGCAAGGTCGCAGTTGCTTGTTTGGCTTGAAGGGCGACGCTGGCATTTTTGTGGATCATCGCGACGACGATCGCCCCTTCCATAAGCAAATTGATCTGTTGGGTCAGATCGTCTGGGTTGGGAAGCTGAGCCGCGTTCACCAGATTTAGGATAAAGGCGTAGGTTGCCTGGTTGTGTGCCAAGGCAACTTGGTAGCCTGGATGGTCGGCATGAACGAGTTCGACGGCTGAGTTAATGAAGGCACATCCTCGGAAATCGGGCTCCTCAAACCATTCCTGGAGCCTGTCGAAAATGGCGAGAATGCGATCGCAAGGGTCTGTTGCCATTGCCTCGACCTTGGCTTGAAAGCAGTTGCGCCAGCGATCGTCTTGTTCTTCAAGCCAGGCTGCAATCAGTGCATCTTTCGACTTGAAGTGGTTGTAGAGCGACATTTTAGCGACGCCCGATTCGGAAATGATGCGGTCGATGCCGACGTTCTGCACCCCCTCCCGATAAAACAGCTCAGATGCTGCTGTCAGAATGCGATCGCGCACAGGAATACGAGGAGTTTTTGTGGGAGCCATAGGGGTGAGATCGGAGTGAGTGACAATCAAAACGACAGCGGTATTGAGCCTATTTAAGCCTGTAAGATAAAATAGACAGACCTGTCTGTATGTCTAGTATTACATACTGAACTGACTTATTTTGTCGATTCTTGGGGGTGAGTGCCGCAGGTGTTCAAGATCCTGAAAGGGTTCAAACCAAGCGTCACAGTAAGCTAGCCGAGCCGATTCGGCAGACCCCTGCAGACAATCCAGAAAATTTTTAAGCCTGGAGTTGACAATAGACAGACCTATCTACATAATAAAATAGACAGACCGTTCTACACAATCTCTACATAAATCGTGGGGTCAAGTTGCAGGATAGGTTCCAGCTACGGCCAACACCTATCAATTTCCTAGGGTTTTTAGGAGATGGGTATGGTAATGGCAACTGCATCCAGTGGGCATTATGAACGCTCAAAGTAACTGTTTTGTGAATGGCGTGTGAATGGGCAAGACCATGCTTTGACTGCGGTCGGCAGTATGTTCCAGTCGGTTTCATTGCAATATTTCTGCGGAACGTTTTCCTATGATCGACCTCTATACCTATGCAACTCCAAATGGGCGGAAACCCGCTATTCTGCTCGAAGAGCTAGAGCTGTCCTATGCCATCCATAAGATTGATATCGGTCAGGGAGACCAGTTCTCTCCCGAGTTTGTGGCCATCAATCCCAATAGTAAAATTCCTGCCATCGTCGATCGCGATGCAGACATCACGGTGTTTGAATCGGGCGCGATCTTGATCTACCTGGCCGAAAAGACGGGGAAGTTGCTGCCCACAGCGGCGGCAGATCGCGTCAAAGTAATCGAGTGGCTCATGTTCCAGATGGGGAGTGTCGGCCCCATGTTTGGGCAGCTGGGTCATTTTCGTAACGCGGCTCCTGAAGAACTGCCCTATGCGATCGCCCGCTACGACAAGGAAACCCGCCGATTGCTAGAGGTTCTCGATCGCCAGCTTGCTGATCGGCCCTATATCGCGGGAGATTATTCCATCGCTGATATTGCCACATTCCCTTGGGTGGCTGCTGTCAAAACTCCCTACCTGGGCGTGCCATTGGATGGCGTTCCTGCTGTGCAACGGTGGATTGAGCGAATGAAAGCGCGTCCGGCTGTACAGGTGGGCATGGACATTCTTAAGCCTACGTATATCAGCGACTTCGGTGTTGTTGCTGAGCGTAAGTAAAGGGATTAAGCCCTGTTTTTACCAAAGACTTCCATACTTTCTCATTGAGGTAGATATCATGATTTATGACTACGACTTGCTCGTAATTGGAGCGGGATCCGGTGGCCTTGCTGCCGCAAAACGAGCGGCTAGCTATGGTGCCCGAGTGGCGATTATCGAAAGTGAGCAGGTCGGTGGTACCTGTGTGGTGCGGGGGTGTGTGCCCAAAAAGCTATTGGTTTATGCGTCCCAATTTGCCCATATGTACCACTATGCCGAAGGTTACGGTTGGGGCGCTGTGCAACCCAGCTTCAACTGGAATCGATTGGCTGAAATTGTGGATCAGGAAGTGAATCGTCTGAGCCAGCTTCATGAAGGCTTTTTGGATAAGGCAAAAGTTGAATTGATTCGCGGGGCGGCGTCGTTTCAGGATCCGCACACAGTAAAGGCGGGCGATCGCACCCTCACTGCCGAACGCATTCTGATCGCTACAGGCAGCGAGGCTATTCTGCCTGATATTCCTGGGATTGAGCATGCGATGACGTCGCGAGACGCGTTCAAGTTACCCAGACAGCCTAAGCATATTGCTGTCATCGGTGGAGGGTACATTGGTGTCGAGTTTGCTGGCATCTTCAATAGCCTTGGCAGTCAAGTGTCCCAGATTGTCCGTGGTGAGAAGATTCTGCGGGGCTTCGATGAAGACATTCGCGATCATGTGCAAGGGGCAATGACGGAGCATGGCATTCACTTGCTGACCCAAACCGTTGTCGAGCGCATAGAGAAAACGGAGGATGGTACCATGCTTTTCCTCAAGGGCGAGAATGCTCCCGAGAAAATCACTGTCGATGCCGCAGTGCTCTTCGCAATTGGGCGTGCGCCGAATACGGTCGGTCTACAACTGGACGAAGTTGGGATTGCGTTGAAGGATGGAGCCATCGTTGTCGATGAGTGGAGCCAAACGAGTCAATCCCACATTTATGCGGTTGGCGATGTAACCGACCGCGTCAACCTGACACCCGTTGCCGTTGATGAGGGTCGCGCTTTTGCCGACACGGTCTTCGGGAATCAGCCGCGTTCCGTCAGCCATGCCAACATTGCCACCGCTGTCTTCAGTCAACCGGAAGTGGCAACGGTTGGCCTCACTGAAGCAGAGGCCGTGGCTGAATTTGGCGAAGACAATATCAAGGTCTATCGTGCTCGGTTCAAGCCCATGTTCTATAGCCTCACTGGGGCAAATGAGCGGGTGTTGATGAAGCTGGTCGTAGAGCGCCAGAGCGATCGCGTTCTGGGGGCGCATATGGTCGGCAAAGATGCGGCGGAAATCATCCAGTCGGTGGCGATCGCCGTCAATATGGGGGCCACTAAGCGCGACTTCGACAACACAATGGCACTGCATCCCTCCACCGCCGAAGAGTTTGTCACGATGCGCTAGGTCTACGGCTTCGCACGAAAACCGACCGTAACCCTTGCATGTTCTGGGAGCAGCTAGGAAAATGCTCCCAGTTTGATCTATTCAAAGAACTCAAAGGACGTTTCTATGACGCGTCAATTTACACAAATCGCTTTTACCCCTGCGGTCAAAGCGATACAGGAAAGGTATGGTTCGCGGGAAGCCTATGCCCGCATGGAAGAAAGTGGTTCAGAAAACAAGACGCTAGTTCCCCATGTCGCGGAGTTCATTCGGGCGAGGGACAGCTTCTACATGGGCACTGTCAATTCCCAGGGGTGGCCGTATATTCAGTTTCGTGGAGGGGCGCCTGGCTTTTTGAAGGTATTGGATGAGACGACTTTGGGATTTGCAGATTTTGGGGGAAATGCCCAGTATTTGAGCATTGGAAACCTGGCTGATAGCGATCGCACCTTCCTATTTTTGATGGATTATGCCCATCGTCGTCGCCTCAAAATTTGGGGGCGGGCGAGCGTCGAATATGATGACGCTGCCCTAATCGAGCAGTTACGCGTACCGGGCTATGAAGCCCAGGCCGAACGAGCAATCCTGATTCAAGTAGAAGCGTGGGACTGGAACTGCCCTCAGCACATTCCGCTCAAATTTTCGGAAGAGCAAGTTGCTGCAATGATGGCTCCACTACAGGCTCGGATTCAAGCATTGGAAGCACAAGTAGCTAACCGTTCCGAAAATCTCTAGATTAAGGCTTACGCAGATTGATGACTTTTGGGGTATAGAGTGCTCCAAAAGTCATCAACCTACTTTGGGGTTTCGTCCTAAATGCGTCAATACCAAATCCGGTTAAACAACCGTAAAACCCAACTATCGTTTGCGCCCGCTACAGTGCAGCGGACGCAAACGATAGTTGGGTTTTACGGTTGTTTAATATGAGGCGTTCTCAGCCCATGGCTGAGTATTGTGGCACGCTCAAAGTGAAAAGCGAGAATAATAGGGAATACTAAATAAGTCCGCTCATTAGAGGAATGTCTTCTACCTGACAATGACTCAAGGTAGGGTACATCTTCCAATGAACGACGTTTGAACGACTTTCGAAATTATCTTTGCGATGTACTCAGTCGGTAGCCGTCATTAAACAGGCTCTGAGTCGTCGTCCCTGAAAAACTCCCTCGTTATTGGGGTTTTTCAAGGACGACTAAGTAGGGTGTGGTTGAGGTGCGTTAGTGCAGCTTTGCCGAAGGCAATAAACCAACCCCTGTGTGGGTTAGCAAAGCATAGCCCATCTACAGAAAATGGAGGCTCCGTACTTTAGTATGGCTCGCGATCGCAACAATGAAGAGTTATTGGAGGAGCGAATGGATAAGGAAAAGCTTGGGGCACTGATCGATGCCGTTTATGCGATCGCCATGACGATCCTGGTGTTAGAACTGCCGGTACCGGAAACCGATCAACAACTGCACCAGACAATTAATCAGATTTCGGGGGCGATCGCCGATTTTGCCTTGTCATTTGTCATTCTGTTTTCCTTCTGGTACAACCAACGGCGCATTAACGATCTGTTTGTCCGCCACACTCGGTCGACCTTCTTGCTGCACGGATTCACCTTGATGATGGTTTGCTTGATCCCGTTTTCCGCCAATCTGCTCTACAAGTTGGGGGGACAAGTGACGTCGATTCTGACCCTGAATCACGAAGCGTTTGTCGATCTGTTCTTTGTGGGAATTTGTTTGCTAGCCGATTTATCGATCCATGCGGCCTTAGCGGTGGCGCGACGTGACCGACTGCATTACGAACACGAGTACGAAAATGTGCTCAAGATTCATCGCGCTCGCCAAATTGCCACCGCCCTGCTAGTGATTGCGCTGTTTTTGGCCTTTGCCCTACCGGGATCCAATCGTTGGTCGCTAGCCGTCATTCCCGTGCTGTTTATTTTCGAAGATAGGATCCTGAACTTGTTAGATCGGGTGTCCCATCGCTGGAGAATTTAATATAGCCCTACGTGCTCAAGTAGAGCCAATCATTTTTTGAAAGCCTTGCAGAGCAAGGCTTTCAAAAAATGATTGGCTCTGATCTCAATGTGTAAGGCTATAGGACTTACGCATTTGGTACGAAAAGCCAAAGCAGGTTGATGATTGTTGGGGTGCACTGCGCCCCAACAATCATCAACTTGCGTAAACCCTGTAAAGTGCAATAACGATGTCAATTGCCAAACCCCTTTGCTCCAGAAAAGCGAAGGGGTTTGGCAATTGCACAACTCGAATGCTGTAGTGGTCAATTGAATGACTTGTCTGAATGACGCGTCATCCGAAATCACCAGAGTATTTGATGTGGACTCAAACCACCGTAAACTCCTCAATCAGCTCGCTCTCCACCAGCGCTTGTTTGACGGAGGGTTGGAGATTGCGCATCGTAATGCTAAATAGCTCACCATAGGCTTGCTTCGTAAAGATGAGATAGTTGAGGCCTTCGGTAGAGATCGATTGCAAATTCGTGCCGTCCAGGACGAGACCGCTGAGATTGTGCAGTTTCTCCACCTCTTCACGGAGATACTTCAGACTGCTGCTGTCGAGGTTACCCTCCAGCGCCAGCGTGGCAACGCCGTTCTCGTAAGACAGCAAATCGGAATCGAATGCGATGCCGCTGGGGGTAATGCGGCATCGCACTTTCATCTCCTTCAAATCGGTTGGTAGGTTGACGGTCAAGGCTTCGCTATCGAAATCGGTGTGGACATGGCCATTGATCCATACCTCTGTCAGTCGGATGCTACCTGGCGGTAAGATATCGGGAGCCACCCGCAGGATATTGTCTTCCCATGCCCCTGGCTCGGGGCTGAAGAAGAAGTCCATCGGCTCTTTGTTAATCAGCAGGTTGGTATAAATAGCTGAGAGGAAGCAAAGTTCGAAAGAATGATAGCCTGCCATTGAGTGGCTGCCTTTATCCCGCTCGCTACCCAACGCGTAAGGTTGACCGTTGGCCAAAACATTGAAGTACACTCCGCCCGCTTCGTAGTCTAGGAACCAAGCATTGTAGAAGGCGGAACCCTCGCGGGCATATCGCAAATAGTTGGGGTTGTCGTTGTAGACCCCCGCCATGATGTAGTAAGCCAGAATACCCTGTTCCTGCTGCCACCAAGCTTTGCGATCGTGCCAAACCAGGCGGTAGAACTCTTCCCCTTGTTTGAGCGTGCGTTCCATCATGTCGTACCAGCCGCCCCGTTGGTTGTCGCAGCCAGCAGCGGGGATGATCTCGGCGATTCTGTGGGCAAAGGTCTTGTAGCTATCTTTTGGCCTGAGGCTCTGCATGCGGGTAAGGTTCCAGGCCACTTTCAGGTTGTGACCCACAACGCAGCGGGCTTGGTGGATGCCCCAATTGAGATCGTGGCTCCAATCGTCGTAGAACTTCTCGTTCATGAACGGACTGTAACCATAGTCGGGGAAGTGCTTGCAGATTAGGTCGAAACAATATTCGAGGAAGTCAGCATACTCCTGCTTTTCGGTGGCTAGCCAGAGGTTGATTAGATAAGCCGGGGCATGGTCGCCGACGGAGTTCCAGTTTTTGCGTTCCTTGTTAATACCCAGGGAGTCGGCATGGGGAGAGAGGGTAATGGGATCGATATGGGAGTAATAGCCCCCTTTAGGGGTGGGATCTTTGTAGTAGCGATTGAGGAAGGAAATCGTATCTTGGATATCCTTCAAGACATCCCGATTACCCGTCAGACGAAAGGTTTGGGTAGGGCCAGCCAGCGCGTAGATTTGTTCGTAGCACGGCATGGCATTGCCCCCTTCTTCCCCTCCCGCTTGAGATCCAATGTATTTGCGAGTGGTGCCATCGGGACGAATATTGATCTGGCTGTACCAGTAGCAGATCCCTTCGCTGGAGTTGCGAGAGCGGAAATGCCGCTGCATGTATTCCGTCCCTTTGACCGCGGCTTCCAACGCGCGTTCGTCGCCAGTAATCATGTAAGCCGTCGCGAAACCGTAGATGAGTCGGGAAATGGTGTCGAGATTCTGTTGGCCGTCGAGTTTTTCTCCCTCGGCACTGATGTCCGTGCGGAAGTTGCGAAAGTCGATCGCCTCCCCTTCCTGCACCCCAAACTGAGCTTCGAGATAAAAATTCAGCAGTTGCTGGATCTGACGAATCCACCAGTCCTGTTCCTCAAACCGTAGGTGATCTTTTGTGCGACCGAACAGCACCAGGTGTTTGGCCTCGAACTTGAGTCCCGAAGACTCGGGATAAAAGATGCCGTAGGCATGAATAAACCGCCCCTCGACGAGGATATCTTTAATGTCCGGAGCGACATTAAAGGGTTCCGCCAGGTTGCGTACTAGCTCGGCATAGCAAGCGTAGGTGATCTTAACGTCGTATTCGCGACCGTCGGAGGTGCGCAGGCCGATCGCCCCTTGAGCATCGAACTGGTCTGGATAAGTAACGTGGGTGATGTAACCGGCAATCAGATCCGAGAAGGTAAAGTCGAGAGAATTAGCCATGATTGTAGAGTCGCATTACATGAAGGACAGGGTTGACGGGCTGGCGATCGGGGCGATCGCGCGAGCCGCACAGTTGTCTGATCGTTCGGCAGGACGGTTAGAGACAGTAAAGGATTAAATGGAGCGAGAATCGAGGATGACAATACTGCGAGCTGTGAGCAGGTAGCTCGACACGTCAAGGGGTTCCTCTTGGCCCACCAACGTAATGTCGTGCGGCGAGGGTAAGGCGGTATCAAGGGAGCGATACCATCGACACCCGGCGATATTGGGTAATTGGAACTCGACGCTATCCCAATGCATATTCATCATGATGTGCACGTCAGGATCGCCGTCGAAGCCCCCCAAGGTGAACGCCAGGGTGCGCGATTCCGGATCGTTCCAGCCCGGCTGGTTCAGTTTGGGGCCATGCCAGGCAATATCAGCCACCCCCCGTTCGTTGACGGCTCCTGTAAAGTAACGGGGCCTCACAAGTTCTTTGAAATGCCTGCGGCGAGCAATGGCGGTCTTCCAAAAACGGAACATGTCTCGATTCTTCTCAACCAAGCTCCAGTCCAACCAATTGAGTGCATTGTCTTGGCAGTAGGTGTTGTTGTTGCCCTGTTGGGAGCGACAGATTTCGTCCCCCATCACCATCATGGGTACCCCTTGGGAGACCAACAGGAGAACGGCAAAGTTCTTCAGTTGCCGCTGGCGGAGATCGTTAACCCAGTTGTCATCGGTTTCTCCTTCCGCACCGCAATTCCAGCTGAGGTTGTTGTCTATGCCGTCGCGGTTGCCTTCGCCGTTCGCTTCGTTGTGCTTGCTGTTGTAGGCAACCAGGTCGTAGAGGGTAAATCCATCGTGAGCAACGATGAAGTTAACACTGTTGATCGGAGAATGCTGACGCCATTGGTAAAGGTCGGCACTGCCCGTAATGCGGTTGGCGACCTCCCCCACAATCCCCGGATCGCCTTTCACAAAGCGCCGGATGGTATCCCGATACTTGCCGTTCCATTCCGCCCAACGATAACCGGGGAAGTAACCAATTTGATAGAGTCCGGCAGCATCCCATGCTTCCGCAATCACCTTGGTGTTGGCCAGCACGTGATCGAGCTCGATCGCCCAAACCACAGGTGGATGTTCGAGGGGGGCACCATCTTCGCCACGAGAGAGTACCGAGCCTTCATCGAAGCGGAAGCCATCCACATGCATTTCCTGCACCCAATAGCGCAGACAATCCAGGATGAACATTTCCCCAACTGGGTGGTTGCAGTTAAAGGTATTGCCGCAGCCCGTGTAGTCGTAGTAGTACCGTCGATCGTCAGGAGATAAATAGTAGTAAATCCGATTGTCCAACCCTTTGAAGGAAAAAACGGGGCCTTGATGGTTACCTTCGTCAGTATGGTTGAAGACAACGTCTAGAATGACTTCGATTCCGGCTTGGTGAAGGGCTTTCACCATGTCCCGAAATTCTCGTACGTGATCGCCGATTTCGGGATTGACGCAATAGCTGGGATGGGGGGCAAAGTAGCTCATGGTGCTGTAGCCCCAGTAGTTGGTCAGGGGCTTGCCATCCACCACTCGCAGAACTTCGGTGTCGTCGAATTCAAAGATGGGGAGGAGTTCGACGGCAGTAACTCCGAGCTCCTGGAGATAGGGAATTTTTTCAATGACCCCTGCAAAGGTTCCGGGATGTTTGACGCCGGAGGTGGGGGATTTGGTGAACCCACCGACATGCATTTCGTAGACGATGGTTTCGTTCATGGGTCGGCCCAGGGGGCGATCGCCTTCCCAGTCGTAATCCTCGATATCGATGACGACACAGCGCATCGAGCTGGTGAGGTTATCCCCGGGTCGGCAGGCATCCCCCCTATTCCAAAGGGTTTTGTTGTTGCCTTTGGAATAGGGATCGAGCAGTACTTTATCGCGATCGAAGCGATAGCCCGCGCTGGGACTGTACGGCCCATCGACGCGATAAGCGTAGTGGGTTCCGGCAGGCAAATCTTCCACAAAGACATGCCAGAAGTGAAAGGTTTTGTTAACAGTGGGATCCAGTTGAACGACTTGGAAGGGTTCCAAATCGCTATGGCTGTCGAACAAAAGTAATTCGACGCCAGTGGCGGCTTCCGAAAATAAGGAGAAATTAACACCGTTGGGTTTTACGGTTGCCCCCAAGGGATAGGAATTCCCCTTCCTAACAGAATACAGCTTGACTGGAGCATTAATAGTAGCCTGGGCCATGGTGACAGCATCCTCGAGCGCAATGAATGGGAGAACAAGAATGACAAGGAAGAACAGTAAATAGATGGGCTGGCAGAG
>JBCBSL010000048.1:0-20490 GCA_039819145.1 Cyanobacteria bacterium J06638_22
TGTCGTGTTTGGCAGCAACCAGGGCTTTGCCTCCCGCCTGAATCTAGCTAACCTCGATGGGAACAATGGTTTTGTCCTCAACGGCATTGATGCAGAGGACTTATCTGGTCGTTCGGTGAGCGGAGCAGGGGATATCAATGGCGATGGCATTGATGACCTCATCATCGGTGCAGTCGGTGCTGACCCCAATGGCAACTCTTATGCTGGAGAGAGCTATGTTGTGTTTGGTCGGCAAACACCAACTCCAGGTGATGATGTTTTGTTCGGAACGGATGGGCGTGATGTTATCTTCGCTTTGGCTGGCAACGACCGGGTCAGTGGTGGTGGCGGTAACGATCGCCTCATTGGTGGTGCGGGGTTCGATACCCTGCTTGGTGGCAACGGCGCCGACACTCTAGTTGGTAGAACTGGCAACGATCGCCTCATTGGCCAAAGCGGAAACGACCTGATGCGCGGCAACCTCGGTGTCGATGTGCTCAATGGCGGCACAGGCAATGACCGTCAGTTTGGTGGGGCAGGCAATGACCAGCTCAACGGCCAGGGCGGCGATGACGTGCTACGTGGCGGCGCTGGTCGAGATGTACTACTCGGTGGCAGTGGCAACGATCGCCTGATTGGGGAGCTAGGCAATGATTTGATTGAAACTGGAGCAGGACGCGATCGCATTGTCATCCGCCCCGGTCACGGGTTCGATCGCGTCACCGACTTTACTGACGGACAAGACCGCATTGTCCTGGGTGGCATTAACTTCGGACAGCTCTCGATTCAGCAACGCAACAATGACGTGCTGATTTCCCGAGGGAATGAACGCTTGCTGCTGTTACAAAACACGCGGATTGGCCAAATCAACGAAGTCGACTTTGCTTAAAAGTGAAGCCCTCTCGAAGGTTTCCAATGTTTTGAAGCGCTGAGAGTTTGGCGATCGCCCAATCACTTCCTTGCATGAACTTAACGCTAGGTTCATGCTTCCGTGAATCTACGGCGATCGCTGTTGGAACGGCTACAACTCCGGGCAATTTGTCGATAGTGTTTGGTAATGCCAAGGCTCCGATTTTTCTGCCTGCTGCGTAGTCATGGTTAGGCAAGGCAGGGGGGCGATCGCCCCATCACGGCTTTGCAGCAACCACCACTCCCAGCCATCAAGGATTTTTCATGACGTTCCCAGCACAATTCAACCTCTCCGACCTCAACGGTAGCAACGGTTTTGTTATCAATGGCATTGATGTGTCTGACCGCTCTGGTGTATCGGTGAGCAATGCGGGGGATATCAACGGGGATGGTTTTGATGACCTCATCATCGGCGCCTATGGTGCCGACCCCAATGGCGGTTCTTCTGCTGGAGAAAGCTATGTGGTGTTTGGCAGCGACCAGGACTTTACCACAAGCCTGAATCTTTCCGACCTCGACGGCAGCAATGGTTTTGTTCTCAATGGCATTGCTCCGTTCGACTACTCTGGCGTGTCGGTGAGCGGAGCGGGAGATATCAATGGCGACGGCCTCGACGACCTCATCATCGGTGCATACTCTGCCGACCCCAATAGTCGTTCTTATGCTGGGGAGAGTTATGTCGTATTCGGCAGCGCTCAGGGCTTTGCCGCCAGCCTAAATCTCTCTGACCTTGACGGCAACAATGGCTTTGTCCTCAACGGTATTGCTGCCTATGACTACTCTGGCGTTTCAGTCAGTGGGGCAGGGGATATCAATGGTGACGGAATTGATGATCTCATTATCGGTGCTGCTTATGCCGACCCCAATGGCAACGACTCTGGGGAAAGTTACGTGGTGTTTGGTAGCGACCAGGGCTTTGCCAACCGCCTCAATCTCTCTGACCTAGATGGGAGCAATGGCTTCGTCCTCAGCGGCATTGCTGCTTATGACTACTCTGGTGTTTCAGTAAGCGGTGCGGGGGATATTAATGGGGATGGTATCGATGATCTGATCATGGGTGCAAATGGTGCCGACCCCAATGGCGATCGCTCCGGGCAAAGCTATGTGGTGTTTGGCAGCAACCAGAGTTTTACCAATCGCCTGAATCTCTCTGACTTGGATGGGAGCAATGGCTTTGTTATTAATGGCATTGATGAGGGCGATCGCTCTGGTATTTCGGTGAGCGCAGCCGGGGATATCAATGGCGATGGCATTAATGACCTCATCATCGGCGCGGCCGCAGCTGACCCCACTGGCAACGACTCTGGGGAAAGCTATGTGGTATTTGGCAGCGACCAGGGTTTTGTTGCCCCTCTGAATCTCTCCGACCTCGATGGGAGCAATGGCTTTGTTATCAACGGCATTGATGAAGGCGATCGCTCCGGCGTTTCGGTGAGCGGAGCCGGAGACGTTAATGGGGATGGCATTGATGACCTTATCATCGGGGCAGCCTATGCCGACTCCAATGGTGAATCTTCTGGAGAAAGCTATGTGGTATTTGGCCGTGCTCAAGACTTTGCTGCCAGTGTGAATCTGGCTGACCTGGATGGAAGCAATGGCTTTGTTCTCAATGGCATTAATGGGGGCGATCGCTCTGGTATTTCGGTAAGTGGAGCCGGGGATATCAATGGGGATGGTATTGATGACCTCATCATCGGCGCAGTTTATGCTGGCCCCAATGGCAGCTCTTATGCAGGGGAGAGTTATGTTGTCTTCGGGCGCAGTTCGTTGCCCCAAGTCAACATTGCAGCAACCGATGCGAATGCCGCCGAAGCAGGCACCGACCTCGGCATCTTCACTATCACTCGCACGGGCAACACCACCAACACCCTCACGGTCACCTACACCGTGGCGATGACCTCGACGGCTACCAGCGGCAGCGATTATGTTCCTCTTACGGGCACCGTCGAAATTCCCGCCGGACAAGCTTCGGCTACCGTCACCGTCACCCCCATCAACGACAATCGGGTGGAAGGATCTGAAACCGTCACGGTGGAATTGACCGCGACCGCCAACTATGAGCTGGATGCCAATGCCAGCAACGCAACCATCACCATTGCCGATGATGATGTATTGCCCACACCCCCCAGCGTAGATACGGAGCCACCTACGGGCACCAATCAGCCCACCTTCACTGGTGCTGGAACACCGGGCACCACCATAGAGGTGCTGAGCGGCACCACCGTCCTAGGAACAACTACTGTAGATGGCAATGGCAACTGGAGCTTTACCCCAGAGAACCCCTTAGCTGCGGGGGAATATAGCATTACCTTCCGTGCTGTCGATGCTAATGGCAATGTCAGTGCGCCCTCAGAGCCAGTGATCTTCACGGTTGATACAGCCTTCAGATTTACACCCTTCGATGACGACTTCACAGGTACCGAGAGACGCGATGTGGCCTTTGCTCTGGCAGGCAACGACATTGTGCGCGGCCTCGGCGGCAACGATCGCCTCGCAGGCGAAGCCGGAAACGACCAACTACTTGGGGGCGCAGGCAATGACCGCCTGATTGGAGCTAGCGGAAACGACACCCTGATTGGTGGAGCGGACAACGACCGAATGCTTGGTGGAGTGGGGGGCGATCGCCTCGTCGGCAATGCGGGCAGCGATCGCCTAGTCGGGGGCGATGGAGTCGATACCCTGCTCGGCGGCAGCGACGCTGACACGCTGATTGGTGGAGCCGGGAATGATCGCCTCAGCGGACAGGGCGGCAACGACTTAATGCGAGGCAATTTGGGGAACGATGTGCTTAATGGCGGCGCAGGAAATGACCGCCAGTTTGGTGGCGCAGGCCGCGATCGCATCAACGGTCAAGACGGCAATGACGTGCTGCGCGGCGGTGCTGACCGCGATGTGCTTCGCGGTGGTAGTGGTAACGATCGCATCGCCGGAGAACTGGGCAACGACTTGATTGTGACAGGTGCGGGGCGCGATCGCATTGTCATCCGCTCCGGTCAAGGGTTCGATCGCGTTACCGACTTTACTGATGGGCAAGACCGCATTGTTCTGGGAGGTATCCGATTCGGACAACTTTCGATTTGGCAACGCAACAATGACGTGTTGATTGCTCAGGGAAGTGAACGCTTGCTGCTGTTACAAAACACCAACGTCGGTGACATCAGCGCAGTCGACTTTGTCTAAGAGCAAAGCCAATTTCACCTGATGTAGACCCCTGGTATCTCATCAGACATCCCACAAAAAACTAGGACTCAGAGTAGTATCTGAGTTCTAGTTTGAGGAAAATGCGTATGACTAAGGTGGAATTAAAGGAACGTGATGCTTAGTTGCCCCGGTCAACCAGGCTTTCGAGTTGGTTATCGACGGAGCTAACGAAAGTTTGGAAGGGAGACAGTTCGGTCTTTGTCATTTCAGTAGCTTCAGCGACGGGAGCAAAAGCAGTGGTCGCGATAACGAGGGAGAGAGCCGTGGTTGCAACGTTCATGATGTGTGTCCTTTTTGTGTGTGAGGTGTGTAAGAACTGAGGCGTGGTGTGTGTGAGGTCTGCCTCAGTGTCGATTCACCAGTAATACGACCCCGAGCTTAGTCTGGATGCGAGTTTTCTAGTGATTCGCCAGTACTGACACGGTGATCATCATCACTGCACAAATTCCCGACAGATACTGAACGCGGCTGGCTCCTCGACGAACTCATCCAAAATCGGAAATCGTTCGACGGCACTCAGGACACACAATGACTCGCTGGCTGAGCGAAGCCGAAGCCAGCGGGTATATGCTTTTGGAGAAATCGCTTTAGCTGGCGATCGCCCGTTCCGTATTGTGATAGCTCAGATACCAATCCACAAACCGTTGCAGTCCTTCTTCGATGGAAGTTTTGGGTTGGAACCCAACCGCCTCGGTCAAGCTGTCGATATCGGCATAGGTTTCCAGTACATCACCGGGTTGCAAGGGCATCAAGTTCTTCTTGGCTGAGCGTCCCAGACAGCCTTCGAGGGTTTCGATAAAGTGGAGCAAATCGACAGGTTGGTTGTTGCCGATGTTGTAAATACGGAAGGGCGCTTGGCTGGTACTGGGGGCTGTCGTCCAATCAGGGTCAGCAGTGTTCGGCTGCGGGACATGGGGGAGTAGGCGGAGAATTCCATCTACAATGTCGTCGATGTAGGTAAAGTCGCGCCGCATCTTGCCATTGTTGTAGACATCAATCGGACGCCCCGACAGGATGGCATCGGTAAACGTGTAGGTCGCCATATCGGGACGCCCCCAAGGCCCATACACCGTGAAAAATCGCAGCCCGGTACAGGGAATCCCGTAAAGGTGGCTGTAGGTATGCGCCATCAGCTCATTGGCCTTTTTGGTGGCGGCGTAGAGGCTGAGGGGATGATCGACGTTGTGCTGCGTCGAGAAGGGTTGCGTTTGGTTTGCCCCGTACACCGAGCTAGAGGAGGCATAAACCAGATGCTCCACCCCACAGCGGCGACATCCTTCCAAAATATGGAGGAATCCGACCAAGTTGCTGTCCATGTAGGCATGGGGATTGAGCAGGGAATAGCGAACGCCCGCTTGAGCCGCCAGGTGAACCACAATCTCGGGTTGATAGTGGGTAAATAGCCATTCCATATGTGCCCGATTCGCCAGATCCGTTTTATGAAAGGTGAAATTGGGCTGGGGCTGAAGCTGGGCGAGGCGATCGCGCTTAAGTTGCACACTGTAGTAGTCGTTGAGGTTATCCATGCCAATGACGGTGTGCCCTTGCTGAAGCAGAGCGTGGCTGACATGGTAGCCAATGAATCCGGCAGCTCCGGTAACAAGAATGCGTTGCATAGAAGACTCCTAAATTTCAAACACCCGCTTTGGATCGCGAATAAGTCACTAACCTCCGGCTTAGCCGGAGGTTAGTGACTTAGAGTCCTTAGGCGGCACTAGGGTGCATGGCCAGGTTGATATTCATCGCCTGTAGGATGGGGCGATGATCGGTGGGAGAGTGAATCACACTGAGGGTTCCTGGTTTCAGGTTGAGGACAGGGGAGTGGGACGGGGCGATCGCCTGGGCAATCAACTGCTGGATTAGCCTGGGGCTGGCGATCGCCAGCCCGGTCAGCAAATTGTCGACATTTTGGTGTTGGGTCAGCACGGTGTGACAGGCCGCGAGCCAGTCCGTTGGCAGCATCTGGGTTTGCAGCAGCGCAGGTTCCTCTTGCAGCAGCGGTTGGGTGGCGGTCTGAATCGATGGGTGATTCTGTGCCAGACAGAAGCCCAGCCCCAGGGATGCAAGCGGTGTAACGGTCTTGTCATCGTCTGCTCCCTCCTCTACGGGAACCAGCAGCAGCCGGACGCCACGCTTCCCTTCCTTGAGCTTCGGCAAACTTTCTCCCAAGTGCTGGGTTGCATTCAAACTCTGAAGCGCAAACCGTTGTTGCAAATGGTCGTAATCCAGAATGCTGATGCCGCCGTTGGATTGTTGCAAACAATGGTGGGTTTGCGGGGGTAAGCCCAAGGCGGTGCTGATGAGGGCGTGGTTGGTTCCCCCATGGCTGACAACGAGCACCGTTTGTCCCCGATGCTTCGGCACGACGGTTCTGAGGAAGGCTTGCGATCGCCCATACAGGTCGCTCACTGGATAGATGCTCCCTTGCTGAAATGCGTGGGGTTGCTTTTTCCAGCAGCGATAGTCGTTGGCGTACTGTTGCTTCACCTCCGCGTAGGGCAATCCCTGCCACTCGGGCAGATCGATTTCTCGCAGCAAGGGGCTGGTGTGCAGCAGGCGATCGAGGCTGGTCTGAGAGGTAACTGGAGTTTCGTACAACCGCCGTAATGCTGTCAGAGTAGCGGAGTTCCGTTGTCGCACACCGATGGCAACCGGAGCGGTCAATTCTGCCAGAGCGCTGGGAGACTGTTGTTCCGCAAAAATACCTTCAACGGTTTGCTGGGCGCGTCTGAGCGGACTGACATAGACCGCATTCAGGGAGGATAGAGGCAGCCATTCGCCAATTTGCTTAGCCTGAAACCATCCCCGATCGTTGAGAACGGCTTCGTCGCTGCTGCCCTGATAGCGCTGCTGGTCATTGAGGGTGCTGCGTCCATGGCGCACCAGAATAAGGCGAGTGAGGTTAGGGGATAAACGCATAGGAGGAAGGGGTCACAGAGCTAGAGGACTCTGAAGCAGGTTGGGGAGAAGATTGGAGAGAGTAAAGCCGCGCATATTTCTCGTTGCGCCGCATCAAGGCTGAGTGGCTGCCTCGCTCCAAAATCGAACCTTGCTCCAGGTAGAAAATCTCATCGGCGGTTTCAGCCGATCGCAAATCATGGGAAATGAGCAGAGTAGTTTTGTTCTGGGTCAGGCGATCGAGGGCATCGCTCACTAGGCGATCGCTCTCGTTGTCGAGACCCGTGGTGGGTTCATCGAGAATGATGATCGGGGCATTGCGAATGGCCGCACGGGCGATCGCAATCCGCTGGCGCTGTCCCCCCGACAGAGTATTTCCCCGCTCGCTCAAAACCGTGTCATATCCCTGCGGTAGCGCCATGATGAAGTCGTGGGCATTGGCCAGACGCGCCGCCGCTTCGATCGCCTCATCTGTCGCCCCTGCCAAACCATAGGCAATGTTGTCGCGCACAGAGGTGGCAAATAGGATGCTCTCTTGCAGCACGATGCTGATCTGATTCCGCAGCGAGTCGAGGGTATAGGCTCTGATGTCATTCCCGTCGATGCGGATGCTGCCCGCTGTGGGATCATAAAATCGCATCAGCAAACTCACCAGAGTTGACTTGCCACCCCCAGATGGGCCAACCAGCGCGATCCGCTGTCCGGGCTTGATGGCGAAACTGATGGTGTTCAGGATACCTGACTCTTCACCATAGCCAAAGGACACCCGATCAAACTGAATATCGCCTTGAAAGGGCAGTGCGTCCATCGCCCCCCGCAGGTTACGCACCTCGGGCACAGTGTCGAGAATATCGATCACCCGCTCCCCTGAAGCGGTTGCCTTGGCGATTTGCCCGGTATACTTGGCGAGCTGTCGCATGGGCTTAAACGCGACTTTGAGATAGGTGATGAAGACCAGCAAGTCGCCGGGTGTCACGCTTCCTTGCAGGGTAAGCTGCACCCCCCGCCACAGGACGAGGGAGGTGGCGATCGCCACCAACACTTCCACCAGTCGTTCTTGCCCCGCGCGTAGCTTTTGCGCCTCCGCACTTTCCTCTAGGCTTTTCTTGTTGTGGGAGGCAAAGCTGTTTTCCAGCATGTCTTGCAGTCCCAACGCCTGAACGACTTTGATAGCGGCGATCGCCTCGGCTGCCGAGGCGGCCATCGCCCCTTCCCGTTTGCGCTGACGGCGGGCGACCTTTTGAATTTTGGTGGACATCTTCATCGTCGAAAGCGCAAACAGGGGCAGCACCATCACCGCAATTAGCGCCAGTTCCACATTGAGGACAAACATGACAACGAGCATGCCCACCAGGGTAAAGGTGTTTGTGAGCAACGGCAGGGCTGCGACCACCGTTACCTCCCGCAGCCGCTCGATGTCGTAGGTCACACGGGTAATCAGGTCGCCGCTTTTGGCTTTGGTGTGAAAGGAGAGCGAAAGTCGTTGGATATGGCTGTAGAGGCGGCCGCGAATGTCAGCCATAATGCGGGTTGCAGCGATCGCCATGCCCACGGTGCTGCCGTAGGCAGCCGCCCCTCGAAGGGCAGCTATCGCCACCAGGGATAGCGCCAACAGCGTCAGCACTGCCGTTGGACTCCAGCCTTCGAGGGTTTCAATGCCGAGACTATGCACATTGAAACCAGGGAGAATGACCCGGTCAAATATGAACTTGAGTGGCCAGGGCTCCAGCAACCGCATGGCCGTTTCGGCCACCAGCGCCAGCAACGAGAGCACCAAAAGGTGTTTCTCCTTGGCGATCTGCGGCATAAAGTGCCGCAGAATTCGCCCGATACCCGGAATCGTTGATTTCAAGGATTTAGGACGCGGCATAGGGTTTGGAGGTTTAATAACCGTCGGGGAGAGTACAGATGGCGAATTAGCGAGGATTGGAAATCATCGCTGTATCGTCGATCGCATCACTTGAGGCCGTTGCTGGTGACACTGACATGGTCATCTGGGAGCGGATCTCAGGGTGATCGGCAATGCGGCGCTTGTAGGAGGCGACCAGCCAATCGTTGAACTTGCGTTCGAGGGCGATCGCCAACCTTTCTAGCTTGGGAATCGCGCGACCAAAGGTAAACTTCCGCACCAAGGGACGCAGGAAGGCATGGTGGCGACGATGCCCCAGACGGCGATAGCGCTTCTTAAAGTACTTGTCCTTATCCAAGTTCCATTTCTTGCGGAAATGCTTCAGGCTCTTGCGTTCCCACTCGTCGCTCCAGCGCAGCATGAAGTAGGACAGGTCAGACCAGCGATACAAAATATCGGGCACATAGGTCACCACCGACTCCGGCTCACAGTAAATCGTTCCGCCCGCCTGGGTAACGTTGAGGCAAAAGTCGATATGTTCCCGAGTGCTGAGCAGCTTTTTATCCAACGGCCCAATTCGCTCGAAAATCTCGGTGCGCACAAGCATGCAGTGGAATTCGGCGAACTCGCAAGCCCGTCGCTGGAGCTGGTCTCGCACCGCTTCTACCGGACGATTCACAAAGTAATGCTTTTCATGAACTTTGCGGCGCGACTGGTTGCCCTCCACTTCCAGGACAATGCGGGCTTCACCGCCCGCCAGGTGGATTTTTTGGTGCAACGGCTGGCCGATGCAGGTGAGCGGGCAAACCACCGTGGCCTGGGTTTCCTCCGCACAGCTAAACAACCAGGTGAGCCATCCCGGTGTCACGTCCACATCATTGTCGATAAACAGCACATAGGGCGTTTTCACATGCTTCAGCCCAATGTTGCGGGCTTCGTTAGGCGACAGGTAATGTTCCGTGCGAATCAGCTTAAACCCACGCGCTTGAGCCTGCTGTTGCAGGTACTTCCGAACCCCAGCCGGGGAACCGCCATCCACATACACCATCTCAAACGGAATGGAGGTCTCAGCAAAAATACTTTCGAGCGATTGGCGGGCGTAACTAAACCGTTCGCGGGGTGCGACAACAATGGTGATAAGGGGTTGTGAGGAAAACGTCATGATTACATCTCCTAATCAATCAAAGATGGAACTTACGTGTTTTGTTGATTTTGTGACCGAATCGCGGCCACAAAATCAACGATTTCACTCAGGATTACGCTGTTTCTGCATAAGTCCTAGATGGGAAAAACAAGGAGGGGCGGGGCAGGGTCGGCACAGAGGTTAGACAATGCCCCAAGTCAGGACACCAAAGGGAACAACACGTTAGGCGATCGCCATCATGGGCATGGGATCGTCTTGCAGCACGTTTTGATAAACCTTGGCCCAGTTCGCTTGCTCAACGGCAGGAGCCAGTTGGGTCAACACCGTCTCACGAGCCGCTTGGCCGAGCCGCTGGCGGAGTTCCGGGGAGGCGGCCAGGGTGCGCAGCGCCTTAGCGATCACCTTGCTGGAGCTGGGTGGCACCACCATCGCATCGTGGCGATCGGTGAGAATTTCACCAATGGCATCCACGTCCGTGCCAATCACCGCGCATCCGGCCAACATGGCTTCGAGCATGGCGTTGGGGCACCCATCATGGATGGAAGGAATGGCGAACACATCCAAATGGGGGAGATAGGTGAGCGCTTCTTCGCGGGGCATCATGCCCGTGACATGGATGCGATCGCTAAAGCCACTGGTTTGGATGAGGTCATCCCAATAGTCTTTCTCTTTGTCGGCAAAGTCGCCCACCAGCAGCAGCGTCACAGGCAGGTCGTGTTGCACTGACGCGCACGCATCGATCAGAAAGTCGATGCCCTTCTTATCGCGAAAACGACCCAGTGAACCGACAATCAGGCCTGTGTCATCTCGCTGGCGCAGCGTTTGAATCATCGGTGGAACAGGAACCTCGTCAAAGTCGATGGGGATGATGGAGTTCCAGAAGGAATTCGAACGATGCTCCAGTCCCGGCACGAGCACATTGGCTCGACGCTGGAGGTCGCGGTTGACGCACGTCACCCAGTCCGAATGCTCCAGGGTCCAGGCGATTTGTCCATGCTGCTTGGGGTTGAAGATGTGCTTGTGCAGGTCGTTGCCCCGGATGCTGTTGATCACGGGCACGCCATATTCCCGTGCCATCAACGTGGTGAGGAACCCTGTTTCATTCAAGAAAAAGGCATGAAAGGCATCGAACTGATAAGTGAGATGGAGCGATCGCACCTGGGCATAGACTTCGCTCAGGTAATCCTGCACCGCCAGGGTTTCCGAACGCACCGCCGACCGAATCCGATGGACAAAAATGCCATCATCTTCAACCGTGCGATAGCCCGTGCGGACGGTGCCGTCATTTTCCTTGCGGTGCTTGGAGTGGAAAACGGCGACATGCACTTCATAACCCGACGCTTTCAGCATGTGGGCAATGCGATAGACCGACGTCCCTACGCCGCCAATATCCGGGGGATATTCCAACGTGGTGATGCAAATACGCTTAGATGTCTGAGTCATAGCCATGATGAATGTCTCCTGGGGGAGTAATAGGTTGGGATAATGAATGGCTGGAATAAATGCACGAGACAATCAAACTTGTCGGTTGGGTTGAGCGCAGGTGAAACCCAACGAAACCCTTGCCACGTTTGGGTTTCATGCCGCTCTGCCCAACCTACACAACAGACATTGGGGGAATCACTTTTTGGGATAGTGGCCGTTGTCCGGCACAGAGGTCGCGGACATAGGTCGCCGTATTTGCTACCCCGTTGAGGTCAAAGGTCATCGACGAGGGGGTTTGTGCCAGCATGTCAACAACGCGCTGGGCAAAACGTTCGGGGTTCAAATCATCGGGGCGAATCACCGACACAATCCCCAGTTCCTCTAGCCGTTCCGAGCGGATGCTTTGCTCCTGGTCGTCGTTGCCCTGAAACGGCAACAACATCGATCGCACCCCTGTTGTCAGCACATTCATGGTGGTGTTGTAGCCTGCCATGCTGATGGATAGATCGGCGCGACTCATGTAATCCAGCAGGTTGGGGGTGTAGCGCTCCACCGACAGGTTGGGGCGTTGGCGGGCGATCGCCTGCATCCGCTGCACCACTGAGTCGGGCGAAAACGGCCCGGTAAACATCTGAATCTGATGGGGAATCTGCTGTTCTAGGTGTCCTGCTGCGACCGCCACGCAATCAAGCAGCTCGTGGCCGAAGCGTCCGCCCCCGACGCTGACGAGAATCAACGGCTGCGGAGAAATCGACGTGGCATTCGTCCTCTTGGTCGTAGGTTGCGGATTATCTTGCACCACATAGCCGGTGTAGTGGACTGGGCAATCCAGGTCGGCCACCCGGGAAAAGCTGCGCTCCAGCGGCATGAACTGCGGATCGCCATGAATCAGCAGTTGGTCGAAGTAGCGATTCATCAGCTTGCAGACCTTGGCCTCGTGGCGCTCCTGATCTTGCTTGGTAACCACGATGTCCCGCAGGCTCGACACCACCTTGGTGCCCATCGCCCGCGCTCGCTCAATCAAGGGAATCAGCTCGGGCGAAAACTTGCGCCGTCCGAAGGGGAACAGCTCTACCATCAGCACATCGGGGCGGATGCGATCGCACACCTCCAGCAGGCGATCGCGGCGAAATGCCATGGCCGATTCCACATCATCAAACCCCCTCGGCACTTGCAGGGTGCGGAATTCCGAATCGGTTTTGAGGGGTGGCAAGTTGATGACATCAATGTCTTCGGGAATCGGGAAGTCGTGGATGACTTCGCCACCGTTGACAAAACACACCTCGAAATCAGCGGTCAAGCCTTTGACAATTTCCATACTGCGGATGAGATGGCCAATGCCCAAGATGTGCTGGCAATAAAACATTAAGCGTTTCATGAGAGGGCAGCCTCCAACTGATCGACATAGGGCAAAACAGAACGGGTAGACGCATGAAGCCGAGATGGTTGGCTCGTCTGGCGCGTCAAGGTCTTGAGCAATAGGGTTTTGACATCGCCGACATTTTGGGTAAGGGCAAACCGCTGTTGTACCGTCTGCTGACCGTTGTGCCCCAATTGCGATCGCCATTGGGCATCAGCCATCAGGCGTTGCAGGGCATCCGCCAGTGCCACCGCATCGCGCTCGGGCACCAGCAGGCCGTTGTGATCCGACTGCACCAGTTCGCCAATGCCAGAAATATCCGTCGATACCACGGGCAAGCCCGTCGCCATCGCTTCCAGCAGCACATTGGGAATGCCGTCGCGATCGCCGTCCTCCGTTACCACACAGGGCAACACAAAGGCATCCGCCTGCCGATACTGCTCCAGCACCTCATCCTGGGTCAGCTTCCCCGCCAGCGTCACAATGCCGTTGAGCTGATAGTCGTCAATCCACTGTTCAATCTGAGATTGCAACGGGCCATAGCCCACTAGAGTGCAGGTAAAGTCCAGATCATGAGCCCACAACAGCCGACAAGCTTTTAGCAAGTAGTCAAACCCCTTCTTCTCGCAAAAGCGTCCGACCGACAGGAGCCGCACGGGTGGTGCAAATGGAGTCGGTGGACGTGTGGCAGACGGGGGTGTAAACCGCTTCAGGTCGATACCGTGATAGGCCAGGTGAATGGCGGTATCGCTGCGCGAAATGCGCTTTAGATACTGACGGTTGAAGTCCGTGCAGGTAAGCACAAACTCGGCTTTGGCGATGCGGCGATCGAGGACATCAGGGTCGCTCAGGTAAATGTCTTTGGCATGGGCTGTCATGCTGTAGGACACACCGCAAATCATTTGCGCCATTTCTGCTGTCGCCGTGGGGACGTTGGCAAAATGTACATGCAGATGGGCAATGTTCAACCGCTGAATCTCTTGCGCCAGGTAAATGGCCTGCCAAATTTCGTTGAGTTCTTTTTCCTCCGGGCGCTGGTGGTGAAACACAATCGCTGCATCCACAGGGTTGGGGTGGTGCAAGGCAAATTGTTGGCTGAGGTTGACCTGTGCTTCCAGTAACGCCGCTTTAGCAACACGGCTATCCTCAGGCAAAATCGAGGGGATGTAGGTCACAGGGGACTTTACCTGCGCTACGGCGGGATGGTGGACGGCATCTTTGGGCGATCGCAAGGAAAAGATATGGAGGTTCACCCCTTGCCGCTCCAATTCCAAAATCTCGTTGAGAATAAAGGTTTCGGAGAGCTTGGGAAAGGTTTTGACCACGTAACCGATTACAGGCTGGCGGGAATCAGACATTGGGAAAATCGCTGAGGATAGACGACAGAGGAACGCTTGGGAGCTTTGCTGGGCACAAGTGTCAACAGCAGTTGAGCAATGCGGGGGAGCCCATTGAGGTCAATGGACGGTTCGACCACCGTCGCTTCGGAGTTGGGGGCGATCGCCTGCTGCACTGCCGAGGCCAATCGCTGGGGCGTGAGCTGGTCGGGATGAATGGCATGCAACCATCCCCGCTCCGCCATTCGCGTTGCCCGAATCCACTGTTCTTCGACGGGGTGGGTTCGCGGCACGACAATCGCGGGTTTTTCCAGAGACAAAATCTCGCAGGTGGTGTTGTAGCCCCCCATCGCCACCACCAAGTCGGCAGCATTCATGAGGCTCAATAGGTCGTCGCTGAACTCTATCACCTCAACTTGCGGCAGGGAGCAGGCACGGCGGGCAATCGCCGTGCGCTGGATCATGGACATTTCATAGCCACAGACGATGAGGGTTTTGTAGTCCGCCTGTTGGAGTGGGGGTTGGGCGATCGCATCCAGATAGGTGCTGACCAACCCATAGCCATCGGCACCGCCACCCGGCGTTACGAGAACGAGTCGATCCTGTGCCTCTAGGCAAAGCTGTCGGCGAGTGGCTTCCCGCGATCGCTGTTCAGCCTGCCGCCGGATGTAGCCGACAAACTGCACTTTTTCGGCCACCGCAGGCGGGAATTCATATTCCACCCGCACATCGAAAATTTCGGGGCTGCCGACCACCCAAACCTGTTCATAGCGTTGGGCGATCGCCTCGTAATAACCATTACGCTGCCACTGGGCGATCGTCGCTGCAGGGGCATCGAGAATATCCCGGAGCAACAGCACCAGTTGGGTCGAGAACGGAGCCTGCTTGAGGAAGTCCAGGGTGGGCTCCAGTTCGCGCATCAGTCCAAAGGGCTTTTTGTCGACCAGCAACACATCGGGTTTGAAATGTTTGGCCGCCGAGAGAATCAAATCGGCGCGGAGCTGCACGGTCTCTTCTAGTTCTGTTTTGAGGAATTTGGCACTGACTTGGCCAGAACCATCGCGGCCTAGGCAGGGCAATTTGATGTAATCCAGCCCTTTGGGTAATCGCAGGCTGTGGAGGGCGGGCGAACCCGATACCACTAATATGGATACATCAGGAATGGCTTGGATTAGATAGTCACAGATGGCAAGCATCCGCCGAATATTTCCAAGCCCGAATGCATCGTGGGAGTAAACCATCAATTTCATCAGTTGTCTCCCAATGGGAAGAATGGGGCAAAAGGGATTCAAAATCGCCTGGGATGAGAGATAAATTCAAGGCAACCCTATCGGTTGGTTGAATCCAGCCAAATCAAATGGTCAACGGGGAACCCAATCAATAGGGAAACCAATCAGAATAAGGCGCTGACCCTCGATATAGACGCCCGATTTCGGGGAGATGGGAGGTCAAGGATAGATGCCACACGTTGTTGAAAGACGGAATATCAGACGAACGTGACGAAGAAATGACATGTCGAGCACGATAGAAATTCAGTTTCCAGAGAAATTGGAGGCGTGCGGCGTCGGAATTCGTCAAGGGAAACCGGGTTTCTCGCCCAACACTTTTTGTCCAATGGATGGGTTAGGCAACATGTTCCGTGGGGAGCGACGCCACGGGCGCGTCTGCGGGCTGCCTGTTGACGCCCCAAACCGTGGGGCGATCGCCCAATCGACCGATGCCCATGTAGGCAAACCCCGCCTGCTTCATCGCGTCGGGATCCAGCGCATTGCGCCCATCCAGCACAATCCGCTGCCGCATCACCGTGGCCATGGCGGCATAGTCCAGGGTTTGGAACGGCTCCCAATCGGTCACCAACACCAACGCATCGCAGCCCTGGGCTAATTGCATCGGCGTTGTTGCCAGGTCAACCCGCGCCAACCGCTCGTCCTGTGAGGCGTGAGACTCTGGCTGCACGATGGGGTCATAGGCTTTCACCTTGGCGCCCAGCCGCACCAATTCATGAATCAAATCCAGCGCAGGTGCATCGCGCAGGTCATCGGTGTTGGGCTTGAAGGTCAGCCCCAACAGGCCAATGGTTTTGCCTTTGAGGATCTTGAGCAGTTGTTGGAGCTTTTCGAGGGCCAGCAGTCGTTGGTGCTGGTTGGTGTGAACCGCCGCATTGAGCAAGGGGGCGTCGTAGCCATAGTCGCTGGCGGTGTGGATGAGCGCCGCCACATCTTTGGGGAAGCAGGATCCCCCCCAGCCGATTCCCGCTTGTAGGAACTTGCCGCCAATGCGGGAGTCCAAGCCAATTCCCTGCGCTACTTGCGTGACATCCGCTCCAACGCGATCGCAAATATTCGCCACTTCATTAATAAAGCTAATTTTGGTGGCTAGAAATGCATTGGCCGCATACTTAATCATTTCTGCCGAAGCCAAATCCGTCACCACAACAGGAATTGCAGGCAGGCTTTGATTTTCAGAATACTGACGGCGGACCAGCGGGGCATAGAGTCGCTGCATGGTGGCGATCGCCCGCTGGCTGTTGCCGCCCAAGACAATGCGATCGGGGTTGAAGGTATCGTCGATCGCCGAGCCTTCCCGCAAAAACTCTGGATTGCTCACTACCTCGAAGGACTGGGTGAGGGTCTCCCGATCCACATCGGTTTCGCGGGAGGCGATCGCATCTAATACGATCTGGCGCACCCAATTTCCCGAACCAATCGGCACCGTGGACTTGTTGACGATAACCTTATAATCGCCTGTCAGGTGAGAGCCAATGCCCCGCGCTACCGCCTCGACATAACGGGTGTCGCTCTCCCCAGTCGGCAGCGGCGGCGTTCCAACGGCAATGAACAACACATCACCATGCTCAACCCCAACCTTTAGGTCAGTGGTGAACCGCAGTCGCTGCGCCGCCATGCCGCTCTGCATCAGCGTATCCAGTCCGGGTTCGTAAATGGGAGACTCGCCAGACTGCATGCGCGCAACTTTGGCGGCGTTGGTGTCGACGCAGATAACGTCATGACCCATGTGGGCGAGACAGACACCGGTTACCAGGCCGACATATCCCGTTCCAATCACGCAAACGTTCATAGTCATTCCCTTCCTTAATGGCAATAACGCAACGAAATTGGTACAACCTGTGAATTTCGTTTCCGTTACTTCCTAAGATGGCGATCGCCCTTAAAGAAGGAATGAGGGGTTCATGAGAACCCATTCATGAGAGTTCATGAGAAATGGATGAAAGAGTTCTCATGGTCGATAGCCTGCATCGTGATGGGCTGCTTTACAGCCAGACGGCTAGATTTTGGCCATCATTTTTTTAACTCTAAAGAGTATTTTTAACATCTCCTTATTGATGGAACCTCGAAATCAAAGTTATCGTCGGAATTCCAGTTGGTTCAGAGAAATTAAGGTAAATTCATTAGAGATTAATATTTAAAGCAGGTACTTCTTATCTTTCGTGCTTTGCCTCCTCGTGTCCTGACACCCGCGCTCCCACAAGCAAAGGGTTTAAGTCCAACTCCTAATCCAAACTGTTAGCGCCTGGTCAAGCTTGTGCAACGTTCTATCCATTCGTCTCAGTCTGAGGATTCTGCTCAGGCTCAAGGACAGGGGGCGATCGCCCCACCATCGCCAAAGAAAAGTCTTTGGCAACAAATTTTAGGAGAAACACGCACCCGCATCTTTCTGCTGTACGGCACCATCATGGTGGCGGTCGCAGGGCTGGCCGTCCCCATTTTCCGAACCGCACTGTTTACCGATGTCGATGTCCGTGTCCGCGAAGATATGGCCGAAGAGATCGAGGAATTTGAGCGGGATTACCATGCCTGGCGAGCCGCCAATCCGCCCACTCAAGAATCCCTCAGAACCTTTATCGACACATGGATTCGAGACGAAGCCCCTGAGGATGACAACTATCACATCTTTGTTCTCGAAGGCGAACTCTATCGCGCTAATCCACCCGCGTTGCCGTCCACCATTGGCTCTGATTCAGAGCTGATGCAGGAATTGTTAGACCTCTCTCTAGAGTTTCGGGAAACGGTGTTTGAAGACGAACAGTCCGTATCTCTTACTAACGATGCGCTTTACAAGGCATTTCCGCTCGATAGCGATGACGCGCAAGATGAAGAAATCGCTGGCATCTTTGTTATTGTGCATTTGACCGAGGGTGAACGCGTCGAAGCTTTGGCAGCCGTGACTGTATTTGGCCAAGTGGCTGTTGGGGTCGTGCTGGTGGCCTTTCTAGTGGCCTGGCTGCTGAGCCAGCAATTGCTCAAGCCCGTCAAGCAGTTGGCCATGGCCACCCGCTCTATCAGCGAAACGGACCTGACCCAGCGCCTCCCAGTTGAAGGGCAAGGGGAACTGGCCGATCTTTCCAAAGCCTTTAACGGGATGATGGATCGTCTAGAGTCGGCCTTCATCAGCCAGCGCAATTTCGTCAACGATGCGGGTCACGAGCTACGGACGCCCATCACCATTATTCAAGGCCACCTGGATCTGATGGGCGACAGCCCCGAGGAACGCGAGGAAACCCTCGACATTGTGCAAGATGAATTGGAGCGGATGACGCGCTTTGTGAATGACCTGATTTTGCTGGCCAAGGCCGAGCGTCCCGATTTTCTTCACCTCGAAACCATCGACATCAAGGAACTGACCGAAAGTCTGTTTACCAAAGCAACGACCCTAGCGCCTCGGCAATGGCGGCTTTCCTCCGCTGGGCGGGGAATCCTGGTAGGCGATCGCCAGCGGGTTACTGGAGCAATTCTCAATCTGGCACAAAATGCTACGCAGCACACCCGAGAGTCCGACACTATAGAACTTGGCTCAGTTATAGAGGGTGGAGAAGCACGATTTTGGGTGCGTGATACGGGTAGGGGTATCAGCGTTCAAGATCAAAGCCGCATCTTCGATCGCTTTGCCCGCGCGGCCAATCGTTACCGACAATCGGAAGGGGCTGGCTTGGGTCTATCCATTGTCAAGGCCATTGCCGAAAGTCACGGGGGTCGCATTCATCTCACCAGCCAGCTGGGTGTCGGGTCTACGTTTACCCTGATTTTGCCGCTTGATTCACCTCAGGAACGCCATGTCCTATGACGCAAATTCTCATCGTTGAAGATGAAAGCCGCATTTCTGCTTTCATTGAGCGAGGGTTGCAGTCCAACGGATACACCACAAGCGTCGTTAGCCATCCAGATGATGCAACGGCGATCGCCCTTGATGGGAATGTGGATTTAATGATCTTGGATTTGGGACTTCCTGGAAAAGATGGATTGTTGCTGCTAGAGGAGCTGCGCGGCCAAGGGTTTACGGCACCCGTCATCATCCTGACCGCAAGAGATGACATCGAAGACAAGGTCACAGGCTTTGAGATGGGCGCGGATGACTACATGACCAAACCCTTCCGGTTTGAAGAGTTGCTGGTGCGCGTCCGCGCTCGCCTGCGCACCAGTATGGCTCCCACCATCGCGGCCTCCCCCACCAACGACGAACTCATCCTTCAGCAAGGCAGCATTACCCTCGATTTGCGAACCCGACGCATCAAGGTGAATGGAGAGTTGCTAGAGCTGTCGGCCCGCGAGTTCACGCTTGTCGAGACGTTTATGCGCCATCCCGATCAAGTCTTGAGTCGTGAGCAGTTGCTCGATCGCGTCTGGGGCTATGACTATGCGCCCGGCTCCAACGTGGTTGATGTTTATGTGGGCTACCTGCGCAAAAAGCTGGGTTCCGATGTCATCGAAACGGTACGAGGCATTGGCTACCGCATGCGCAATCCTTAAACACTTATTTGAATACAGCTGTGTCCTGAGCGTAGCCGAAGGGCACCAAACCGATGGCTGGTAGCCATCGGTACAGTCTTTTGTAAAAATCGCCTAAGAGGATTGAGCGTCGAGCTGGGCGCGAATCATTTCAACTAGGGTATGGAAGCGAAATGGCTTCATGATGTACCCCTGCACCAGGTTGCGGTATTGCTGGAGGCGATCGCCCGCCTCCTCATGGGCCGTAATGACAATCACAGGAATGTCTTTCTGAGCCGCTCGCATCTCATCTAGCACGGCCCAACCATCCTTCACAGGTAGCCCAATATCGAGCAGCACCAAATCAAAGCCATTGGCCAAAAGCAGATCAATCGCGCGATCGCCTCGATCTGTAGTGACAATGCGATACCCATGACGACTCAGCCCGCGCTCCATAAAAGAGACGATACGCGGTTCATCCTCGGCAATCAAAATACAGGGCTGAGACATCCCATCATCCACAGGTAGCAGTCCCCTAACTTCACATTCAATTCGCTCACAAATCTGGCTCAATTGGCGCCTCTTGAGATGCCTTTATCGACCCAAGTTACTACCCTCTCTTTAGTTTTGATAGGCGTCCAAAAACAACTTTCAAAGACTTCTTT
>JBCBSL010000049.1:0-9870 GCA_039819145.1 Cyanobacteria bacterium J06638_22
CATGATGCGCGTTTGATGACCGAGTGTTGGGGATGATTTTTGAGGGGGGAGGGCTCAGATGTCATCATCTCACTCATTCCCTTGTCCCCTCATCCTCCCAAACTTAGGCATTGCTGATTGAGGGGATGATTTTTTGAGCAGGGGCACCCTGCGCCCCTGCTCAAAAAATCATCCTTGGATTCTGCAAATCCCAAACTCAAGACTGCGATACGGCGATCGCCCGCACATCCACCTTGCGATCGACCAGCACGCGGGGGCAAAGCAGGACGCGGAAGAGGAGATAGAGGGAATGGAATTCGCCGGGGGTTTCGCGGGTGGTCCATTGGCCAGGGCGGCAGAAGAGGGTTTCGATCAGGTTTCGATGAGTGTCGGGGGCCGGAGAATCGAACAGGATGCGCAGGGTGGGTGTGTTGTTGGTATGGGTCACGCGCTCGATGTGGCCGGTGAGATGCAGCTCGTCTTCCATCACATCCACCGTCACGGGTAGGGAGCGTGCCAGGGTCAGGTTGGGCAGGGAGGTTTGGGTAAGAGCAATTTCTGCGCCAGTTTCCGAGAGCATGGTGGTGCTTCCCCAGAGGTCGCGATCGCCCAACCGTAACTGCACGGTACGCCGCAGGGCAAACCATTCGTAGGCGCTGGGACGGGGCACATCCAGCAAAATCAGTAAGCCAATACTCAACACAATCAGGTTATAGATAGTCCAGAACAAAACAATGCCAACTCCCTGGGTCGTCGAGGGATCTTGCCCATTGGGTGCCACGCTATCAACCGGGCTATTGCTCAGGTTGAGCCACAAGCTAATTGCCGTGAGGATCAAGAAGACAATCAGTGGCAGAGCAAGCTTCCAGTTAAAGGTGTAGCGATCGCTCACGGTTCCCTTGGGCGTTACCTTAAAGCCGCTCGAAAAGGGATCGAGCATCACCTGAACCACCGTAACGGCTAGGGGAAAGCAGAGAACCAGGGAGTAGATGTCGGATAGTAGGGCAGAGCGGGAGCGATAGTTGAGCCAGGAGAAAACCGTCAGTTGCAGCAGATAAAACGGCAGGAAAAAGTACAGTCCCTCTGCGGTTGTGGCTTTGACGGGAAGCAGGTCTAGAAACGAGTAGGCAAGGGGAATCAGCAGATAGCCTACGCGGGAAATGCTGGTGAACCAGTGCAACAATCCCTCCAGATGAGCGAGGCGTTGGATCGGTGTCAGCCCTGGAATGGTCAGGGGATTGGACGAGATGAAGAAGGCTTGCAGGGTTCCCCTGGCCCAGCGCAACCGCTGCAGCGCATGGGCGGCAATGTTGTCGGCGGCGAGTCCGGCGCTCAGCTTCTCGTCGAGATACACCAGTTGGTAACCCTGGGCGGCAATGCGAATGCCTGTGAAGTAGTCTTCGCTGATGGATTCGGTAACAAAGCCCCCGATTGCTTCGAGTACAGCTCGCCGCACCACAAACGATGTGCCGGCGCAAATGACGCCCCCAGCGCCATCGCGAATGGGTTGAACCTGGCGATAGAATACCTCTTCTTCAGGGGTCAGCACATCTTCCAGGCCCAAATTACGGGCGATGGGGTCGATGTTGTAGAAGGATTGGGGTGTTTGCACGAGCCCTACCTTTGGGTTTTGAAAGAAGCCAACGGTGCGGGTGAGAAAATTGCGAGTGGGGACAAAGTCGGCGTCGAACACCACAACTAGGTCGCCTGTGGTTTGGGGGAGGGCGCTGTTCAAATTGCCCGCCTTAGCATGGCGATTGTCGGGTCGGGTGAGATAGTGGCAGCCCAGCTCTTGTGCCAGTTGCCGGATTTCGGGGCGGCGGGTGTCGTCCAGTAAGTAAATACGTTTTTGTGCATAATCCATTGCCTGACAGCCGATGATCGTACGGCGCAAAACGAAGTAGGGTTCATCGTAGGAAGGAATGAGGACATCGACGGACGGCGCATAGGTTCCGCTCAGCACCGCTTGGGTATAGACGTCGGCTTCGGGGCGGCGATCGCGCACCCGCAGGATAAGAAAGAACTGAATCACGGCACCGCTCATCATCAGCAGTTCCAGAGCCAGCACCCCTACGCTGAACACTCCGTTCAGGGGCGAGTCCAAGTTCAGGGTGGAGAGCGATCGCCACAGCAAGTAGCGCACCGTCACCACCCCCAAAATGCTGACGACCACGACCCGCGACCAATCCTGAGGCCGGGGCGACAGCCGCATCACCCCCAGAACAATCAAGAACAGCGCGATGGTGGGAATGACCAGATAGCGATCGGCCACCATGGGCGCGTCCAACCACATGGGCGGATTATTTTGCAAGGCGTTGAGCTGAGCCACCATCGCTTCGATGATTCCGGCTCCGGCCAGCCAGGCAACGGCGATCGCTCCTACAAGCATGGCGGCACTAACGATCACAAGGGTCGCCGTGCGAGGACGACGGATGGTTCGTGTTGGGCGAGACGCCTGGCGAGGCTTCACGGGTGTCATCATGCGATCAATTCCTCTGAATACTCTGAAAACAGGTCATTGCTGGGCAAATATAGCGCTGTGCGCGTTAGTTAAGTACGGTTGTGTGGGGCGCGGTGCGCCCCACACAACCGTTTCTGTGCTTGATGCGGTTGCACACCGCTATAGATCCGTCAGGAGACTGGCTGACATCGGGGCTCGCCGAATCTGGCTAGATAGTCGATCGAGGGTGCGCTAGGCATTGGTGAGGGCATGGCCCAGCGCTCCAAAAACCATCAAGATGACTGTGAGTGACAAGGGCGATCGCCGGAGGATACATCCGGGACGCCACGTTCGGTTTCAATGCACTGAACGTCAGACCCCATGACTAATTAGATGAAAGCGGAATGTTAGACAAGAGCGGAATTGTGAAATAGTCTTTTGCTCATGAACCCTGTCCTCTCATTTATCGCGTTTGCGCCATCCCGTCTGTTGACTAGTACAGACTTCACTAACGCTATGGATTGCGTACGTTACAAAACTTAACAATGAGTCGGGGGAACCGTTCAAATCATCCTGCAAAAGGAATTGAGGCTTTTTTTAATTTGATTCGGCTTCTGTCTCAACTACAAACCCGCTTGAAGCTCTTCTTCGATGCTCAACGCTAGCCTTGATGACGTTTTCGTTGCCGTTGTCAACATCCAGGCTAGGATAATACGGCGGAACGGCTGCAAAGCCTTGCCCATTCTGTATCCTTTTGACCGTTTCAACATCCTGCTGTATGGCGAGATCACACCCCAAGAATTCGCACCCTAGACATTCGCACGCCGGAAAATCGCGCGCCAGAAAAGAGTCTTATCACCACGGCGACTTACGGCAGGCCTTGATTCAGGGGGCAATCGCTCTCATTTCCGAGAAGGATGTTGGCAGCGTGTCGTTGCGGGAGGTTGCCCGGCAGGTGGGGGTATCCCATGCGGCACCCTACCGCCACTTTGCTGATAAGGAGGCGATGCTGGCGGCGGTTGCCGAAGAAGGGTTTCGGGGATTGCGAGACGCGATGCAAGCGCAGGTGGATGCCCATCCCGATCAGCCACTTCAGCAGTTTAATGCCACCGGGCAAGCCTATATTGATTGGGGTTTAGACCATCCCGCCCATTATCAAGTGATGTTTGGCAGTGCCCAGGGCAATCCGGCTACTTACCCAGCCCTCTACGAAACCGCTGGGCAGGCGTTTCAGGTCTTGGTGGAGGCGATCGTCCGGAGTCAGGTGGCGGGCGAGATACAACCGGGCGACCCAAAGCAAATGGCGAATGTGGCTTGGGCGATGGTGCATGGGATGGTGATGCTGGTTCTAGCGGGGCAGCTTTCGCCGCGACGGTCGGCAGAATTGTCAGAATTTGGCAGGCGATCGCTCCTCTATGGCCTCGCCCAACAACCGAATCCTGAATGAAAGAAAAAACCATAGACGGGTGCCGCATTCGAAATCAGTCAAATTTTGAGATCTACCCCTACGGAAAATCCTGGTAGACTTAGTTCCAGCCTTTTCTCCAATCTCCTGTGGGGGTGTGTTCCATGTCCGATAATCCGATGTTCCAAAATCCATCTGAGGCACAGCGTGCCCTGGAGCGTGAGCGCGACCTCCCCATGACGGGGTGGCAGCAGGAAGTGTCGCAAGGACTGGCGTACGGACTGGAGGCTGCAGACAGTATTCGCGATCGCACCATCTCTACCTTTTCCCGGGGTGAACTGCCTCACTTTGCCGGGATCAACACCTTTCTCAAAGCCCCCTACCTCGAAGATGTGCGGCAGGTAGGTAATTATGATGTGGCGATCGTCGGGGTGCCCCACGATAGCGGCACCACCTATCGCCCGGGCACGCGCTTCGGCCCCCAAGGCATCCGCCGCATCTCTGCCCTCTACACCCCCTACAACTTCGAGCTGGGCGTCGATCTGCGCGAGCAAATCACCCTCTGCGATGTTGGGGACATCTTCACGATCCCAGCCAATAACGAAAAGTCGTTTGACCAGATCTCCAAGGGGATTGCCCATATTTTTGCGTCCGGAGCCTTTCCTATCCTGCTAGGGGGCGATCATTCCATTGGATTCCCCACCGTGCGCGGCATTTGTCGCCATCTGGGCGACAAGAAAGTGGGCATCATCCACTTCGATCGCCATGTCGATACCCAGGAAACCGATTTGGATGAGCGGATGCACACCTGCCCCTGGTTCCACGCCACCAACATGGCAAATGCACCCGCCGAAAATCTCGTACAGTTGGGCATCGGCGGCTGGCAAGTTCCCCGTCAGGGCGTCAAAGTTTGTCGGGAACGGGCGACCAACATCCTCACCGTCACCGACATTACCGAAATGGGCATCGATGCCGCCGCAGAGTTTGCCATCGAAAAAGCGACCGATGGCACCGACTGCGTGTGGATCAGCTTTGATATTGACTGCATTGATGCGGGATTTGTCCCCGGTACGGGTTGGCCCGAGCCCGGTGGCCTACTGCCCCGCGAAGCCTTGGCACTGCTCGGCAAAATTATTCAAAAGGTTCCCGTTTGCGGCCTAGAGGTGGTGGAGGTGTCGCCGCCCTACGATGTCAGTGACATGACGGCGCTTATGGCCACCCGCGTAATTTGCGATGCCATGGCGCATTTGGTGCTGTCCGGCCAGCTTCCGCGCCAATCCAAGCCTTCGTATATCACCGAAGAATGCAACATGCAGGTCGATACCGCCTGGACCTAAGCAAATGAAAGGCTTGCGCATGAGATTGCCCAGAGCCTATTTTGGCCCCCCCTGCGAGGGGGGTCAAAATAGGCTCTGGGTTGGTTCAAGTGGTGCGCTACATCAGATAACCAACGGAGCGGACGCGCCCTCGATCATGCAGGGCAGAATCGTTGGTTCGGGGAAGGAGAGCATGTCGAGCTTTTCGGGGTGGGTGAGCAATTCGTAAGCCGCTAACAGGCCAGCGATCGTCCAGGTCTGTCGCTTGCGGGCTTCTTTGCCTACCAATCGCCCTGTTTTGCCGTCGTAATATTCGGGCCAACCATCTTTCTTCAAACGGCTCGCCGCGATTTCTACCGCTTTATGCCCCATTTCTGGGCGTTTGGCTTTGATGGCGGCAGCGGCGATCGCCCACACTAGAAACGGCCAACTGCCGCCGTTGTGATAAGACCAGGCTTTGTTTTTGGGATCCGACCCAGTGATGACTTGCCAGTCACGGCCATCCAGCGCCGGGAAGCAGGCCTTTATCGGCATCGCACTCACCAAATCGTCCCATTGATGCTCCAGTTGGTTGAGAATTGCCAGTTGCTGAATTTCGTCGGCCAACCCGCTGAAGACGCTGAGCAGATTGCCCTGGGCAAACCACCGAAAATCCATGCGGGCAGGGCCTAAATTGCCCACGAAGTATCCTCCATTTTCATGGAGCCAACCTTCAAGCCAGAGGGGAATCGTGTCGGGATAAATGTTGAATTGGTTGATGGCTTCATCGCCAAATTCTTCGGGTTTATAGCGATAGATTCGATTTAGCTCAGGCAAATCGAGCCAGTAGTATTGCCGCAGGTGAAAGGTCAAATGGGAGAGCCGTTGCTGGACTGCATCGATGTAGAGCGCGTTGGTCTCATCGGGGGACAGCACTTCCTTGGCCGACTGCAATGCCATCACAAACAGCACCTGAATGTCGAGGGGATAGCCATAAACCCCCATGCGACGGTCAATCATAAAGGAGCCGTCGGGGACGAGCATCGTCGGGAACATGTCAAACCGGGCAATCAAGCACAGGTCGAGGAGTAGCTGAATCCCGGTTTGGATATCGGAGCGATGGGTAAAGTCCCAATCCCCGGTGACCTTGGCGTAAGCTCGCAGCAAAATCAACCACCAGAAGCCCGAGTCGATGGGCGTAACGCGGGCGATCGCCCGTTCCCCGAAATCAGCCTCCAGCGCATCTTTCCCCTCATGCTGCACTACCTTGAAACTGGCGGGCATCAGCCCCTCACCGGGCTTAAAGCAGTTGAGTTGCCGCTCGTGGGTTTGGAGCTTTAGGGTCGCCAGCAGAAAATTGCGGACAATTTCGGTTTCACCGCGCAACAGGAAGGCGATCGCCGACACCGCAAAATCCCGTGTAAAGCAGTGGTCATAGTTGAGAGATTCCGTCTCCCCACTACAGGCGGCAATGGTGCCAATGGGCTTGCCGTTGCAGGTCATCACCGACTTCTCCAGCAAATCCCAGCCGATTTCGATACTCTTATCCAGTTCTTTCATGATGCGATGGGTAAATTCAAGAATTCCGGCGCTTTGTGGCGATCGCCTATTCTATTCCTACCATTTTCCCTTATTCGTTTCCAAAAAAGGCAGGATAGACAAAGGCAAAGGCCGTTGAACTGGGCACCACTTCGCTATCCAGGGTTTCGATAATAGCCGTGTCAAGGGTTGGATCCCAACGGGCTCGTATGGGGGTGTCTCCCAACTCAACCATCATTTCTCCAGCGGCTTCCAGATCGGCATGGACAAACTGCACGCTGGCTCCCGAGAACTGGTTGTGCGGTGTTTGGTTGTCAGCGTCCCACACATAGCTCACAATTTCCTTGGGATGGTGAGCCAGCTGCTGCTGGTTGCGCGCGGGAAACACCAACGTTTCGTTTGTGTAGTAGGTGCCATAGGGATATTCGAAGTAGTTGCGGTTATAGCCTGTGTCAGTTCCCAGGATTTGGCTATCAGGATGGGCGGCCAGCCAATTGCCTAAGCGCGCTTTCACCGCAGGCAAAATCGGCAGCTCCCGGTTCACCGCCGGGCCAACGACGCCTAACGCCCAGGGCTGGGCATAGAGGCTATCATCGGCGCGATCGTACATCACCAGACAACTCTGGTAGAGCTTGCCCGATACCCCAAAGGTCGTCTCGCCCCGCTCATAGGCAATGATGGTGTCGCACAGCGGGCAATAGGTGACGCTAACGTTCACCCCGCCGATGGTGTCGTTCACAATTTCATGCCAGTTCAAAATGCCGTAGGGGTAGGCTTTGGCTTCGCCGTTCACCACCATGCCAACAACCCACTCATCTTCACCAAATGGCGTCGTCTCGGCGGTATCAAACTGCGGCGCATCGATACTGGGAATGCCATCCTTCGGTGGCCCACCCGCCAGCAGTTCATCCAGGTCAATGCGGGTATGGGCTTCTGGGTCAATATCTTGCTTCTCCAGATCACCCAATTCCTGCGTCTGGTCATGAAAGACCTGCGTCCAGGAAAAGTATTGCAGCTTAATGTTGTCCCAGGTCGCCGACTGTGAGAACATCGTCGTTCCCACAATCAACATAGCAGTCAATATCGCAGCGATCGCCCCTTTCCAAATCCGGCACATCCGTCAGTCCCCCACGATGATCACAGCTATCCCCAATACGAAGAAAGGTCAGCTTTGGATGTGAACAGACAATAGCCAAAGCGGGAGCTTCCTGTCCGGAACAATACTCTTTGATCACCGCTCTACTGACAATCATCGGGTGGCGGAATGTCGACCAACCTCAGTATCCGCTGCTCGGATAGCAATAATCCGTTCTCGCTTCAGGGCCAATGCCTCAATGGTTGCTCGCCCCGTTGGGGTTAAACCAATTAGCCGTAACGCATCCTCAGACCAGGAAAAGTGTTGAAGCCAGCGATCGCGCCTTGGATGGAACAGGGCAACCTGTTTCCCAGATTCTTGGTCAATTGCGGTTTGATTCCGACTTTTCTGCCGATTGCAGTGAAAACAGGCCAATGCGAGATTACTCAAATCACTAGAGCCACCATCTGCTAATGGCACAATATGATCCAGTGTGAACCGCACATACTGCCACTGTTCTGCAGCATGGCAATATTCGCACAATCCTTTTGCCCGTTTTCTAACTTCAGATTGCAAAAACTCGGAGATGTGAGGATGCGCCATTGCCAAACACACCCAAATCCTAGCGGTTCATCCCAGACGATAATGCCAGGTTACGAACGGTGCGATTGACAAAACTCAAATAATCATCAATTTCCTCATAGGCATCAAGTTCCTGTTCTTCCGCTTCGCTCAAGCCATCAGATTGCTGCCGCAACAGCAAGTCTACGATTCGCTGTTGCACAGCCCTGGATGCCCGAAAAACAGGGATACCAGCTTCTAGTTCAAGGCGCACTGCACCATCCAGGGGCAAGGAGGCGGGTAGATGAGTCAGTGGTGGCAAGGCAGAAATGGAGGACATAGCACAGGCTCAGATTCTGGAGTTGCACTTCATTTTAATGCACCCCTCCCTATCAACTGTATTGATACATATTAACCACCCTAACGGTTCACTCCATATGTCCGGCATGAGATATATCTTCCCGCTATGATTCTGCTTTAAGCGCGAAGCCAGGGAATCAGAAAGCTCAGAGGTTGAGATCTGCGACTTCTTCGAGAAGTCGCAGATCTTTTGGGCTTCCAACATAGCCGAGCGGCTAAAACAGCGTGAACGAGAGCAATATCAGCGCTTCACTCCATTCGACCACGGCACCGTAGGTGTCGCCCGTGTGCCCTCCCAACCGTTGCCCGAAATACACCGCTGTGAGGCAAGCGATCGCCCCTCCTAAGGCACCCAACGCCACTTGCAGCCAACCGCAGCTTGGATCAAAAGCTAACGGCAGAGCCGCCATGCCGAGCATTAGCACCAGACTAGGCACGATGTCCCAACTGGAGCGGATAGCTTGTTTGTGGAAGGCGCTGTTTCCCGTGGGTTTGAGGTAGGGGTAGAAGGCGATCGCCACCTGTTGACCCCAGCGTCCCCATCCAGTGGCGAGGAGCAGTACCCAAAGCAGGTTGGCTTTGAGGGTGGACAGGGCGGAGATTTTGAGGAGGAGGAGGGCGATCGCAGCCATCACCCCAAATGCGCCGCTGCGACTGTCGCTCATGACTTCCAAACGGCGATCGGGATCAGTAGCCGATAGGCCATCTGCTGTATCCATTGCGCCATCCAGGTGTAGTCCGCCCGTGAGGGCGACCCACAGCAAAACAACCGCCACATTACGGGGCAGTGGCGGCATATTAAGGGCTGTTAGCCCCAGATCTGCAAGCGTGAGCAACCCTGCCAACAGCAAACCCACCAGCGGCGCATAGCGGGCGATGAGCGGAAAGTCTGCCGTCCAACTCAGCGGAATTGGCAGAATTGTATAGAATGTGACAGCTGCGAACCCTTGCCGAATCCAGTGGATGGGACGTTTTAAGGTATCCATTCCTGGCTCTCGCCTCTTTGCTCAGATATGTTGATACACATCTTGGCGGACATAACAGTGAGATGGATCACACATTTCTCACTTGAGATTCAGCTAGAATACTGAATTCCTCCGGACGTAATCTCGTCATAATTGGAGGATATGCCTTCCTTCTCAGTCCATCACGCCTTTTCGAGTTTTCGTAAAGTCTGGTGACGAGACTTCATTCAAATTTGCGGAAAGCCGAACGT
>JBCBSL010000049.1:9967-20133 GCA_039819145.1 Cyanobacteria bacterium J06638_22
TAGTGGCCAATCACACGCTCTATCTCAACGTCCATAGCTTTGACTATATGGAGTTGGGGCAATCTCCCGACGGCTATCCCTGCTTTAATCTCATCCAAGATTGTCGGAAGCTCCGCCTGATTCCGTTGACCAACCCTCTGGATGAACAAAACGCCCGTCGCCTAAATGCTGCCGCACTTGAGGCCGTTGTGACGGAAGTGCTCTCCGCCAGTTGGGATGTCCGGATGGACGACGAAGATAATTTCGCCTTCTGACCTTGCACTCGAGCGTTTTAAGGCCTTTATCCTGTCGAGAGAGTCTTTTCTTGCCTCTAGCACTGTAAGGCTTGACGAAGATTTTTGGGAAAAGTTCCTGCCTATCTTAAGTTTTCTTGCTAAATTTTTTGTGGATTCTATTTTCTAGACTTCATCGAATTGATTGTGCTTTGCTACGAAGGCGATCGCTTTGAGAAAGATCTTGAGGCGAAAGATCTTGAAGTCTCACCCTAATGCCCAGCCTCGCATGTGATAGAGCTGGACTGTCATTATCCATGTAGGTAGATGTAGGTAGCGTCTATTGAGCGTTCCATTTAATTTTTCATTCCACATCGAAGGGCAATGCTCCAAAACCAAAGCCCGTGCCGCTACGTTTCAAACGCCGCATGGTGTGTTGGAGACTCCCCGGTTTATGCCGGTCGGTACCCTGGCCAATGTCAAAACCCTGACGCCTGACCAACTGCGTGGAACCGGGGCACAAATGGTGTTATCAAACACTTACCACCTGCATTTGCAGCCAGGGGAAGAGATTGTCCAACAGGCTGGGGGGCTGCATCAATTTATGGCGTGGGATGGCCCCATGCTCACAGATTCAGGCGGATTTCAGGTCTTTAGCCTGAGCGAAATGCGAACCATCAACGAGGAAGGGGTCACCTTTCGATCGCCCCGGGATGGGCAAATGATTCACTTCTCTCCCGAGCGTTCCATCCAAATTCAGAATGCGCTGGGCGCCGATGTCATTATGGCCTTTGATGAATGCCCCCCTTACCCCGCCAGTTGGGAGGAAGTCAAAGCCTCAACCGATCGCACCTATCGCTGGCTAAAGCGTTGCATCGCTGCTCACCAGCGCACCGATCAAGCGTTATTCCCCATTGTGCAGGGCGGGGTGTATCCCGACTTGCGGGAAGAAGCCGCACGGGCGATCGCCCAATTGGATAACCCTGGCTTTGCCATCGGTGGGGTGAGTGTCGGCGAACCAGCGCACCTCATCGAAAAGATTGTCCAGGTAACGACCCCATTTTTGCCTGAGAATAAGCCCCGCTACTTGATGGGGGTGGGCACCTATCGGGAAATGGTGCAGGCGATCGCCGCCGGGGTAGACATGTTCGACTGCGTCATCCCCACGCGCCTGGCCCGCCATGGAGCCGCGCTGGTGCAGGGCGAACGGTGGAACCTGAAGAACAATCGCTACCGGGATGACTTTACACCCCTGGATGCGGAGTGCCCCTGCTACACCTGCCAGAACTTTTCCCGCGCCTACATCAGCCATTTGCTGCGATCGCGCGAAATCCTAGCGTTTACCCTGCTCTCTATCCACAACATCACCGAGCTAGTACGGTTTACATCACGAATGCGGACGGCCATTCTGGGCGATCGGTTTGAGCAAGAATTTGGCTCCTGGCTGTCAGAGTGAAGCGATTGAAGAACCCAAATATCGTTTGCGTCCGCTGCGTTGCAGCGGACGCAAACGATATTTGGGTTTTATGGCTAACGAATTCAGGCAGCCTGAGCCAGGGCACGTGCCCGCAGCGCGTCTACCAAGTCCTTTAAGCCATCTTCATTGATGCGATAGCTGAGCGGATGGGCAACGAGTCGAGCGGTGGTCTCAAACAACGTTTCGATTTCGACCAAATTGTTTTCCTTAAGGGTTCGGCCTGTGGCTACCAAATCAACGATCGCCTCTGACATGCCCGTGATTGGTCCCAACTCCACAGAGCCATACAAGGGCACAATCTGCACCGGAAGATCGATGCTTTGGAAGTAGTCGTGGGCGCAATTGACAAACTTGGAGGCAATTCGACAATGGGGCGGCAGATCGAGGACGGAACGGTAGGGACTCGTGGCTTGCACGGCAATGGACATGCGGCACCCACCAAAGCCTAGGTCGGCTAGGTGGGCGATGCGCGATCGCTTCTCCCGCAGCACGTCGTAGCCAATCATTCCCAACTGCGCCTGCCCATATTCCACATACACCGGCACATCGTAGTTGCGCACGAGCAATCCTTTCGCCCGCTGGCTGCGATCGAGAATTTCGAGTTGCCGCACAGACGGATCTAGAAAATCGCTAAAATCTAGACCCACGGACTTCAACAGCTCAATGCTTCCTTTCAACAAACTGCCTTTGGGCAGCGCTACAGTGATCATGCCAGCCTTAAAATTGCAACGAAACCGATCGTATCATTCTCTCTACCTGGCAAGCCTTTCTTCGTTGTTGTTGGGATCGTTGCGTGGTCGGCATGATAGACATCGAGAAAATAATGTGAATTCGGAGTAAGCAAGTCTGCGGTTGAGCCCGCGACCACATGAGCAGAACTCGCCAATGCAATCTGCTGTCACGGGTTCTCAAATCACGAATTCTCTTAGTCCGCGACGGCGGACTTCGTTCTCACAGCCGCGAACTTTAGTCGCTACGGGTTGTTCTTACTTTGGATAGGATGGGTGCCCGATTGAAGCCATTTGATTTCGACAATCAACTATTCGTCACCCTGGCAGTTGCGGGAAACAAGCCAACCGGAATTGCCAACTATGCTGTGAATGTGGCTCAGAATTTGCCCGTCAAAGGCGCAACATTCTTCCGTCCCCGAAAGTTATCTCCAGAGCACTTCCAAGAGCGTTTGACCGACAACCGTTGGCTGGAAATTCCGGCGGATTACAGCGCAGAGGCTGGGAAGAAGGGACATTTTGGGCGACTCGTTTGGACACAATTCCGCTTATCTCAATTTTGTAAAAAGGCTCGCGCTCATGCCAAGCCGTCGGGGTTAATTTTCTCACCCGCACCTGAAGCTCCCTTGGGGGTGGGCTGTCGATCGGTGATAATGGTGCATGATTTGATTCCGCTGCGATTTCCCAACTGGCGATCGCCGCTCACCCTCTACGCCAAGTTCTATGTTCCGCAAGTCCTCCGCGAAGCCGAGCATATTGTTTGCAACTCTCAGGCCACGGCAGACGAAATCATTGAGTTCTTTGGGATTCCAGCGCGAAAAATTACGCCCATCCCTTTGGCCTACGATGCCGCACACTTTCGGTGCTTGAATTGTCCTCCCCAGAATTACTTTGTGGTGTTGGGACGTCCTGACCCGCACAAAAATATGGGGCGCATTCTGGATGCGTTTGCCCAAATTGCTGCAAAAACGAACGATGCCGAACTGTGGTTTGTTGGCCCCGAAGATCCCCGTCGCACCTCTGGCTTGCGGGCACAAGCAACGGCGCTGGGCGTTGGGGAGCGGGTGAAGTTTGTGGGCTATGCGGCCTATGCAGAGCTGCCAGAAATTTTGAGTGGCGCGATCGCCCTTGTTTTTCCCAGTCTGTGGGAAGGATTTGGGCTTCCGGTGCTAGAGGCTATGGCCTGTGGAACCCCTGTGATTACGTCGAATCGTTCTGCATTGCCAGAGGTCGCCGGAGATGCAGCGATCCTAATCGACCCAGAAAACGTAGAGGAGCTGGCTGAGGCGATGGGGGCGATCGCCACCGATACGGTCCTCCGCGAGACTCTGCGGCAAGCAGGTTTAGCCAGAGTTCAGTACTTTAGCTGGGAGAAGACGGCCTACCAAACGGCTGCATTGCTCTATCAAGTTGCGTTTTAGCGGCAAACAACAAAGATCTCCAACTTTTTCGAGAAGTTGGAGATCTCTTGGAGGTTTTTCTGAAACCTTACGAAGTCGAGGCGCTTAGCGCGACTCAACTGGGATTTGCATTGCCTCTGCTAACTCCGCTGCAACCCGTGGGCGAGAGAACTCTGGGGGAGGCAGTTCGCCGCGACGCAGCATTTCCCGTACCTTGGTACCGGAAAGGTGAACTCGTTCTTCGGGCAGGCTAGGGCTGGTCTTGGTTGTCGCCATCTGCTGTGTGCGCTTGCAGAAGAAGGCGTGCTCAAACTTCAGGGGTGTGATGCCCAGTTCACCCGGCTCGAATTCATCAAAGATGTGTTGTGCATCGTAGGTGCCGTAGTAGTCGCCTACACCGGCATGGTCACGTCCCACAATGAAGTGGGTGCAGCCATAGTTTTTGCGAATGAGTGCGTGGAAGATGGCTTCGCGAGGGCCGGCATAGCGCATCGCAGAGGGGTTGATAGCGAGAACGACGCGATCGTGGGGGAAGTAGTGGTCGCGCATGATTTCGTAGCATCGCATCCGCACATCAGCGGGGATGTCGTCCTTCTTCGTTGCGCCCACCAGCGGATGCAGGAAGAGTCCATCCACAATTTCCAGTGCGCACTTGATGATGTATTCGTGAGCGCGGTGAATGGGGTTGCGGGTCTGGAAGCCCACGACAGTTTTCCACTCTTTCTCACGGAACAACGCACGGGATTCTGCTGGGTCGATTTGATAGGCCGGGAAACGCGGATCGGCTTCTCGCGTCAGCAACCAAACGGGACCAGCCAAGTTCACTTCGCCCTGACTGTAGACAACGGAAACACCAGGGTGCTTCTCTTCATTGGTGCGATATACATGCAGCGCTTCATGGATCTTGTCGTAGTCAAACTTCTGTTGAAGTTCCATGACACCAACGAATTTTCCGGATGCATCATCTAGGCGAAGCAACGAACCTTCTTTGAGGGGGTCGGCTACATCTGCACTAACGGGCAGCGTCACAGGAATGGCCCAGGGTTGACCATTTTCCATGTGCATGTTGTCAACGACGCCTTTGTAATCGGCTTGGTTCATGAACCCTTGGAGCGGGCTGAAGCCACCAATCGCAATCATGACCAAGTCAGAAACAGCACGTTCATCTAGGGTGACCCGAGGAAGATGGTCTGCCTTGTCTAGAAACTCTTGCCGTTGCTCGTTGGTACAAATACGATTTATTAGCTCTCCGCCGTGTGGCGCGATGTTCTTAGTGGATTGGCTCACAAGTTGTGCCTCCAAAAACTACATAAAAAAATCTGTGAAGTAATAAAATACGCGCCTATACATACTATTACGGAGTGTGTATATCTAAGCCGGAAATCAAGATTCTGTGAGGCCACAGAAACGGTTTATCAACTCCGGATAAAGCAGAGCAGAGATATCAAACAATCGGTTTTTGCTTCGGTTTATTGACTGGAAGCGATCTGGGTATAGGCCAAAGAACAGAAACCTCTTAATTTTAGGTAACACGGGCGATGCCCAAAATTAGGGGGGGTAGCAAGGGTTTAATTTTTTGTCCTGTACTCATATAGCCTTACGCATTGAGATTAGGACAAATCATTTTTTGAAAGCTCCGCGACGCGGAGCTTTCAAAAAATGATTTGTCTCTTCAAGCGGATTTGATATTACGTTACGACGGTCAACTGTCCCAAAGCTTCGGGAGCCATATGGTCATGCATCACTTCCCCATCGCGGAACCAGACGATCCGTTGGGTGCGGCGTGCCACTTCGGGTTCGTGGGTCACCATGACGACGGTGATACCGGAGGTATTCAATTCCGCAAAGATGTTCATGACTTCCTGGGTCGTGTGGGAATCCAGGGCTCCGGTGGGCTCGTCGGCTAGCAGGAGAACGGGTTGGTTGACGATCGCCCGGGCGATCGCCACCCGTTGTTGTTGCCCTCCCGAAAGCTGCGTCGGTCGGTTGTTCATTCGATTACCCAAACCCACCTTGGTCAGCGCTTCGGCGGCGCGCTCCTGCCGCTCTCGCTGCGACACACTGGCATAGACCATGGGCAACATCACGTTTTCCAGCGCGCTGAGTTGCGGCAACAGATGGAACTGCTGGAAGACAAACCCAATCTTACGGTTACGGATAATAGCGAGTTCTGCATCCGACAATTGCGCAACATCGGTTCCATCTAGGTCATAACGTCCAGATGTGGGGCGATCGAGACAGCCAATGATGTTCATTGCGGTGGACTTGCCCGACCCGGATGGCCCCATGATGGCGCAGTATTCCCCTTCCTTCACCGTGAAGTTGACATGGGAAAGAGCCCGGACTTCAGTATTGCCCGAGCCATAGATCTTGGAAATGTCCTGGAAGCGAATGATGTCTTTCATCGGTGTCACTAGGTGGTGAGCGTGAGTTAGTCGTTAGCTAGGGGCTAGTTAAGAAACAGATGCAGGTTATTAGAGCTGATGGAGGGAAATAACAGCGGTTAATGGAAGCGAAAAACATGAAACAGGTCGGCCTTTTTCCAAGTCGCTGCTTCCAGATAGCTAAGCGCTGCGGAGGGCGACGATGGGGTCGAGCTTGGCGGCCTGCCGCGCTGGAACGACGCCGAAGAACAGACCAATTCCTCCCGAAACGCACACGGCCACGATCACTGCTGTGGTCGATACCCCAGCGGCTAGGGGAGTCAGGGCAGATACCAAAATAATGCCGCCGGAACCGGCCAGCGTCCCTATCGCTCCACCCAACGCTGCCAAGATGGTCGCTTCGATCATGAACTGCGTGAGAATGTCCTGCTCCGATGCGCCGATCGCCTTTCGTAGGCCAATTTCCTGCGTCCGCTCCCGAACCGACACCAGCATGATGTTCATGATGCCGATGCCGCCAACCAGTAGGGAAATGCCAGCGATCGCCGCCAACATCACTGTCAAGGCACCGGTCACATTGCCGATCAGCTCCAGGGCATCCTTTTGGTTCCGCACTGTGAAGTCATCTTCATCCACAATTCTGTGGCGTAGACGGAGCAGGTTTTGGATTTGGAATTGGGCCGCCGTCATCGACTGCTCATCCCGCGCTGTGACGGAAATGAAGGTGACTTCCAAGCCATAGGGGGAAGCGTTACCCGTAATCTGATTGGATACCGTGGTGATGGGAGCGTAGGCGGCATCGTCCTGGTTATTGCCGAGGAACGCACCCTTGGCTTCCATTACCCCGACCACTTCAAAGCTGATGTTCCTGATCCGCAGGGTTTGCCCGATGGGGTCTGTATCAGGGAATAGGCTGTTGGCCAGATCGGGGCCTAGCGCCACCACACGGGTGCCACGCTCCACGTCTTCATCGGTAATGAACCGTCCTTCGGCCAATTCAAAACTCCGCACAGGCGCAAAGTCGGGTGTCACACCAATAATCGTGCTGCTGGTATTCAAGCTCCCGGCGACCACGGCTTGCTGAGTTTGCAACTGGGGCGCAACCAAATCAACCGTAGGAACCTGGGTGGCGATCGCCTCCGCATCCTCGAAGGTCAAGGTGCGCGGGCGCTCCAATGTCCGATTTTGTGCTTCTTCACTGCCGGGAATGATGAACAGCACATTGGGGCCGAGGGACTCAAACTGCCCTGCGGCATATTCCCGTGCCCCTTCGCCTACCCCGACCATTGTGATCACCGAGGCATTGCCGATGATGATGCCCAACATCGTCAGGGCGCTGCGGAGACGGTTGGCGGTGAGGGTCTTCACGGCCATCTTGGTGCTTTCAACAAAATCAACCATTTTGCCTTATTCCTTACATTGAGATGCCGGGATGAATACGTGGAGGTTGGAAGACCTGGGATGCTGAGAGATGCGCTTAGGCCTGAGATGTCGGGCGCTTATTGCTGATTGGGATTCATCCACCGCTGAGCCTCGTCCGGGGGCAGGTCAATGAAAACCCGATCGCCCGACTCCAGCCCGTCCAACACCTGTGTTTGGTCGCCAATGCCACTGCCCAGGGTCACGGGGACAAATTCTGGGCGATCGCGCTCATCGGGAACCAGCACACCGGATTGCCCATCCTTGGTAACGATTGCGACGGTGGGGATGACCAAGGCGCTATCCAGGCTGTCGCCCACAAAGGTCAGATCCACATTCATGCCCGATAGCAAGGCCTCTTGTCCGGTGAGAATTTCTACCCGCACCTGGAAGGAGGTGACATTTTGCTGCACCACAGCCTCGGGCGCCACCAGCTTGACGCGTCCCTGAAAAACCTGATCGGGCAACGCATCCGCCTGAATCTCTACCGTTTGCCCAACCGAGATTTGTCCGATGTCCACTTCCGGGACTTCCGCTAGCACTTCGAGGCCATCCGCCAGGGCGACGATCGCTGTCGATGTGGCAGAAGAAGCATCCGATGCCGAGGTCGTCGGCGTAACGAAGGCGCCTTCGGTGGCATATTTCTGAGTAATGATGCCGTCGAACGGGGCCCGGATAATTGTGTCAGCGACCCGTACCTGAGCCGACTCCAGGTTGCCAATCGCTTCCTGCAGTTGCGCTTCGGCTTCGGCAATCTCTTCGCTACGGCTACCGATCCGAGATAGATCCAGTCGTTCCTGAACAGCTCGTAGGTTGGCTTGTGCCGCCGCCAAGTTGGCGCGGGCACTCTGGGTTTCTTGTTCTGCCGCATCTAGGTCATCGCGTGGAATTGCCCCTTCTTGCTGCAACACCCGGTTCCGTTCCAGCCGTGTTTCGGCGAGGGAGACGCGGGTTTCAGCATCGACTACCTGCGCCTGGGCCTGCGCTACCTCCGCTTGCCGCTGGGAAATTTCTTCTGGCCGATTGCCCGTTCGTAGGGCATCCAACCGCGCCTGGGCTTGGCTCACACGCGCCTGCGCTTGTGTCAATTGCGCTTGGGTTTCGGCATTTTCCATACGGGCAATGGTTTGCCCCTGGGTGACGCGATCGCCCTGCTCAACCAATAGCTCCCGTAAGATACCTGACGTCTTCGGACTCAGGTTCACCGTTTGCGTTGGTTGCACCCTGCCGCTCGCCGTAATGCGGACGGTCAACGACTCCGCTTCTACGGGAACGGTTAGCGCTGTCACATCAACGGGGTTGGCGTTCTGGCGGGCGAGGAAGATTCCGGCAACGCCGAGTCCAATGGCACCCGCCGCTATCAGGCCCAAAAGCCAGGATGATGGACGCCGCTCTTTCATATTCAATAAGGGAACTTGCGTTGCCATGGTGTCAGAACCTCAAAACCATTGATTTTCTGTCTTTGTTGACGGGGGTCAACGCCGGAAGGTGCCAACAAGAACCTGGGTCAGCCGTGGCATCATCGACTCCGGCCTCGATGCGCCTTCACTGCCACCCCAAGCGATCGCGTCCAGGTTCCGCACTCCCTAAGCCAGATTTCAGATCTGTCCACTTGCGTCTGTCCCCTTTCGAGGGCAGTCGGTTTGGGGGGGGAGGAGGAGTACCAGGTTTACGGCTGCGATCACTCAGAGGATCGCTCTATCCGCTCTTGCTCCCAGCGCTGATGAATTTGAGGCAACTCGCGCTCCCAAAAGGCGTGGATTTCCCACATCTCCTGGAGCCGTTGCTGCAACTCAACATCGCTGTCTGAGAGCAGATCCAGCCCGCGTTCGGCCAGCTTACGAAACGCCGCAACCCGCACCATCTGCTGTTGGGTCAGTTGGATCCAGGCATTGGGCTTGACTTGAAAGTAGTCCCGGCGATCGCCCGCCAGCGACACCCGTTCGATCAGCCCAATCTGGATGAGCAGTCGCGTCATCGTACTGATTGATCCTTTGCTGGCTTGCAGCACGTCTACCAGTTCGCCACTCGACTGCAAGGGTGGATTGGAAATCAGCAACCATCCAAAAATCCGTCCTGCCATGCGTGGCATTCCGAAGTTTTCAAACATCAATCCCATCTCTTCGATGAATTGCGCTTGCTCTGATGGCTGCTCCCGCTTCAACTGCGCCCCTATGCATCTATCGTTACATTCCTTTACGAATTGTAGCGCAGATTCAGTTAATTCAGTTTGTTCAGTAAACATTGAACATTGAAGCCAAATAAGGGAACGGAGTGGGACGGTACGCTTTCGTCCTGTCTTTACTTTTTACTCTTCACTCTATAGATAGAGTAGCCAATTTCCCCTGGGCACAGCATCCTGCTACTGGTTGAGGTGACCTGGCTGATTGGAGGGATGAGTCTTTTGGGAAGGAACAATATCATCCCTCTTGCTAGGGCTTTTGGGGCTAATCCTTGACCGGATTCAAACTGGATCTGCCTGGGCTGGAGTGCGGTATTGCTGGCTGAGGGTCTGAATTTTTTCGAGACGCGGCGTATCCACGCCG
>JBCBSL010000050.1:0-19921 GCA_039819145.1 Cyanobacteria bacterium J06638_22
TCTCATAAACCAAGGGGCAAAAAGCCTTCACGCAAAGGCTGCATTCACTTGTCTGAAGTTTCCCTGTCTGTCCACCCCGTGTGGGAGTGTGATTCTCTGTAATATTAGGACAGCTTTCCCGTTCCCACAATCAAAGAGAAGACAGAGCTGAGCCTTTCCAGGACTGGCTACAGGATCAGTCGGAGAAATAAGCTGTAATGTTCCGAGTCGATAGCGGCTGTGAGACGTTAATTACCCTAACAAACCCACCCAACAAATCCTTGCCGATATATGCCAAAGGTTATTGAGGTGGATGACTGAGGAGATTGGACTATGCAAACAAGAGACCAACCAGTCGGCGATCGCCCAGGTAGTGGGTGGCCGAAAAGCAACGGGTTGCAGAAAACCGGACGCGAATCCTATGCCGTGGCTCGACGGATTTTGCTGGAGCTATTCCATCGCCGTCGCAGTTTGATTTTTTGGGCCATCTTCCCCGCTATTGTACTGGTGCTAAATGCGTTGATTTTAGAGGAGCGGGCACAACTTACCGCCGCCGAAGCCTTTGCCTTTGCGGCACCCCCTAGCCTGGTAGGGGCTGCACTGTTTTTCAGTTGCCTGGGGGGAAGCGTTGCTACAGTTGTGTCCGAACGGGAGCAGCACACCCTCAAACGGCTATTCCTCTCCCCCCTCAGCGGTTTCTCCTACTTTTTCGGAATTTTTCTGGCACATAGTGTAATTGGCTTGGGGCAATCGATGCTGGTGGGGGCGATCGCCCTTTCCCAACGGGCAGAGTTCCCTGGAAATCCTTGGTTGAGCTTGCTGATTATCCTGCTCAGCATCCTTGCCTATGTCGGTGTCGGCTTCATCCTCGGCACCCAGCTTGCCCGCCGCACCGAAGATGTCAACGCCCTAGTCGCCGCTTTCGGCGTTCCCCTACTGATCCTCGGCGGTACCTTCCTTCCCGCCTCCCTCTTTCCCGATAGTTTGCTGCGGATTGCAGAGTTTAACCCAGTGTTTCACATGAATGAAGCCCTGTTAGGTATCGCCGCTAATGGCGATACTGTTGCTGACGTTGCTCCTCACCTCTGGTTCCTCGCCATTTTTGCCGGAAGCATGGTTATCCTGGGTTGGCTCTCTTATCAGCGAATGCTCCAAGTCGAGCGTCGTTTGTAGCTGCCCAGCGAAGTTGAACGCCCCTCGCGACTGGACAGCCCCTGACTGAGGTAGGGCTTATGCATTTCGTTGATTGTGTGGGCGCGCCGCGCCCACACAATCAACGAAGTTAGTCAGGATTACGCGAGTTTTGCGTAAGTCCTGTGAGGTTAATTCAAGCTTAGGATTCGGCCACTTCTACTGCCACGACGCTAGAGTCAAGGAAGATTCGGGCATACCCTCCGTGCGCTCTGTGCCTTTGTGGTTTCGTTCAAAAGACCCATGCCACCCTCCACCCTTACTCCATCCGCTACCGACTTTAAGGTTGTTTATGGCCCCGTCACCTCCTGGCGGTATGGCCGCTCCCTTGGCATCGATCCCATCGGCTCTGTCTCCACCTGCTCTTTCGACTGCGTGTATTGCCAATTGGGGGCGATCGAGCAGCGTATCGGCGATCGCCACACCTTCATTCCGACCGATCGCATTCGCACCGATCTAGCGGCAGCAGCACCTTGGGATGTGGATGTTGTCACCCTGAGCGGCAGCGGAGAGCCAACCCTGGCGCTGAACTTGGGCGAAATTCTCACCTTGATTCGTGATATGACCCAGCGCCCCAGCGTTGTCCTCACGAACGGCACATTGCTGGGTGAATCAGCGGTGCAGGATGCCCTGATGTTGGCCGATTGCGTTTCTATGAAGCTGGATGCCGTGACCCCGGATCAACTGCGTCGGGTGAATCGCTCTATTCCAAAGCTGACCCTGGAACAGCTTGTGGAGGGAATGCGACAGTTTCGCGATCGCTTCCCCAATCGCCTCGACATTCAAACCATGATCCTTGCACCCTGGTCTGCGGAGGAGGAAGCGGCCTACGCCAAGATTGTGCGATCGCTTCACCCCAACGAAATCCAACTCAACACGACCACCCGACCCAAGCCGCTAAAACATGAGCTAGAAGCACGGGGCAATCATCAGCCAGAGGAGCGCAGTTATCCGGTGCGATCGCTCAAGCCCTTGAGCCAGAACGCTCTGCAAGCAATGGGCGATCGCCTCCAACAGTCCACTGGCATCCCCGTGCGCTCTCCCTACAACAGTTGAGCTTCAGTCGTCAGGTGCGATTAAAGCTAAAACCCTAAAAACCTGCACCGCCCGCAGCACAAGCGGTGCAGGTTTTTAAGATCTGTTTTTTGATCAAGCTGAGCTTACAAGAAGCCGGGTAGAATCTCATCCGGTTCGTCGTCAATTTCATCGAAGTCGCCACTGGCAGGAGCGTGAGGATTGGGCGGAGGGGCATCGACGAAGTCCCACAAAACCTCGTCGGGCTCATTTTCGACGTCCTCGTAGGACATTCCAGCGGCCATGGAGGGAGCCGCGACCACCGCCCTATTGAGGTAGAGGGCGATCGCCCGCTCAATTACGCTTTCTACGGATTGGCCACTGGATTGGGCGATTGCCTGGAGCGGCTCATGCCACTCCGACGGAACCTGATACATCATGGAGTCTTCCATTGCTTTATATACTGCCTCATTCATCAACAATCATAAAGAACCCTGATTAATACCGGGAGTGGTATAGAGGTCATGATTTGTGGGTGTGCGGCAGCGCCCGCACACCCACAAATCATGAGGACTGCCTAATGCCGAACGAGTTGCTCAGCGGAGTTAAAGAACTGATTGTAGATGCCCTGGGTAATCAGCAGGGTTGAGAGCAAGTCCGTAAATGCCAGCATAAACAGGATCAGCATTTGATAGAGGGCAGCGTTTAAGGGATCTTCGCCACTAATCAACTGCCCCGTAATGATGCCGGGTAGTTTGACAATCCCCACAACGGTCATGGCATTGAGGATGGGGATCAATCCCGCTTGCATGGCTTCGATGCGATAGCCACGGGTGGCTTGGCGGGGCGATGCGCCCAAACTGAGATGGGTTTCAATCTCGACCTGGCTGTTGGTCAGGCGATTAACCAAACGCTCCCCGGCGATCGCTGCTGAACTCATGCCGTTGCCCAGCAAAATTCCTGCCAGTGGAATGAGATATTGCGGGTTGAACCAGGGTTCGGGGCGTACCACCAGCAAATTGACGTAGGTCAAGGTAAACGTGATGGTGAACAACAAGACCCCTCCGGTCAGCGGCAAAATGTAGGGCACCTTGCGGCTGATACGATTGCGAGCGACCACAGCGGCAATGCTGACCATGACCAGCACAATCCCCAACACGAACCAAGGATTTTGATTCGTAAAAACTAGGGCAAGGAAGTAGCCTACCAGTAATAACTGCAGGATGGTGCGTAGGGTGGCAATGCCCAGCTTCATCTCCAAGCCCAGTTGTTGCCATGCAGAGAGGCCAACGGCGATCGCCATTAACCCCAATGCCCAACTCAGCCGCACCCATGTTAGTTCAATTGCTTCGTTCATCCGTGGTTACTCCTGCTCCCCTTTAGTATTTGCGTTCTGGTATATCCAATCCCTGCCTAAGATTTTGGGTATTGCTGGCTGAGGGTATGATTTTTTCGAGAAGCGGCGGATCTACGCCGCTTCTCGAAAAAATCATACTTGGATTCTGCAACCCCAGATTTTGACGATAGATTTTGGCGATAGATTTTGAACGTGGTCCTCCCAATTTGAGTAAAACTGTCCATTTGATTCAGCGATCGATCCGACAATTTGGGAACATAAGCGAAGGCATAATACTGAGATTGCATTGGCATAGCGCTAGCCGCTAAGTTGGTTTGTTCCTATTGCCTATAGGCTCATTGCCTAAAGATCAGTCTAAAGATCACAGATCGATCGTCTGCACGGAGCACCTTCCATCTCGTTTTGGCATCGATGATAGCCCTTAGCGTCGCTGCTTTCCTTGTCCTTCTTCCCCTTACATCGCGTGAGCCTCATTCCTCCTTTTGACCTGACTCGGCAATACACACAGATTGGCGATGCCATTGATGCAGCCGTTCTCGACGTGCTGGCGTCTGGGAAATATATCAATGGCCCGATTGTGCAGGCATTTGAAGCCGAATTTGCCCAGTACATTGGTAGCGACCACTGTGTTGGGTGCAATTCAGGAACCGACGCCCTATACCTGGCCTTGCGAGCGCTAGAGATCGGCGCTGGAGATGAAGTTATCACAACATCCTTCAGCTTCTTTGCAACGGCGGAAACCATCAGTGCGGTTGGGGCAACGCCAGTTTTCGTTGATATTCAGCCTGACACCTTTAATTTAGATGTCGCCCAGGTCAAGGCGGCGATTACGCCGAAAACAAAGGCCATTATGCCCGTGCATTTGTTTGGCCATCCGGTGGAGATGACCGCATTGATGGCGATCGCCCAAGCTCATAACCTTTTCATCATCGAGGATTGTGCCCAGGCAACAGGTGCTTGCTGGAATGGCAAAAAGGTGGGCAGCATTGGGCATATTGGATGCTTTAGCTTTTTCCCAACCAAAAATCTGGGGGCCTGTGGCGATGCTGGGGCGGTGACGACCGATGATGCAGCGATCGCCGAGCGCATTCGTATCCTGCGCGAACATGGGAGCCGCACCCGCTACTACCACGAGGCGATCGGTATCAACAGTCGGCTCGATGTTCTGCAAGCGGCTGTTTTACGGGTCAAGCTCCAGCATCTCGATTGGCTCAACATGCAGCGTCGCACGGTTGCCCAGCGCTATCTAGATGGGCTTGCCCCGATCCCAGGCATCGCCTTACCCCATCCGGCCAAAGGCGGGATGAGTGTGTGGAACCAGTTCACGATTCGCGTGTTGGGAGAATCAGATGGTGGAGCACGGCGCGATCGCTTGCGCCAGCAACTGAAAGAGCGGGGTGTCTTGTCGATGATTTACTACCCTGTGCCACTGCACCGACAATCGGTTTATGCCGACCTGGGCTATGAGCCTGAGCAACTACCGGTCACCGATCAGGTTGCGCAAGAGGTACTGTCGCTGCCGATGTTCCCGGAACTGGATCTAGAGCAGCAACAGCAAATTGCCTATGCTCTGAAAGAAAGCTTGCTGGATTGAGAGAGTTTGCTGGATTAAGAGAGTTTGCTGGATTAATAGTCTGTCCATTAGGCAATGTGTTTCTTTTTTGAAAGCCATGCACTGCGCGGCTTTCAAAAAAGAAATTACCCCAAGCTCAATGCGTAAGGCGAAAGTAAAGACAGGGGTATTGGGCAATCTCTCTCCGCGAAAGAAGCGTAATATGACGAGCACCATATTACGCATGTATCACCCAATAAAACGCAAAGTAGAATCAGAAAAATGTGGCAATTTTCGAACGGAGAGCGCCTGAGTTGGGGCGATCGCACTTACTTGATGGGTGTGTTGAACGTGACGCCTGACAGTTTCAGTGACGGGGGCGATTTTGTTGACATTGCACAAGCTCTCGATCAAGCCCATCACCTCGTCAATGGCGGTGCCGATATCCTCGATATTGGTGGGCAATCCACCCGTCCTCAGGCTGAGGATGTGTCTCTGGAAGAAGAAGCCCGACGGGTGCTACCTGCCATCCGCGCTATTCGTGAGGGTTCAGACCAGTTGCCACCCTTATCCACGCTCATCTCTGTGGATACGACGAAAGCGGCGATCGCCCGTGACGCTGTGGAAGCCGGAGCCAACATCATCAACGATATTTCGGGTGCAACCTACGATCCTGAGATGTTGTCCACCGTAGCCGACTTGGGGGTTCCCATCATCCTCATGCATATACGCGGGACGCCGAAGACGATGCAGCAATTCACGGAGTATGAGGATTTGATGGAAGAAATTATCAATTTTCTATCCGAAAGGATTGAGACGGCGATCGCTCGGGGCATTCCCAAAGAGCATATCGCAATCGATCCCGGCATTGGCTTTGCCAAAACAGTGGATCAAAATCTCGATGTTCTCCGCCAGTTGCCCAAACTCAAAGCTCTTGGCTGCCCTATTCTGGTTGGCCCATCTCGCAAAAGCTTCATCGGTAAGTTACTCAATCAACCCGATCCCAAGCAACGGGTTTGGGGAACAGCAGCAGCCTGCTACGGGGCGATCGCTGGTGGAGCGGATATCTTGCGGGTTCACGATGCGGAACCAATGCAGGATGTTTGCCGCGTTGCCGATGCGATCGTCCGGAGCCTTCCAGGGAAGCGGGACTAATATAGCCTTACGCATTGAGAATCATTTAATGAAAGCCTTGCCACGCAAGGCTTTCATTAAATGATAGTTGGGTTCTGCAATGCCGATTAATCTTCTAAGGACAACTGCGGATCTTGGGAATGCGAGGTCTTTCGGGGCTGCCCAATGGATGAATCGTTGGCAGAGAAATGAGTTTGACCATTGGTTTGGTGATTGGGAGAGCTGTTGTTTCCCACGGAACGATTGGTTTGCGGCGGATGGTTAGAGTCGTGCGCCGACTGAGTCAGTGTGGAGGCCTCAGCAAGGATCGCCGTTGCGGCCTCGGGAGTAAGGGGTCTGGAGAAGTAGTAGCCCTGCCCATACTCACACCCCATGTCATGCAGGTAGTTGCTTTGTTCCATTGTTTCTACCCCTTCCGCTGTGACATCCATGCCCAGGTTGTGGGCTAGATTCACAATGGTTCGCACAATTTCGGTGCTGTCATCCCCTTTTTTGATTGGGACATGGCGGGGATAGATCATCATCTTGGATACGAACGAGCGATCGATTTTCAGCGTATTAATCGGGAATTGGTATAGGTAATTCAATGAAGAATAGCCCGTGCCAAAGTCATCGATCGCCAGGCGAATGCCTAGGGAGCGGAGTTTGTTGAGCACCTTGGTGACCTTTTCGCCGGTATCCATGATGGTGCTTTCGGTGATTTCGAGCTTGAGGTTGCGCGGCGAAAACCTTGTTTCTTCCAGGATGAGCTGAACAGTGCTGGTCAAGTCAGGCATCGCGAACTGACGACTCGCAAGGTTGACGCTCATGGTGATCTCTGTGAGATCAGGAAATTGTTTCTGCCAATGGCGCATCTGGCGACAGGCTTCACGCAAAATCCACCAGCCAAGGGGAATGATCAAACCCGTTTCCTCGGCCATGGCAATAAACTGCCCCGGATTCATGAACCCCTTAGTGGGGTGCTGCCAGCGAGACAGCGCTTCAAATCCAGCAATGTTCTGACCGGTCAAATCGAAGATGGGTTGGTAATGGAGGACGAGTTCTGGCAGCATGGGCTGTCCAGATTCATCGACATCGATATACCGCTGTTCATTGGAGATAGCACGGCGTAGATCGTTTTCTAACTTCAGCCGTGCCACCATGCGGTTGTGCATCACAGGGTCGAAGATTTTGTATCGCGCTTTGCCCTGGGCTTTAGCCCGATGCAGGGCTGTATCGGCGTCTTGCAACAAATGCTCAGGGGCATTGTAACGCCCAGACCCAAGGGCAATGCCAATGCTGACAGAAACATACACTTCGTGGCCATCAAGATTGAACGGCAACGAGAGGATCTGCTGGATCTGTTCGGCCGTGTGGGTGGTGTCCCGCTGATCTTGAATATTTTCTAGCAGGATAAGAAACTCATCCCCCGATCGACGGGCAATGATGGATTGGCTAGAAAAGAAGCCTTTGAGACGATGGGCGATCGCCACGAGTAACTGATCGCCGACTTCATTGCCCAAGCTGTTGTTGACAACCTGGAAGCGATCCACATCCAACAGCAGCACGGCATAAATATACAGTGCATTCTTCTGGGAATCGGCGATCGCTCGCCGCAACTGGTCGATGAAAAACGTGCGATTAGGTAAGTCTGTTAGTTCGTCGTAGTAAGCGCTCCGCCAAATTTTTTCTTCAACTTGCTTGCGCGAGGAAATGTCGATTTGCGATCCCGCCATGCGGTACGGACTGCCCTGGCGATCGCATACCGATGCACCACGACAGAGCATCCAGCGATAGGTTCCATCTTGGTGCCGCAGCCGATGTTCATTCTCAAATCGTTCGCTTTTGCCCCCAAGATAGTTGGTAATGGCCTCTTGCAGGGATGCTAGATCATCGGGATGAACTCGCTGATACCAATCTTTGGGACGATCGCCAATCATCTCATCGCCAATCATTTCTTTCCATCGATGGGAAAAGTAAATGCGATCCGCTCTGAGATCCCAATCCCACAACCCACCACTCGATCCCTGTACCGCCAAGGCATAGCGTTCTTCGCTCTGACGCAACAGCCGATTGATGCGGTGCTGCTCTTTTGTGGCGACCACAATACTGGTCAGGCTGACCAGCAGCAACGGCATTGCAATGGGGATCCAGATGGATTGATGAAAGAGAAATAACCCCAGCCCGCTCCAGAAGGCTGAAAACAAGAGCCAGAAGCCCATGCGGTATTCAAAGCGCCAGTCGGTAATCCAGACACTTAGAATGGGGCCTCCCAGCAGCAGCATAATGACCCAAATGCCTTGGCTGGGACGGTGGAGAGCATTTCCCTCAAGCAGGTTATTAATGGCAGCGGCATGGAGGTAAATGCCGTGGGTCGGGCGATCGCGATCATAGGGCGTTTGCAGCTTATCGAAATAGGGCGTGGTTAGCCCTACTAGAACGATGCGATCGCGAAAAGCCTGCACGGGAATGATCCCGCTCAACACATCCTGTAGCGGATAGTGGGTGACAAGATGGGCGGGACCGGGCCAGTTAATCCAAAGCGGTGTGTTTTCGACGGGCACTGAAGCAAGGCGATCGGCCGTTGAGCCATGGGCATTGGCCGTCACCACTGAAAGCGCAGGCACGTCTCTATAAATAAGCGGAATTTGGCGAATGATCCCGTCGTTATCTCGCTGTTGCCCGCTGTGGCCAATTCCCCAAGCCGCCTCATGCAGCTGAGGTACAGGTTCTAGTACTAGCCCTTGCTCATCCCAGGATTGAGATAAGACGACGGTACCGATAGCTTCCATCGCCTCCGCCATTTTGATGTCGGCTGGCGTCCGTTCCGTTGCGAGCAAATCCAGTACAACGACACTTGGCTCTCCATCCTCCAGCACGTTCAGAAGTTCGGTGAGGCGATACCGAAAATGTGGAAACTCACCCTGATACGGCATGAGACGAGCTTCGTCCACTTCTATGACAACCAGCTCAGAACTCCAGGGCTGAGAACCCCGCAAGTGGAACAGGGCATCGTATGCCAGGTTTTCGAGCGCATTACTAAGGCCAATTTTTGTCAGCACAAGAAGAATCAGGAGGGCAACCAGACCCGGCAAGCAACGGTTCCATACCCGATTCCAGGTTAAGGGAAGGGGAGAGTGTTTTCTTTTCCACCATTCTGTCGTCAGCACCTTAGCCATAGGCTTATCACGTCCCAGCCGTTCAACCGTGTCCAATTCTGATATGCCAGATATCCTCCATCGAGCCGTTTACTAGTGCTGGTTCGTTTAGCTTCGTTCTCGCTCCAGGCAAGGGATTGAAGCGCCAATATACGAAATACGAAAATCATTCAGCCAGCTAGCTTGACGGCTCAGATTCCATTAAGAATGCAAATCCCTGGGGGGACGAAGGGGCGATCGCCCTCATTCGTTCGTCCTGTAAAAGCAAGAAATTCTAATCTAACTGTAGCTTTGAAGAGAGAAGATGGAGCAGCGATAGGGAAAAACCTGAAATGGTTCCAAATTTCCATGAAATATCGGAATGATAGGTAAATGCTCGATTTTTGAGTACCACCCTTTCGGGCAATACGTTTAATAGAAATTGCATGGTTAAAAGTGTTCGTATGTTTGGGCGATAGGTTCTCTGCAAAGCTCCTCTCATCAATAGGCCGATAAACACTGTCTGGCAACGTCTTCAGGGTTAGCCACCTTGCCATAGTTTAGCCGCTTTGCCGTAGAACAAAGGGACACCAAAGTGAGAATGGGCTGATCTCCCAGATGCCACTAGGCATAAACCATTAGAGGGCAATTCGTGCTCCCCATAAGTCAAATCCCATCGCTTGGCTCAAATCATCTATCTCAAGAAGAAATTTTGTATCTCAAGAAGAAATTTTGGAGCCGCAGCATTTGTATCAAAATGCCTTATCTTCTATATGGATTTACTCAAGTTTCAAAGGAAAAACATAAATCTTCCTTGAAGTTTTCAGGGACAAATTTTCAGGGACATTGAAACGAGTGGATGCAGTTTGGGGAATAGAGCCAGTGAAGACGCCTCCGATGACGGTGTCAAGTAACACATGACGGTGTCAAATAACACAGCATTCAACTAACAATCTTGTCGATAGCTCAAATTTTCCCTCAACCTTTTATTTAAGCGCTGCATCTAAACCCTGCCTACATGAAGCTTTGAGACCTTTGTCGAAACCGCAAGGGTAAAAGAAATATCGCCATATCTTCGGAACACCTTATACCACCCTACTGGATCTAGGCCACGGTATCCAAACCGTTGACGCTTTTTTCCAGGGCAAGTTCCAGGATGGGTAAAACGTTTTCTTTTTTACCCGGCGATCGCTGTCTATCAATGCATTTGAAATCTGGCATCGTCCTAGCACAAATTAGGTGCCGTCATCGTCAAAAATAAGGATCCTCATCAGAATTCATCGCCATTCCTAGGATTCGCTTCTATGATGAGACTGAACGAAGCTGTCCAATTCTGTGACTATTTCTCCTTCGAAAAGTGATATAGACCTCAAGCAATGGTTTCCCTTTGAACTCGATTCGTTTCAATTGGAAGCGATCGCGGCGTTGAATGCTGGGAAATCGGTGGTGGTCTGTGCGCCTACCGGTTCTGGTAAAACGCTAATTGGAGAATATGCCATCCGGCGAGCACTGGCGGCCAATGAGGCTCGCTCCGATGGGGATGCTCCCAGCCATCGCGTTTTTTACACTACCCCCCTCAAAGCTTTGTCGAACCAGAAGCTACGAGACTTTCGGGAGGAGTTTGGTGATGAAAATGTGGGATTGCTGACAGGCGACATTTCCATTAACCGGGACGCTCCCATCCTGGTCATGACCACTGAGATCTTTCGCAACATGCTCTACGGCACACCCATCGGGCAGGTGGGTACGTCGGTGGAAGGGGTTGATGCAGTGGTGCTGGACGAATGCCACTACATGAACGACAGCCAGCGGGGAACGGTCTGGGAAGAATCCATTATTTACTGCCCGCCCAACATCCAATTGGTGGCGCTCTCGGCCACCATCGATAACAGCGGTCAACTGACGGATTGGATCGCAGAGGTTCATGGGCCGACTGAACTGATCTACTCCGACTATCGCCCAGTGCCACTGGAATTTCACTTCTGCGATGCCAACCGCATGGTGAAACTGCTCAACGACCAGGGCACCGCCATTAACCCCGCGCTGAAGCGACGTAAGCCTCGGCGAAACAGCCGCAGTGGGCGTCCGCGCCGCCCCGATGCTCCAACCGTTGCATCGGTGGTGCTGCGCCTGGCAGAGGCGGATATGCTGCCGGCCATTTTCTTTATCTTCAGTCGGCGAGGGTGCGATCGCGCTGTCAAAGACATGGGCAATATCTCCCTGGTTAACCCCGCTGAGGCGCAGGAAATCGAACGGCGGGTCGCGGCGTTTCTAGAGCGTAACCCCGAAGCCCAGCGCGCCAACCAGATGGATGCCCTCCATCGAGGTATTGCCGCCCACCATGCCGGGATTTTGCCCGTTTGGAAGGTCCTGGTCGAAGAATTGTTTCAGGCTGGTCTGATCAAAGTGGTCTTTGCAACAGAAACCCTGGCCGCCGGGATCAACATGCCTGCACGCACGACGGTTATTTCAGGGCTATCGAAGCGGACTGATAATGGGCATCGGTTGCTAACGGCCTCGGAGTTCCTGCAAATGGCGGGGCGAGCGGGGCGGCGCGGCATGGATGTGCGCGGTTATGTGGTGACGGTGCAAACCCGCTTTGAAGGGTCTGAAGAAGCGGCTCAACTGGCAACGGCGTCTTCTGATCCCCTGGTCAGCCAGTTCACCCCCAGTTATGGCATGGTGCTGAATTTGCTGCAGATCCACACATTGGAGGAATCTCGAGACCTGATCGAGCGTAGTTTTGGGCAGTATTTGGCCACACTGCACCTGAAGCCGCAGCACCAAGGCATTCATGATCTGGAAGCCGAACTACAACGGCAACAGAACCAGCTAGGGGCATTGGATGAAGCGGCGCTGCTGGAGTTCGAGAAGCTGAATGGCTGGCTAAAAGAAGAACGGCGATTGCTGAAGATGTTGCAGCAGCAGGCCATGGAAATCCAGTCGAAGGATTTACTAACCGCGTTGCCTTTTGCGATCGCCGGAACCATTCTCACCCTCAAGGGCAAGAATGTTCCAGTCGCGGAGCCTCTACCTTCGGTTCTGATCACGAAAACCCAAGGCTCTGGGCAGTTTCCCTATCTGATCTGCCTTTCCCGCGATAACCGCTGGCATGTGGCGACCGTCCATGATGTGGTTAGCCTCCATGCGGAAATTCCTCGGGTGACGGAAGCCGATACCCTGGAACCGCCCAGCGATATGCCCCGTAAACTTGGGCAAACCCGCAGTGGCAATGAAAAGGCAGCGGCGATCGCCCAGCAGATTCCCGCGATCGATCTGGTCGAGGAAATGGCACCAGAAGTGCGTGAACAGTTGCAAAAAGTAGAAGACTTGGAACAGCGGTTAGCCGCGCACCCGATCAACCGGGGCGATCAGGGTGGGGCACAGTTTTTGAAGCGCTATCACCGCATTCAGCGGTTGCAGGATGAGTTGAGCGATCGCCAAACCAAATTCAGGAAGCACACTCAGCGCTATTGGCAGGAGTTCCTCAAACTGGTCGAGATTCTGAAGGAATTCGACTGCCTACAGGAACCGAACGAACACGGGCGCATCTCACCAACCGAACGGGGCGAAATTGCCGCTGCCATTCGAGGCGATAACGAACTTTGGCTGGGGTTGGCATTAGAGTCGGGCGAGTTGGATAATTTGGCTCCATCCCAATTTGCAGCGGTTTGTGCAGCACTTTCCACCGAAGTCTCTCGTCCCGATATCTGGACTGACTACGACCTCTCGCCTCAAGTCGAGGAAGCGCTAGAAGGGCTACAACCTATCCGCCGCCAGTTGAACCGCCTACAGATGCGCCACCAAGTCAATGTGCCCGTGTGGATGGAATATGACTTTGTAGCATTAGTGGAGCGATGGGTCGAGAGTGCCAATGATGATCTGTTGGAGCTGGAAGCAGAACATGAGGATGCTGAAGGTTCAGAGATAAAAGCCAATGGTTTATCGGCCACAGCTTCCCCCGGTGATTTAACGTCCAATGCCGCTGTTGAAGAGCCGATAGATGAGGTAACAGCGGAGGAAAACTCGGCTGAGGGCGATCGAGATGAAAATGCCCTTGATGGGGAAGAAGCGGAGGAGGAATGGAGCAAAGAAGATCTGGCCATTCTCAAAACCGACGCCAAAATTTGGCGTGACCTCTGTGCCAGCACCAGCCTAGATGAAGGCGACATCGTCCGTATCCTGCGGCGCACCCTAGATTTCCTCGCCCAAATTCCCCATGTGCCCCACCTACCCAATCAGCTGAAGACAACGGCGATCGCCGCGATCCGCGATATCAACCGCTTCCCCGTTAGCGAAAGCAACAAGTAGACGAAAAAAAGCAGAAGAGGGTGCCACCGTTTTTGGTCGTACCCTCTTCGTAAGGTATTGATCTTATTGACCTTTAAGACACTACGGAACTAAGACACTACGGAACAACGCAACTGGATTAGTTGGCCGTCACTCCGCCATTGCCATTCGCGGTCGTTGCCAGAGCCGATGGAATGTAGCCCTTGGCTTCCAAGTAGCTCAAAACCTTCGCGGCACTTTCTTCCAGGGCTTCTAGATCCGTGCGGCATTCTACTTCAGGATTGGCTGGCGCTTCGTAGGGATCATCGATACCCGTGAATTGCTTGATTTCGCCTGCCCGTGCTTTTTTGTAAAGCCCTTTTACGTCGCGGCTTTCGCACACGCTGAGCGGTGCATTGGCATAGACTTCAACAAAATCGCCAATTTGCTCCCGCACTTCCTGCCGCATGGCCGCGTAGGGTGAAATCGCCGAAACCAAAACAATCACACCATTACGTGTCAGCAAGTGGGAGACGAACCCAATCCGGCGAATGTTTTCGTCCCGGTCAGATTTGCTGAAACCCAGGTCGCGAGTGAGGTACTGACGCACGATGTCGCCATCCAAAACCTCAACCTTGAGACCGCGATCGCGCAGTTCCTTTTCGACAGCCATACGAATCGTCGTTTTCCCTGCACCACTGAGCCCAGTAAACCAAACGGTTGCTCCACGTTGCTTCATATCAATGCGCTCCATCCATTTGAGGATTTATTAAGAATTTCTTTAAGCACCCATTCTAAGGGTCGGTGGGACCAACGTCCACTTTTGTCGCAATAGGGAATTTACCAAGAACAGAGGCCAAGTTTGTAAGCATTTCAGAGACGCTGTATCAGAGGATTCTGGAAAACCAAAATGATCAAAACCCTTCATGGGAGGATAGGCGGCATCGACTCTACTCACAAGGAATTTTAGAAGTTCAGAGCTTACGCAGTTTGATGATTTTTGGATTGGATGATTTTTGAGTTGTCGGAGCAAATGCGTAAAGCCCTAGATTTTATGTTTGCGCAAGCTGTTAAAAGCAAGACATGGGGTAGAATCTCCAAGCACTGTGAACAGCGATGGAATGGGAAAGCCCGGTGAAAATCCGGCACTGTGCCGCAGCTGTGATGGAAGTAAGTTGCGTGGACGAGAGCGATCGCCCCCTGCTACTTTCCTTAGTCAGAATGCCAGTCCATCGGTTTTTCACTCTATTTCCTGCGATGCACAGGAGAGGGGTTGTTTTCGATATGTCTAATTTGTCGTCGTCTTTGTCATCGTCTTTGTCATCGTCATCGTCTTTGCCCTTGGAGGCATTGCCCGCGATCGATCGCCCATACCACCCGTTGCCGACATCTACATTGCTGCCATTGCCCCACCAGCGCCCCCTGTTGCTGGTTGGCCATGGAAGCCGTGATGCCGATGGCCGCCAGAGCTTGCTCGATTTTGCGGCAGCGTATCAAGCACTCGATGCCTCGCGTCCGGTTATTCCCTGTTTTCTGGAGCTGACGGAACCCACTATTTTGCAAGGGGTCGAAACCTGCGTGAAGCAGGGGTACACCGATTTGTCGGTATTGCCCGTTCTCCTGTTCGCCGCCCGCCACAACAAGTTTGATGTCACTAACGAACTGGATCGGGCGCGGCAGCACTTTCCCCAGGTGACCTTTCACTATGGGCGACACTTTGGCATTACCCCGGCAATTTTGGAACTATGGCGATCGCGCCTCGCCGAGTTGGATAAACCGGACTGGAACCCCGAGGGAATTGCGCGTGAGGACACGGTATTGCTTTTTGTTGGTCGGGGATCTAGCGATCCTGATGCCAATGGCGATGTCTACAAGCTGGCGCGAATGGTATGGGAAGGGAGTGGCTACCACACGGTCGAGACCTGCTTTATTGGCATCACCCATCCTCGATTGGAAGAAGGCTTTCGGCGATCGCGTCTCTACCAGCCGAAACGCATCATTGTGCTGCCCTACTTCCTTTTCACAGGCGTGCTGGTGAAGAAGATTTACGACATTGCTGCGCAGCAGCAGGCGCAGTTTCCCGAGGCTGAAATCACCTGCCTGCCCGAAATGGGATTGCATCCGCAGTTATTCCAAACAGTGCGCGATCGTGAAATCGAAACCCATACGGGTCAAGTGGCGATGAACTGCGAACTCTGCAAATTCCGTTTGGCGGCTATGGATACGACGCACTCCAATGGTCACAGCCATGACCACGGACATAGTCATGACCATCATGCCAATGAGTCAGAAGCACCCGACCCCTACGCAGATCCAAACGCCTATCATCAGCGCATTTGGAATGTACCCTAGCACTTACATTTAGCCGAGGCTAAATGGGGCATGGCACCAACTCGTGTAAAAATGAGCCACATCTCCTGAAACGCTTATAAACTTGTAGGTTGTGGTTGAGGCACGAAACCCAACAGAGTGTTTGGAAAATCCACTGGCTTGCCTGCGGAATTCCTGGCCTGAATTTCCTAGCCTCAATGCAACATTGGCCGCCTCGTACCCGCTGGTGCAGTGAGTCGGCGAGGGAACAGCCAGCGCGACAAGCCTCGCGTCACGAGCGGCATCACCACATAGGTCATCAACAGCACATTGCAGAGGGTACTCACTAATACGGCAAGCGGCCGGGGGAAAGCCTGGAGCACTTTGGCCAGGATCGGAACCAGAAAGAGAATCAACGGGTAGAGTCCGATCACCGTCGCAACCACCATCTTGTGCTTTGCTGGTGGGTGGTGACTGGCTCCGGCCGGAACCTGAAACCAGAACTCGAGTCCGGTGATCGTCTGGATTTGCACGTCGCCCACCGTGAAGGCCTCGCCTCGCTTTAGCCAATCACGGGCCGTTTCCGATTCTTGCCAGGCCGCGAGCTGCTCCGGCGTCGCGTAGCGAAACAAGAGCACATAGTCTTGAGTGGCCGGATCGGGCGGGCGGAGCACTTGCGCGCCCTGGTGGCCTTCGAAGGTCTTAGCGGCCTCGATCACACCGGCCAACCATTCCTCGTAGGCTTCTACAAGTTCTGGGTGGATACGTCGTCGCACGACCACCGATACGCTGTTTTCATTGCTCTTCATCGTGTTGAGACAGTTAAGGTTCTCAGACCCCTGCCCGCGTCGTAGGTGCCGACGATGGCACGCCCGATAGCGCCTCGATCACCAGCTCGGCGGCGACGCGACCGGAGGTCTGCTGCTGGCCGGTGATGAGGTTGCCGTCGCGGACAGCGAACGCCGACCACAGCGGAGCCACAACGAAGGTCGTTTCTGGCAAAGCGCGGGCCTCGGTCTCGATCCAGAAGGGCTGGACTTTCTGGCCGACGGACTTTTCGACGTCCTTCTCCTCCTCATTCGAGAAACCAGTCCACGTCTTGCTGGTGACCAGCAGCTCGCCAGTGGACAGCTTGGCCTTGAGTAGGACGCACGTGCCGTGGCAGAGGAGAGCGGTGGGCTTACCGGCCTCGTAGAATGCGGCGACAAGGGCATGCAAAGCGTGGTTATCGATGAAGGTGACCATGGGTGATTGCCCCCCGGCGAGGAGGATGGCGTCGTAGTCTGCGACGTTCACGTCGGCGATGCTGGCGGTGTTGTCGAGCAGAGTGGCGTGGGACGGGGACTTCTTGAAACCCAAGGAGAGGAGATCTTGGGCGGAGTAGCCGCTACCGTCCTCAGGGTCGGAGTAGCTATCAGCCTGAAGCGTGCCGCCGTCAGGGCTGCGGATCTCAACGTCGTAACCAGCCTCAATGAACGCGGCGTAGGGGTGGGTGAGCTCAGCCAGCCAGAAACCGATGGGCCAGCCAGTGAGGGGGCCGACAGCGGGGTTGGCGGCGATGATCAGGATGGTCTTTTTCTTATCGGAACTGATCATGTTGGTGTTGGCACTCATGTTGGGATTTGTTTCTTGGTCGATATAACCATCATGCAGAGCCTTCCATGTTGTGTCAAATGAAAGATTTTCAATGAATCATTGCACAATATGAAACTATCGATCGTGCGTCTTGCGGCACCGACGCGACGTGGCGTTGCCCCCGTTCAGCCGTTCAGCGCTCCAACGTGATCGTCGCCAGCAGCTTCGGCCGCTGCCGCAACCCAGAGCCCCCGCAGCCAGCGGTGGGCGGGGTCGGCGTCTACACGTGGATGCCATACGAGATTCACCGCGTATGGTTCGAGCTTGAAAGGTGGCTCGACGATCGCCAGTTCAAGCGAGGCGGCCAGTATGATCGCTACGCGTCGAGATAGCGTCAGCACATAGTCGGAGTCCGCGACCATCGCTGCTGCTATCTGAAATGATGGTACGGCGCGCAGAACGCGACGCTCGAGCCCTCGCGCGCGCAACAGGTCATCCATGTACCCACCCGGCTGGCCCCTCGGCGCGACTTGAACATGGTCCAACTCAACAAAGCGCTTGAGCGTCATGCGCTGACCCGCCAGCGCATGGCCTTTTCGAAGTACGCACACATGACGATCAGTGATGAGCGTTCGCGTCATGATCTCAGGCGGCAGATCGTCGTAGACCCCGATGGCTAGATCGGTGTTGCCTTGCCGCAGCGCCTCGGCGTCGTCGAGCGTCGTGGGGACGAAGCGCAACCTTAGCTGTGGTGCTTGTTGCCTCGCCATGCGGTCGAGCGCGCTGCCCAGCACCAAATGCACATAGTCGGTCACATTGACAACATATTCTCGGTCGACGGTCTCTGGTGAGAACGTGTCACCAAGGGTGAACAGTTGCTCCGCTTGGGCCACCAAGCTGTGCACGCGAGGCTTTAGTGTCTGAGCACGCGTTGTAAGCACCATGCCTTGGCCCGCGCGTACCAGGAGTGGGTCGCCGAGGCGGTCGCGTATGCGCGCCAATGTATGACTCATCGCAGGTGTAGACAGACCTACGCGTTCAGCAGCGCGGGTGACGCTGCTCTCTTGCAGCAGCGCGTCGAGGGCGATGAGGAGCGAGAGATCGGAAACGTTCATCGCATTCAATCTTATTCGCGATCTGCCACGGCAGCACTTTCCCCAGGTGAACTTTCACTATGGGCGACACTTTGGCATTACCCCGGCGATTTTGGAGCTATGGCGATCGCGCCTTGCCGAGTTGGATAAACCGGACTGGAACCCCAAGGGAATTGCGCGTGAGGACACGGTGTTGCTGTTTGTTGGTCGGGCTTATCATCAGCACATTTGGTTGGAATGTTCCCTAAACGTTGTCACGGCCAGAGGGATATAAGCGCTATAATCCCCAAGCAAATTGTTTCAGGACTTACGCAAAACTGGCGTAATCCTGAGTGAATTCGTTGATAGTGTGGCCGTGTCACGGCCACACTATCAACAAAATGCATAAGTTCTATGTTTAATGGTGCACCCATGTCGGAAACAAACGCATTGGGAGTAGGTGATCGCGTTCGCATTGTTGCCCTTCCCAGCCATGTCAAAACAGCGGAACCGATGCCGATGCTTCGCCCGCCCAATGTCATTCAGATTGGGGAAGAGGGCATTATCCTGGGTCGTCGCCCCGGAGGATATTGGAGTGTGCGTCTCAGCCGAGGCGCATTTTTGCTGGATGAGCAGTATCTAGAGCGCGTTCCGCCGTCTTGAATGTTTGATGGATGCCCATTTTCATGGGCATGACGGAACCTTAGCGTCCTTTGCTGGCTGACTCAAGCCATAAGCCTGTGCCCTTCGACTGCGCTCAGGGCACGTAGCGACTAGCTGGCTGAGAGCAACCGAAGTCGGCGGGCATATCCTCCGTGAGAGATTGCCCTACGCAAAAGAGGCGTAGTTCCAAATAAATCCGTTGAAGATGTTAGCGCGATCGCCAACATCTTCGAAGAATATGTGCAAATCCTATAGAAATTAAAGTGAACTATCTCAAGTGAGCTGAAGATAGTAGTCGCAGCTATATCTGCGGGGTTTTGATATTAAAATTTAGCGTTTAGGATTTAACGTTTGAGGCATGCATGTTGGGGACATGCCATGCCAGGATTGGGATGTCCCCTGAGTCACCAAAGTTCAGACGGTAGCCTGTGCCATCATCTTTTGGTTAAATTCTTCCTGATCATGAAAAACTTGGAAGAATCGATTTGCACTGGTTAATTCAAACAGAATGCGAATTTGCTCATTGACAGAACAAACGTAAAGATTTCCACCGGATGCACGAGCTGATTTCAAGGCTCCAACCAGAGCACCCAAACCAGAACTGTCCATGAAGCTAACTTCTCCAAAATCGACTAAGACATTGGAAACGCCAGCCTTGACTGCCGCACTAACCTCTTCAATCAAGGAA
>JBCBSL010000051.1:0-19832 GCA_039819145.1 Cyanobacteria bacterium J06638_22
CCATCGAAGTAACCTGGATATGACTCGACCTCTGTATTTTCCCTTACTCCCTTCAAAAATCAAAACGGATTGCTATATGGTGTTCAAAACAGAGTTAATTTTACCCAAGCGCATTCCCCCATACCACGACCATCCAGGGGTAGGGGTGGTAGCCTGAAGAAGTATTGCGATCGCCATTATGCTGTGAGTTCTGTCTTTTCTGCCGAACGTCTACTATTTCAGCCTCGACCTGCCAGGGAGGATGCGATCCCTCTTATCTTCGCATTTCCAAATGACTATACCGTTGGCATTACCAGCCTGGGATATCAGGTGGTGTGGGCAACGCTGATGGCTAATCCAGCCGTCGAGGTCAGTCGTCTGTTTACCGATGTCCAAGAGTCGCTGCCCAGCGAACCGGAGCTTCTGGGCTTCTCGCTATCTTGGGAACTGGACTATGCCAATGTGCTAGGGCTGTTGGAGCAATTGGGCATACCGCTGTGGGCAAGCGATCGCACCGAACAACATCCCCTCGTCTTTGGCGGTGGCCCGGTACTGACCGCCAACCCCGAACCCTTTGCCGAGTTTTTCGATGTGGTGCTGCTAGGCGATGGCGAAACATTACTCGACACCTTTATCACGGCCTACGAAGAGGTCCGAGGTGCATCGCGCTCGGAACAATTGCGCCATCTCGCAACGGTTCCAGGAATCTATGTGCCGAGTCTCTATGCGGTGGACTATGGCGATGTGGACGGGGCGATCGCGCAGATTCAACCCCTCGATACCGACATTCCAGCGCAGGTTGAAAAGCAAACCTACCGGGGGAATGTGCTGTCGGCATCGACCGTCGTAACGGAGCATGCCGCCTGGGAAAACATCTATATGGTGGAGGTGGTACGCAGTTGCCCAGAAATGTGCCGCTTTTGCCTTGCCAGTTATTTGACCCTCCCGTTTCGGACAGCCAGCATGGAAGCATCGCTGATTCCGGCGATCGAACGCGGGGTTGCGGTAACCCATCGGTTGGGACTGCTAGGGGCATCCATCACCCAACATCCAGAATTTGAAACCTTGCTAGATTGGCTCAACCAGCCAAAGTATGACGATATCCGGTTAAGTCTCGCCTCCGTGCGCACCAATACGGTGACCGAGAAGTTGGCAAAAACGCTCGTAGCACACGATTCTCGCTCTATCACGATTGCGGTGGAAACGGGCAGCGATCGCCTCCGCCGCATCATCAATAAAAAGCTAGAAACCGCTGAGATCGCCGAAGCAGCAGTGCGTGCTAAAGCTGGAGGACTGAGTAGCCTCAAACTCTATGGCATGGTGGGCATTCCCCAGGAACGTCCCGATGATCTAGAAGCCACCGTGGAGATGATGCTGGCGCTGAAGAAAGCCGCCCCCGGACTGCGATTGACCCTGGGCTGTAGCACCTTTGTTCCCAAGGCACACACCCCATTCCAGTGGTTTGGAGTAAATGCGCAAGCCGAAAAACGGCTAAAGCTGCTCCAGAAGCAATTGCGCCCTAAGGGTATCGACTTTCGGCCAGAGAGCTACAACTGGTCGGTCATTCAAGCACTCATCTCACGGGGCGATCGCCGTCTTGCACCGTTGCTGGAGCGGGTACGGCACTATGGCGACACCCTCGGCAGCTATCGCCGCGCCTTCAAGGACTTGCGTGGACAACTACCGCCCCTCGACTACTACGTTCATACCGATTGGGAGCTAGAACAAACCCTGCCGTGGGAGCACCTGCATGGTCCTCTGCCCAAAGCGACCTTACTCAAACATCGAGAAAGTGCAATTACGGAGAGTCAAGTTGATGCGATCGCCCCGAATGAAGAAACGGCAAAACCTGCTCTTTTCCACTAAATGCTGCCGTAAACGGGGACGGCAGCACCGCGCATGTCCTTAGCCTCATCGGAGGCCAAGAAGCAGATGACCTCTCCCAGGGATTCAGCTTTAACCCATTGATTGGCATTTTCGGCACCCATGGCAGCGCGGTTGGCAGGGGTGTCGATAATGCTGGGAAGAACGACATTGGCGGTGATGTTGGTGCCTTTGGTTTCATCGGCGATCGCCTGGGTGAGCGCCACCACCCCAGCTTTCGAGGCACAGTAAGCAGCTAGTTGCGCCCCCGGCAGCACCGCCCCTCGCGATCCCACCGTTACGATGCGGCCATACCCGGTTTCGAGCATGCGTCGTAGGCTATGCTTGCACACCAAAAACGTGGTTTCCAGGTTGAGGCGGAAGTCTTGCTGCCACTTATCAAATGGATATTCGTGGACTTTCCCCATCGAAAAGCCACCTACCAGATGAATGGAGGCATCCACCCGTTCCATCCCATTGATCATTTCTTCGACTGAGGTTTCGTCGATCAAATCCGCTGAGATAAACCGAACACGTGCAAGGTCGGCGGGGGAAAGCATGCCTCGCATCCGCTCAACTTCCTGTGCGCTGCGGTAGGGAAGGGTAATAGACATGGCTCCCCGCGCCAGCACCTTAGGCGTCACCCCCAACCCCAGACCACCGGTGCCGCCTGTGACCAAGACATGCTTGCCTCTCATAATGACCATGCTCCTTAGATAGTGGTGGTGCGGATAGTTATGGTGCGCTCAAAGCTTTTCGTTGAGGGGTTGGCAAAATTCGTCTAGCCCAGTTTTATGGGCATAGATCAGGAGGGCGATCGCCAAACTAATGGGTAAGTTGCTCATCTCTACCAACACTGATATGGCATCACCCATATTTCCGTCTTGCACATGGCGACGCAGATGAGGTTGGCACAACTGTACCCGCCAGCGCTTAGCAAACCCCTCTAGCCAACGCTCGGACTCGGTTGGCTCTTGCCCAACCTTAATAGCCAGATCAATGGCTGCATCTTCTAAGCTGCCTTCACAATCTTCAATAACATCAAGGGTGCGCAATACTGCTGAGTTTCCCGCAAACTGCACACGGTACGTTTCGATCTCTTCAGTCGTCAGGGTAATCATGCGGTCAATCTATCACCTGTCGGGCATCACATCGTCGAAAAACTCGACTCCTAGCGTTGGCACACGGGACAACGCAGAGGGTAAAATCGCACCAAGCAAGAGAGCCATATTGGTCGGCTATTCTGCACGTCCTGAGAGGAATCCAAAAGCCTAACTCTGCGATAATACGGCGCATTGGCTTTGGGTGGAATCTCTGCTATATCGACTGGTGCAACTTTTTGGCGATCGCCAGTAAGGTTCTCGCCTCTTCTGCACTCAAAGCCTCTCAAGGCTTTTCGCAACCCTAGTCTATCAGCGCGGTTGCGCTGGATCATGACATGGCGCTCAGTTTGCGGCCTATTTCCCTCAGCATTGCCTATGCAATCTGGTCGGGCATCGGAACGCTAGGCACGGCAATCATCGGCGTGTTCTGCTTTCGTAAGCCGCTCGCTCCCGGTAGCGCTGTCGGCAATCGTCATGATTGTGGTTAGAGTGATTGTTCTCAATCACTCCGTTATATCAGATCCGGTTAAATAGCCGTAAAACCTAACTATCATTTTTTGCCGCTGCAATGCAGCGGCAAAAATGATAGTTAGGTTCTTCAATCGGATTTGATAGTAGACAACCATCCGGTTGAAAGCCCCAAATTATCGTTTGCGCCCACTACCGTGCAGCGGGCGCAAACGATTTTACGGGTAGTTACTTGACTGGACTATCTGGACTAGATATTAGAACCAGCGGCGCCGACGGAAAATGGCGACCGAACCCAAACCACTGCCAAATGCAGCAGTAGCCACACCCACCTGCCGTTGCCACCAGTGGGGAGCCGCATGAGGTGCTTGCACAATCTCATCAATCTCAACTCCAGCGTCATCGACGGGAACCGTCAAAATATCGCCGTGATTTGTCATATCCCCGATGCGAACGGTCCAATCCCCTTCCATTTCAGGGTCGGGGGTGAAAGCAAAGCTGCCCGCGGCATCGGTTGTTCCTTCGATTACAGGCTCATCTGGGTTATCGGGGGAATAAATCCGAACGGGGGCATCTTCAAAAGGAGCTCCGTCCCCAAACATTGAGGCGAACTGCAATTGTCCTGCGCTCATCCAATAGTCGGTTTCAATGCTATGGGCCCAGGCTGTACCTGGGAAGGTGAGCAGGCTAAAGACGAGAGCCAAAAGGAGAAGTAGCTTTTTCATAGGTCTGTTAGACGGTATCGTCAATAGGAAGATTGGAGTGCGGTTGAGCCCAAAGGTGAGCGGCTGAAACTAAGTGCGTAGCAAGGGAGATGCAAAGTACAGGGGGTTGAGCTGCGCGCTCAGGCGATCGCCTGAGCCGTCAACATCGCTCCAACCGCCATAATAATAATCGCACTAGCAATGGGTAGGTACCGAAAGATGCGAGGGTTGAGGGGAAGCTGGTCAAACCATTGCCGAGAGTAAATGATGCTTAGCCCGATGCCAACCAGTACCAGCGTCAACCCTAGGCTAAAGGCAGTGACAAGCGCTAGGCCGTAGGCCGTCTGATGGAGAGCGATCGCCGACAGGAGCAATACCAAGGCCGAAGGGCAAGGTACGATTCCGCCAGCAATACCCAGCGCCAAAATGTTGGACGCTGGCAGGGGGTGGGAATGTTCCCCATGCACGTGAGCGTGAGAATGGCCGTGATGGTGATGAGGCTGATCGTGGGAATGCCCATGGTGAGTGGGGCCATGGTGATGATGAGCCTGATTGTGCTCCAGCTCTGCTGAGACAGCCCCCCAGCGCTCGTAGAGCAGCTTGGCTCCAATGACCAACACTATGACGCCACTGAGCAAACTCAGTACCGGGTAGATATGATCAGCCCATCCAACCTGAGCCGCAAGGAGGGCGATCGCCCCCAGAATAAAGACCATCAGCGTGTGGGTTACGGTTGTCGTCACCCCCAGTACCACGGCATGCCAGGGCGTTCCTCGATTGCCCACCAAATAGGCGGCAGCCATTGTTTTGCCATGCCCTGGCGACAGCGCGTGGGCGGCTCCCAGACCCACTGCAAGGCTCAGACTGGCCAGTAGTAGGGACGGGGTCATAGCCTCAGGTTCGAGCAACCGAAGCAGGTCTGGCTCAGCGTGGTTGGGATGGGCAAGCGCCCATGCGGGCAAAGCAGCCCACCCGCCAACCAAAGCGCTAAAACCCAACAGAATACGTCGAATCACACGCCAGCCATGGTCCATTATCGTAGAGCCCCAAACCTGATAAAGACAAAAGTGGTGAATCGAATGCCTGGATCTTCGTCGAGGGGAGAGGTTAATCCGGGCGATCGCCTGCAAATCAATTATGGATTGGGACTATTACTAACACAATTTGTTCACCCCCAGGAGTTTTCTGTGACAAACTCCTGGGGGCTACGTAGAGGGTTAGGAGCATGGCTTAAATAAAAAACCATATTTTTTTGGAGAAGCGCGGCGCAGCCGCGCTTCTCCAAAAAAATATGGCAAGTGAATTTATTCGCGATCCTTAGTTAGGAACAAGGAATCGACCGTTAGAGCACCTGCTCTTTAACAGGGAGTGTGCTTTCATCCTCATCTTCGTCATAGCGGTGATGGTAGGAGTGACGCTTGGGAAAGTAGCGATCGCAGCCGCGTTTAATCAAGATGTAGACGATAGGCACAATGAACAGGCTGAGGAAGGTCGCTAGCAAATAGCCACCAAACAGAGCCGTGCCAAGGGATTGACGGCTAGCCGCCCCCGCACCAGACGCGATCACCAGTGGGAAAAAGCCCACCAAACCGGAGAAAGCCGTCATCAGGATTGGCCGCAGGCGCTCCTGCGCTGCTTCTAGTGCCGCGTTCGTGATGGTCATGCCGCGATCGCGCAGTTGGTTGGCATATTCCACGATCAAAATCGAGTTCTTACTGGCCAAACCAATCAACATAACCAACCCAATCTGACAGTAGACATCATTGGACAAGCCGCGAAGAAACTGGGCGCTCAAGGCCCCCAAAACAGCAAGGGGTACCGTGATCAGAATGACCACCGGATCCACATAGCTTTCATACTGCGCTGCTAGAACAAGAAACACCATCAGCAAACCGAAGCCAAAGAACAGCGGCGCTTGGCCACCGGATTGAATCTCTTCTAGCGCTGTACCCGTCCACTCAAATCCCATGCTGGCAGGCAAAATCTGCTGCGCCAGATCGGAGATGGACTGGATGGCCTGCCCAGAACTGCGGCCAAACGCCGCACTGCCCTGCACCGAGATCGAACGGAAGAGGTTGTAATGGGTAATGGTCTGCGCCGTCGTGCTCGGGGTCACCGTCACGAGGTTCGCAAGGGGCACCATTTCCCCTGCCCCCGATCGCACATACAACTGCTGCAAATCGGAAGGATCTGCACGGAATTCTTCGTCGGCCTGGACATACACCCGATAGGTGCGCTGGTCGAGGCTGAAGTCGTTGACATATTCCGACCCCAGGAAACTCTGGAGGCTCCCATAGACATCGCGAATGTCGATATCCAGGGCTTTGGCGCGATCGCGATTCACCTCAACCAGGAGCTGGGGCGAATTGGCCGAAAAGGTCGTGAACACGGCCTGCAAGTTGGGATTCTGGTTGGCAGCTCCAATCAATTGAAAGGTATTGCCAAGCAGGTCCGAGAGACTGAGCGCTCCCCGTCGATCCTGTACTTCGACCTGGAATCCACCAAAGTTGCCAAGTCCCTGAATCGCCGGAGGATTGACCGCAAAAATTCGGGCATCATTCATCCCAAAGAACTGCATTTGCACCCGCTGGATGATGCCTTGGACACTCTGCCCCGGCCCCCGGCGTTCACTCCAGGGCTTCAGCAGGGTGAACATGATGCCTTGATTGGGGGCAACGCCTGCAAAGCTAAAGCCCGTAACGGCAAAGTTAGACGCCACCTCAGGCTGCGAACTCACCAGTTCCGATGCCTCATCCACAATCCGCTGGGTGTGGGTTAGCGATACCCCTTCCGGAGCTTGAATCAGCGTGATGAAGTAACCTTGGTCTTCCTCAGGTAAGAAGGCGGACGGCACGGTGCGATAAATCCAGCCTGTAAGGATGAGGGCGACGACGAAGAAGGCCAGAACGGCATACTTCAATTGAGATAAGAGCGAGATGATCCAGTGGTAGCGATCGCGCACCCAATCCAAAAAGCTATTGAAGCGGTCAAAGAAGCGCCCAATCAAACTGTGGTGGTCATTTTGATGTCCCAACAACAGCGCCGATAGGGCGGGAGAAAGGGTCAGGGCATTGAAGGTCGATACAACAATGGCAAAGGCAATGGTCAGCGCAAACTGCTGATAGATAGCCCCCGTTGTGCCTGGGAACAGCGCCACGGGGATGAAGACTGCCAATAGCACCAATGAGGTTGCAACCACCGCACCCGACAATTCATTCATCGCTTCCACAGAAGCTTGGTAAGCATCCATCCCCTTGTTCTGTACTTTGGCGGCGATCGCCTCCACCACCACGATGGCGTCATCCACCACCACCCCGGTTGCCAGGGTCAGGCCGAATAGCGTCAGGGTATTGATCGAGAAGCCAAAGATCTTGGTGAAGACAAAGGTTCCAATCAACGCGACGGGGATGGCGATCGCAGGCACTAATGTCGTGCGCCAATCTTGCAAGAACAGGTAAATGACCAATACCACCAGCGTAATGGCGAGGGTTAGGGTCAGCACCACATCTCGAAGTGACTGCGACACAAAGGTAGTGGAGTCAAATGCAACCGCATAGCGTAGCCCTGGAGGAAAGGCTTCACTGAGCCGATCCAGCTCTGCTCGCACCTGAGCCGATGTTTCCAGAGCATTGGTTCCAGCCCGTTGGGTAATCCCCAAACCAACGGCTTCCTGTTCGTTGAAGGTGAGGTTCGTGCCATAGTTTTCTGCCCCCAACTCAACCCGGCCAACATCTTGGAGTTTGATCAGGGTGCCACCTTCACCCGTAGCAATGACAAGGTTTTCAAATTCTTCAACCGTTTCCAAGCGACTGTCGGCTCGCAGACTAATCTGGTAATCCTGATTTGGATCAGCGGGTTGCTGTCCCAGTTGTCCGGCACCCACCTGGATGTTTTGCTCTCGAATGGCTGCCGACACATCTTGCACGGTCAGGTTGCGGCTGGCCAACCGACTAGGATCCAGCCATACCCGCATAGCAAACTTCCGTTCCCCAAAAATCTGGATAGAACCGACCCCCTCAATCCGCCGCAGCGCGTTCACCATATACAGGTCGGCATAGTTACTCATAAAGAGGCTGTCATATTCGCCCCCTTCGGGATAAACGGCGATCGCCATCAAAAAGTTGCTCGACTGCTGCGATACAGTGACCCCGGTCTGTGTAACCAGGTCGGGCAACCGGGTTTCGACCCGCGCCACCCGATTTTCAACATTGACCGCGGCCAGATCTGGATCGACATCCGGCTCAAACGTAACGGTGATTTGGCTCGTCCCGTCGCTACCGCTGGACGAGCTCATGTAGCGCATTCCCTGGACACCGTTAATCTCCTGCTCCAGCAGGTTAGTCACGGCATTTTCTACGGTTTCCGCATCCGCACCGGGGTAGTTCGCTGTTACCACCACCTGGGTCGGGCTAATTTCTGGGAATTGGGCGATCGGTAAGGTGGGAGCCAGCAATAACCCCAGGAACACAATGACGAGTGAGCAAACGGTAGCAAAAACGGGACGTTGGACAAAAAACTTGGAAAACATGGCGCTGCCTATTGCGAAGAGCTTCCGGGGAACGGTTCAGGGAAGGGAATCTAAACAGGGAAGAGCGGACAAAGAATACAGGCTAAGACGACGAGATGGTTGGAAGATTAGGATTCAGGCTGCCCCATGGCTTGTTGCAACATAATGGGTGAGCAATTTTGCAGGTTGATGACCCCAGACACCACCACTTGTTCATCCACCTCAACCCCAGAAACGACCTGATAATCGTTGCCCTGCAAAATCCCCAAGGTCACCGGACGCTGGAGTGCGATTTGCGAAGGACCTTCCCCTTCGGGAGCTCCCGGCGGTCCTGGCGGAGCCGCGCCTTGGCCCTCCTGGGGGCACTGTTCAGGAGTACCTGCAACAAATACAAAGGTTTCGCCAGCAATCCGAGTGACGGCATCGGTGGGAACAAGTACGCCAGGAGCGCTGCTCCAGATCACTCGTGTCCGGACAAATTGCCCATCCCTTAGAACACCGCTGTTTTGGAACTGCGCCTGGGCAAGCACTGACTGCTGCCCCGCATTAACTTCTGGGGAGATAAAGCTGACTTGCCCCCGAGCTACGGCTTCTCCAGCTTCTCCGATCAACTCCACCGGTAGCCCCTGACGTAGTTCGGGCGATCGCTCAATAGGCACAGCCAGGTTCAACTCCAGCACATCATTCTGAATGATGCTGGTCAGCACATCATTGGAACTCACAAAGTCCCCAATCTGAACGGGGATGTCGCCCACCAATCCGCCGATCGGCGCAACCACCTCGCTATCTTGCAAATCCTCACGGGCAATATCCTGGTCGGCACGGGAGCGATTGAGGCGAGCTTGGGCTTCGGTCAAGGCTGCTCGCGCCGCGCCTACATCTTCCTCCGCAACCCGTAGTGCGGCAGCAGCCGTTTGCTGTCGGTTGCGAGCACGGTCGAGATCCTGCTGCGGCAATGCCCCTTCATCGACCAGGGATTGCGTCCGTTCCAGCTCCGTGTTTTCTAATTCCAGGTCAGCCGCAGAACGCGCTTGGGAGGCCTCCGCCGCTCTTAGCCGAGCTTCCGCTGTATTGACAGAGGCGATGGATGCTTCGACATCGGCGGTGGCTCCACTGAATTCTGCCCGACTTTGCTCCGCTCGAAGACGGGCGATCGGCGTTCCAGCCTCTACCCGCTGCCCCGGCTCCACAAAAACCTGAACAACACGACCGCTAATTTCAGGTCGCAACGCAACCCGGTCTTGCGCCTCCAGAACCCCGACAAATTCAGAGAATTCTTCGACGGTAGAGGTCGTCACGTCCTGCAATTCCACTTGAACGGGAGGCTGTCCTTGCATCATGGGCGGCCCACCCCCACACGCAGAGAGTAGTAACGTCGTGGCAACGGGTAGCCCCATCAATGGACGAACGCGCCATGAACCAGACTGTCGAAAAGGGGTGCTACACATGGGTTAGTTGGAAAATGGTTGAAAAGGGACGGTAAAGCAGAGAAAAACCTACGGCGAGAACGAGGAACAGAAGCCCAAACCACTCATTTAGAAATCCAAAAGCTCAGAAACTTAGCCGTGAACAGAGGGTACTAGTACAAAAGTCTTATCTCAAAGGATAGGTTACGCTAAACCGAGCCTTAAGATAACTTAAACGAAACGCGTCAGTAGCCTATCAACCCTGCCAGACCCGAACATCCTCCAAGCGGGTTAAGGGCAGATCGAATAATGTGTCAAAACATCGCAACCTAATGGCGTCAAACCCTTAAGAGAGAAGGGTTAGAGCGGAGTGAGTATTCCTCTTCTCAGAATCGTTGCAAAAGTACACATTAGTTGTCTTTCTCACTCCTGCCCTAGCGCTACGCGCTGAGGTAAACCCAAATCACGGATTGACAGCCACTCACTGTAAGACGTTCAATCCGTGATTTGTCCTCCGCTTTCCCACTGCGTCAGATGTTTGTCCAGCTGTAGTGCTGCAAACAAAACATATAGCTTTACGCATTGAGATTAGGACAAATCATTTTTTGAAAGCCGCGCGTCGCGCGGCTTTCAAAAAATGATTGGGTTCTACCTGAGCGCGTAGCGCTATACAAGTTCCGACCCATAAGTCCCGACACAAAAAGACCTCCCCAGGCGACAGAAACGCTCGGGGAGGCCAAACTCACTGGAGTTTTGCGTTGGAAAAGATAACCAGAGGTCTAGTAGAGTTCCTCTTCCTGGTGCGTCAGGACGGTGCAATCGGACGTGGGGTACGCCACGCAAGTCAGTACATAGCCTGCTTCGATCTGGTCATCATCCAGGAAAGACTGATCAGATTGGTCAACTGTACCGGATTGCATTTTGCCTGCACATGTGGAGCAAGCACCCGCCCGGCAGGAGTAAGGAAGGTCGATCCCTTGCTCTTCAGCGGCATCCAAAATATAAACGTCGTCAGCAACCTCGATAGTTGTGTTCAAACCTTCGGACTCGTTGATCAAAGTAACTTTATACGTTGCCATGCAACATTCCTCTCAATTCTGAAAACGGCTTAAGAGTTGACCCAGCACACAGCATGAAGTTTGTTACTGGGATCTCAACCCTCTTCTCGATACTACGAGAAAACCTCTCCGCTTTGGTGACATCTTGCCCCCTGGGATGAATTGGATTCGTAATGAAAAACGAAGACTTTCCACCGAATTACTTATATATGTGGTATTAACACCTAAAATACGCAGGTCGGGGGGTTACTTGGCCACAAATTATGTCTAGGGATAGACCGTAGAAATAGTTCAGGCAACAGATGTCAGTACATCCGTTACATCAAAGTTTCGACCCTAATTATTGAGACTTCTATTGAGACGTTCTAGGAATAGTCCCCTGGTTTGATAGCGGAAGATCAATGGCGAGGAGCCGTCCTGGCTCTACAGTATCGGCCATATTTTAGAATGCGATCGCCCTCTCTTTTCGAGACGCAATTTTGAGGCGCAATGACGTATAATCCCAGACGCCATTCATTGGGATTTGCATTGGATTCGAGGCACTTAAAATCAGGTATTCCTACAATTAATTATCTCTTTCATAGGCAAAGATTATGAGTTCCCCTGACCACTTTTCCGATTGCTTTTGCCGGGCCCCTGTGTTTCATTGGAACCCAGATTGAGCCTAAATGCTTCTCTGACCATCCCATTAAAGAGAGTCGTCATTTTTTCTCTACAATCCACGTGCTGCTGGATACATTAAATGCAGCACAAAACGTGAATCACAAACCATATCTACCCATTGAGCTTTTCTATGACGTCTATTGGAATTGGGATCGTTGGCACCGGCTATGCCGCCCGAACCAGAACCGACGCGTTTCACCAGGATGAACGATCGCACGTCGCCGCCATTGCTGGACGCGATCCAGAGAAAACCAGCGCCCTAGCTCAGACTTGCGGAGCGATTGCCCTCCCCGATTGGCAAGCGCTCATCCATCAAGATGATGTTGATCTGGTCGTCATTGCGGTCATCAACCGTGACCATGGGGCGATCGCAGAGGCTGCTCTCCGCGCGGGGAAACATGTCGTGGTGGAATATCCCCTATCGTTGAACCTGGCGGAAGCGGAGCAAATTCTCGAGCTGGCTCGAACGCAGCAAAAGCTGCTCCATGTCGAGCATATCGAGCTGTTGAGCGGAATCCATACGGCGATCGCCAACGCCTTGCCCCACATCGGAACACCTTTTTATGTGCGCTACAGCAACCTCAACCCACAACGCCCCGCCCCCAACCGCTGGACCTATCGCACGGATCTGTTTGGGTTTCCACTCATTGGCGCGCTTGCCCGTATCAACCGCCTGATCCACCTATTTGGCCCAGTGACACGAGTTGCGGCTCAGTCGCGTTTTTGGGGCAATATGTTACCTTCCGATCCGTTCACATCCTGCCTAGCCACAACCCAACTGACTTTTTCTAGTGGTCTAGCTGCCGAGCTGATCTACGGCAAAGGCGAGGCGTTATGGAAAGCAGAGCGGACATTAATGATCCATGGAGAATCGGGTGCCATTCAAATTGATGGCGAGACGGGCACACTCATCCTGCCCGATGGGGAACAACCCTTGGAGATGGGCAGTCGTCGGGGGTTGTTTGCGAAAGATACAGCGATGGTGCTGGATCATTTAATAACGGGCACGCCCCTTTATTTCACGGCTGAGGCCAGCTTGTATGCCCTGAAGGTAGCGGATGCTGTGCGTCGGTCTGCTGAAACGGGTGAATCTGTCAAGGTACCGTAAGCACAAACTTGCCACATCCTCACAGAATTCTCATTTTTCCTGTCCATAATCTGAGAAAATCATTCGGCACCCACAAAATATTTCGTTTGGGGCACCATGGGGAAAATCGAGCAAGGCATGATGCCGAGTGAGTCCATCTGGCGATCGCCACGTCCTGGCCTGTAAACGGATCACCTGTTCTGTTTTTATGAAGCGATGGTAGACTGATGGCCTCTTTATCATAAAGATCGCACTCTCTATCTTTTGTGGCACCACACAGCCAACAAAGATCGCTATAATTTACATCATCAATTCTGAGTTTTTGTTTCAAAACTTAACAACGCGGTGCATTTCTTAAGGGGGATAAAAAAATGACAGTAGATTCAGCGGCTCAAAATCGACTTATAAAATTTCTCAGGGAAGAGTTGGCGATTCCAAGCTCTTCGATTGCAGTCGCCCTCAAACACCCTGAACCCGACGCCAACATGCTCCCTATGGTGCTGTTGCAGTACGGCTTGATTACCCTAGAGCAGCTCGATCAAATCTTTGACTGGATGGAAACGGCTTAAGCACGAGGTTGTCGGCTGGCCGTCCCTCCCCCGGATGGGTCAGCATTGCACAAGCACTGCGATGATCAAAGAATAAACCTCAGGGCTTCTTGCAAGCCCTTTTTTTATGTCTATTGGCTGCAGGACGTGGATGAAGCGTGACCTCACCTGACAATAACACCGCGCACTTCGGTAAACCCGCACTATTGTCTAAAAGACAAGTACAACAAGGCTTTTGAACAATAATCCACCCTAATCTCAAGACGTAAAGCGGTCGCATGCCCTCAGCTTTGGGTTCGGATTTCTCTCCAACGACACATCTAACTCCCCTACGCAAAACTTTTAAGATTTAAGAAGAATTCAGAAACGAGGTTGACTCAGCTCACTTTTTTCTACTATGGGCTTTTCTAAAACTTCCTGAATGAGGAGCCCGGATTCAATCGATGGCGTTGTCGGTGATACCGATTCAGCGATGGCGATCGCCCTCACGACCTGCGTTCCGCTGTTCAACCCTTTCGCTGTGCGTGGCTCCCCTCACGAGTTTGCGCTGCCCAACTCACGCTGCTTCTTGGACGCGCCGCTCCATCCTGTCGTCGCTCTCTGATCCTCGTTCTGAGTTTTCTACTCAATTGTTTTAAGAATAAGGAGCATTCCTCGCAATGCCAATTAAAGACAAACCCAATCAACCGCGATCGCGCCTCATCGGGAGAATTTTGCTAGCGCTATCGGGCATTTACCTACTGCTCAACCTGTTCGCTCCTGCCTTATTTGGTGCTAAGGTTCCTCGCGTGCCCTACAGCCTCTTCATCCATCAGGTGAACGAGGGGGAAGTAGTTCGCGCATCTGTCGGACAGGATCAGATTCGCTATCAGATCAAGAGCGAAGATGGCGATACTGGCGAAATTCTCTCGACAACGCCCATTTTCGATCTGAATCTGCCCAACTTGTTGCAAGACAACAACGTAGAGTTTGCGGCAATTCCCCCTGCTCGGGGTAACTGGTTTACCAGCCTGCTGGGGTGGGTTATTCCGCCACTCATCTTTGTGGCTGTCTGGCAATTCTTCATTGCACGCAACGCTGGAGGCGCACCCGGAGCCCTTTCCATCGGCAAGAGCAAGGCCAAAGTCTATGTAGAAGGGGAAGCGGAGAAAATTACCTTCGATGATGTCGCCGGAGTCGAAGAAGCCAAGACTGAGTTGGTGGAAATTGTTGACTTCCTGAAAAATTCAAAGAAGTTTACGCAGATTGGTGCCCGCATTCCTAAAGGCGTGTTGCTCGTGGGGCCCCCGGGAACTGGGAAAACCTTGCTGGCACGAGCCGTTGCCGGAGAGGCCGGTGTTCCCTTCTTCAGCATCTCGGGTTCGGAGTTCATCGAACTGTTTGTTGGGGTTGGCTCATCACGGGTGCGCGATCTGTTCGAGCAAGCGAAAAAGCAATCTCCCTGCATTATCTTTATTGATGAGCTAGACGCAATTGGAAAATCCCGCGCAACGGGTGGGTTTTACGGCGGTAACGACGAGCGGGAGCAGACCCTAAACCAGCTTTTGACCGAGATGGATGGGTTTGGTGCTGGCGAACAGACGGTGATCGTGCTGGCAGCAACAAATCGCCCCGAAAGCCTCGATCCAGCATTGCTACGTCCCGGTCGATTCGATCGCCAGGTATTGGTCGATCGCCCAGACCGAACCGGACGCCTCGCCATCCTGGAAATCCATGCCAAGGATGTGAAACTAAACTCCAGTGTGGATTTGGAGGCGATCGCCACGCGCACCCCTGGCTTCTCTGGGGCCGATCTCGCCAACTTGGTGAACGAAGCCGCACTCCTCGCCGCTCGCAATGATCGACAAACCGTCGTTCAGGCCGATTTTTCTGAAGCGATCGAGCGGCTAGTCGCTGGGCTAGAGAAAAAGAGCCGAGTGCTGAACGACAAAGAGAAAAAGATCGTTGCCTATCACGAAGTCGGCCACGCCATGGTTGGTGCCGTGATGTCGGGAACCGATCAGGTTGAGAAAATTTCCATTGTGCCCCGTGGGATGGCGGCTCTGGGCTATACCCTGCAACTGCCAACGGAAGATCGCTTTTTGCTGAGCGAGAATGAGCTGGAAGGTCAGATTGCCACTCTGCTAGGTGGGCGATCGGCAGAAGAAGTCGTCTTCGGCAGTATCACCACTGGGGCTGCAAATGACCTGCAACGGGCAACCGATCTGGCCGAGCGCATGGTCACAACCTACGGGATGAGCGAGGTGTTGGGGCCCCTTGCCTATCAGCAAAGTCAGGGCAACGCCTTCCTCGGCGGCGAGATGGGCAATCCCCGTCGCCTAGTGAGCGCCCAAACGGCTGAGGCCATCGACCAAGAGGTCAAGGGAATTGTGGAATCTGCCCACCAGCATGCCCTCGACATCCTGAAGCACAACCGGGAGTTACTGGAAACCCTTTCCCTCAAACTCCTAGATGAGGAAGTGATTGAAGGCCAATCGCTACGAGATATGTTGAGTCAGGTGCAGTTGCCTTCGGTTCATACACCGGTGGCCGAGCCTGTCTAATTAGATAGATAGCTCACATCAATCCAACGCACGTCAGTCAAACAAGTAGAAAGGCAAGGGGTTTAGGCTCCTTGCCTTTTTTAAGGAACTAGCTGGCTTGAGCGCTCAGCGCGGCGCATTTGGCTTATTTGGTGGATTCTTTGGAGTAATCGGCGATCGCAAAAATCACTAGGCCATGGGCCACAAGGGCCGAAAACCAGATTGCTGTCACCCAGATTGACCACGGCCAGGATTGAGCCTGTACTGTGCGGACAAACCAGAGTCCACTATTTGCGGCGGCAAAGAGCGCAACGTGAAACGCGAAGGTCATGCGATCGTCTAGGCGACGAAAGTCAGGATCTTGGCGAGTCGGAACACGGGACCAACGAGGTGGCATAGCAGAGCAATATCAACAACTGTTTATCTATTCTATGGCTTGTCTTGTCGAGGAACTTTGGATTTTGAGCTGAAGTAGAACCACAGAGACACAAAGGACACAGAGAAGGAAAATCGAGGCGGTGCTAGTCGGATGCTGTTGGCGAAGCGTAATGCATCCTAGTCAGGGTGCCCCGTTAGTTGGCTAGGGTTACAGCACAAGCGTCACGGTGCTGCGCGATAGTCGCCCGATTTTCCCCCAGATTTTTCAACCAGATGGATGGCTTCAATTTGGATGGACTTTTCTAGGCTCTTTGCCATGTCGTAGAGGGTGAGAGCAGCGATAGAAACGGCAGTGAGGGCTTCCATTTCTACCCCTGTTTCAGCACGGGTTTTGACAGCGGCTTCGATGTGGTAACCCGGTAGCTCAGCATCGGGGATGAGGTTGACTTCGACCTTTTGCAACGGCAGCGGATGGCAAAGGGGAATCAGGTTGGCCGTTTGTTTGGCTGCCATGATCCCGGCCAAACGAGCGGTACCAAGCACATCACCTTTGGGCGCGTTGCCACTTTCGATGGCAGCAAAGGTTGCAAGCTGCATTCGTACGCGCCCAGTGGCGATCGCCTGTCGCACCGTTTGCTCTTTGGCGGATACATCCACCATTTGCGCCTGTCCTTGAGCATCAAGGTGGGTGAGGGAGCTGGAAGAAGATTGGGTCATGGCTAGACGGCTCGATTCGAATCGGTTTGAAACAGTTAGGCTATCCCTATCTACCCGATTTTAGGGCGATTTTGGGGTGGCTTGGAGGGGGCGATCGCCCTGCGAAGATTCAGCGAGTCCTTTGGTAAAAAGCCCTAAAAATATCCCACAATCCCGGGTGTATTGTGATATATTTGTAAGCCTGAGCAAGGGCCTGTAGCTCAGTGGACTAGAGCACGTGGCTACGGACCACGGTGTCGGGGGTTCGAATCCCTCCTGGCCCGTTCAAAAGCTGTAAGAAGGAATTGCGCGACATCTGCGTCGTTTTAACATGCAATTTGACTAGGTTTGCTGGCATTGTGGGCTTGATGTCTCGCAACGCTAACAGTGCATGCGTCAGACCTACATTAAGTAGGATCTACATTAATTAGAAGGTCTGTTGGAGTGGATATAGCTGCGTCCTCCCCCAAAGACTCTTTGTCCAGGACTTGATTCCGCGTTGCCTTGCTTAGGCGAGGTGGACGTGAGCTCTCGTCAGGGTTGCTGTCATATTGTATGGCTGCTATGGTAACGCGGTTACGGCCATTGGTTTTGGACTCATAAAGCGCTGCATCGGCAGCAGCGATCAGTTCTTCATCGGAAGCTCCATTTTGAGGAAAAGTAGCAATGCCAGCGGAGAGGGTAATCGATCCGAGATCGCGCTCTGCAAACTTGAGAGTGAAATATTGCAAGCCATGACGCAGGCGATCAGCAATCTGCCGGGCTTTACTTTGACAAACCTCTGGCAAAATCAAGGTAAACTCCTCGCCGCCATAGCGAAAGGCAAAATCGGTTGCTCTCACAAAGCCTTTGAGGAAAATGCTGAAATCTCGTAGAACTTGATCCCCCGCTTGATGGCCATATTGGTCATTGAAGCGCTTGAAGTGATCAACATCGATCATGATGATGCTGATGGGCTTTTGGTTATGTTTCGCACGGTGGAGTAACTGGGGCAGTATTTCCTTGAGATACAGGCGATTAAATAACCCGGTGAGGGGGTCGCGGATGCTTCTGAGCCGTAGCGTTTCCATCTGATCAAGCCGATCGAGGGTAAAGGCTATGTGTTGAGCGATCGCCGCAACCGATCGCTGGTCAGCTTCCGCAATGCATTCCCCAGATACCGGATGCCAGAATGACAAAACGCCAAAGGTTCGCTCACTCAGAGTCGCGATCGGTACACAAAAGCAGCACTCACCAGCCGGGCTCAGAGTAAGCGCAGTTGCCGTGCAAAGCGTTGCGTAATTGGCCTGCAGCCATAGATCTTGTCTACATTCAGTGGGCTGACGCATCTGGATCACAGAACAACTAGGAAACAGGCAAGATGGAGGTGCCGGATAGGGCGGCTGCCCCCAGCAAAGCGTTTTGGTGATCTGACTTTGTTGATAGTTCGTCAAAAGCGCTTGCCCACACATATCTGGGTAGAACGTCTGGAGCAACTCGGGCAAAACCGTGTAGACCTCGTCGAGAGATTGACAGGACTGGAGAGCCAAACTTAGGTTTTGTAAACGCTGGAGTCGGTAGTTTTCTTCCTGCAACCGAATAATCTCTGCTTCAAGGGGATGGGTGATAGACGGCAGATTCAGGTTTACAGAAATCTCTTGAACGTCCGATTCACTAGGAAGGATAGGAGGCTCAGGAGGCTCAGACGTCAGCATCTCGGCAGAAGCAGAAAGAGCGCTCGGAAGATAGGGCACGAGGTTTTGGGCAATGAGCTGGAGCGCATCCACTTGCTCTGGGAGTAAGCGGTGGGGCACTGTATCTAGGACAACTAACGCGCCTTGTCTTTGCCCATCCGATGTCTGTATCGGAATACCCGCCCAGAACTGCAACGGCGGCAGAAACGCTGCTAGCGTGTTGGTGAGCAGCGACGAACCACTACAAGCTTCCTGAACAACCCTAGGCTGCTGGGGAGAACCCGCCTGTACGGCATGAAACAAAGGTTCTGCAAAAGGTTCGAGAGATTGCTCTAGCGCCCAGCCCACCTGGCAAACAATGCGGTAGGCCAACGGTTGGTGCACGATGAGAAGTGCGATTGGAACACGACTGTTGAAGCAAGCAATATGAAGCAACCGTTCCAAGTTAGAGGCGATCGCTTCATTATCTGAAATCAAATTGGAGGTCGATGGAGCAGTCATTGCTGAATGAAACGTTTCCAACTGGTTGGGGGAAGAAATTGTAATCTTAGCCAATCAAGCTATCTCACTGCTCTAGCACTTAAGACGTCAAGCGAGAAACATTGAAAGGCCTTGCTTTGCCTATCAACTGCAAATAGAAAGCTAACAGCTTCAAGCAAGTAAAAGCAGATACGATTGCTAGTTTGAGAGCAAGTAAGTTCAGAGAAAATTCGAGTGCACGATCAGGAGTCTTCTCTGTTCTATAAACACAAGATCCTGCCAGCATGTTCCCTAGCAGAAAATGCGTATGCGGAAATTTGAGTCATACTTCTTTAGGGATGATATGCACTATATGGGAGGAATGGAAATTTCGGACAAAGACCAGTCCGCCAATCTAATTCATACCCGCCCTTCTCCAAAGAGAGAATTCATACCCTTTAGAGAAGAAATTCATTTACGCAAAGAATAAGATTAATTAGAGCACCATCTGATATAGCTTTATCATTCCCTAAAACGATTATGGTGAACCAATTATATTCTAAACAGCAAAGAACTTAAAAGAATGCAATCAAACAAGCAAATTGTAAAGATGGAAGGAGATGTTTTAAGAAACAAGAATGAGAAAGGTTTTCGATTCTTTGCATAACACTGCGACAGCTTTACCTATGGTAATTAAATCAATGTTCTTTTCTCCGTG
>JBCBSL010000052.1:0-19583 GCA_039819145.1 Cyanobacteria bacterium J06638_22
CCCTTATGTTGACGCTAAAAGTTGTCGTTTACATTGTCGTCGCTTGCTTCGTGGGGCTGTTCGTATTTGGCTTCCTGTCTGGCGACCCCTCCCGTAATCCCAAGCGCCGCGATCTTGAGTGATTGAGAAATAACAAGCGCTTTTCTCTGTTTTGCACCCGTTTTTGAAGGTCTTGGGTGCGTCCTTCAGCCCTAGACACTAGGGCTCTTTTGTTATGCTTATTCAGCTATGCCGCACCCTGTTCCGCCTCCTGTACCGCCACCGCAGATGCATGTCTTGCCAACAGATTCCAGTGGCAAGCATATTGACGCAACGATTGATATAACAGACGGTTTAGCCGAGCCTCCTGTGTTGGAGTTGGAGCCGGTACTGCCTGAGGATGGGGTGCTGGATACCGCGTCCGAATCGGAATCGACAGCTCGTACGGCAATAATACCGGGCGCTGCTCCTGCGATGGAGCCGTCGGAGGATGACCCGCAGCAGCCTCAGGGCTTGTTGTCCGCAGAGGAAGATGCATTTCCAACTGAAAACGCGGAGCAACTCATAGCTCTCGATGAAAAGCCTGCGCTTATACCGACTGATTTAGCCACGGCAGAAACGCGAGGCTCCGATCCGCCGACCGATGCCTTGGCTGTGGCCGAACCTGAAATCTATCCGCCGGAGTCCCCAGCGACGCTTGCGGTTACCGATCGCCCTTCGCCAGATAATCCGGTTGCCGTTCCCCTGGACGAGATTCCGACCCCTGCCAGTGAAGCGTCTGTGTTAGGCGATCGCATTGAACCCTCGCTTCCCATTTCCTGGCCCGTTCCCGGCAGCCCCACCGCTGATGCGGTGCCCATTCATGGCTTTGTCTCTCGCCGTCGCACGTCGCAATCGCTTGATGACCAGCGCTTGTTGCTGGAGAACGAGGTTGACCTGTTTCCGATGCTGGAAGAGTTGCAGCAGCTCTCTGGCGCCGTCCTCATTGCCCGCACCCGAGGCGCAGAAAACTCGCCCGGGGGACGCACCTTCTTGACCCTGCCCCAAGCCCAACGGCCTCCCGACTTCAATCCGCCCCGTTTAGAGCCGACAACGGGGGTTGGGGAGGAAGAAGAGGAGGACGATGGTTCCTCTGGTATACCGGACTTCAATCGCCCCGGTGAAGAAAGCACCGACGACAGCTCGGAGCCCGATTTGGATGGCCAAATTCTTCGCCCAGAAACCGGAGTCGATGGGGAGGATGACCCCGATCCACTGGATCCCCCAGAACCACTGTTAGATAGCAAGTTCCCTCCCAGCGAGCGCCCCGGTGACCCAGAGGTTGAGGTGACGGATGATCCCGATGACCCGGCTACACCCGGCGTTGATATACCCGGCATCCCTACGGATGGGCTGATTGGTCCAATTCCGGCGGATGTGCTGGAATTGGATGCCGATAGTCAGGACTTTGATACAGTACGCAACGTGTTTGTGGCCGAGGGTAACGTTGAGCTGCGTTTTCGGCAGGCTATTCTGACGGCCGATCGGGTGCGAGTGAACCTCAACACGCGGCAAGCGGTAGCGGATGGGAATGTTGTGTTTCGCCGGGGGCAGCAGTTGCTCTTGGGCGATCGCCTCGACTACAACCTTACCCAAGCGACGGGGAATATTTCGGGAGTACGCGGGGAGATCTTTTTGCCAAGCACGGGCACCGATCTCACCGTTTTACCCAACGATGCGAGTATCTCCGCCCGGCCTGGTATCCCGCTAGACGAAGCGCTGGATCTGGAGGCGCGGCAGGATGCTCCGGTGGGTACGGGGGAAGGTATTGCGTTTGGGGTTGGCACCGAAGAACTGGAACTTGAGGGAGAACTCCGACGGCTCCGCTTTGAAGCCGATAGCGCGGTCTTCTTCCCTGGAGGCTGGCAGGCCACCAATGTGCGGATCACCAACGATCCCTTCTCGCCTCCTGAGCTGGAATTGCGATCGCCCGATGTTACCTACCGTCGGCTCTCTCCCCTCCGGGCGGAAATCATTGCCCGCAACCCTGTCCTGGTGTTTGATCAAGAATTCCGTCTGCCCCTCTTCCAAGAGCGGATCATCATCGACAATCGCCGCCGCGACAACAACAATCCACTGTTTGATATCGGGTTTGATGACGATTTGGGTGGGCTATTCCTGCGCCGTCCGTTTAACGTCATCACCACAACCCGCGCCCGCTTTACCGTTTCTCCCCTCTTCCTAGTGCAGCGGGCATTAGAAGACAACGGTGCCAACCCGTTTGATCCCAGCAGTTGGGGGGCACAACTACGCTTTAACTACGACATCGGCCCCACAACGCGGCTCCGCGCCCGCGCCTTGTTCGAGTCGCTTGAATTTGAAACGAACGAAGATATCCGTGCCAATGTGCAACTGATCCAGCGCCTTGGAACTCATCAACTGACTGTTGAGTATGCCTATCGCAACGAGTTCTTTAACGGTTCGTTGGGCGAACGGGAGGTACTTAGTAGCATCGGAGGCGTCCTAACCTCACCCCGATATCAGCTGGGTGATACAGGTATAAACCTGACCTACCAGGCGGGTTTGCAATATGTGACCGCCGAAAGTAACCGTCGTTCCTTGCTCGACGCTGGGGAGCGGCGAGACGAGGTTAGCTTGCTGCGGACGCAGGCCAGCGCCACCCTTAGCCGTTCCTTCCGCCTCTGGCGCGGTCGCCCCCTCCCCCGTACCCGCGAGGAAGCACTGCGCTTCAGCCCAACCCCAGTCGTGCCATTCCTCAACCTGGTGACATCGCTCCGGGGGACAGCGACCTACTACAGTAATGGCGATACGCAATCCAGCTTGCGGGGCAGCATTGGGTTGCGTGGGCAGTTGGGACACTTTTCGCGAGATTTCTTTGATTACACAGGATTCAACATCACCTTCACGGAAGGTATTGTAGGGGGTCAGTCGCCTTTCTTCTTCGACCGGGATGTTGATCGAAGAACCCTATCCTTTGGCATCTTGCAGCAAATTGTTGGCCCGATTCGTGCGGGTTTCCAGAGCTCGTTCAATCTCAACACCGGGCGGGAAATTAATACGGTGTATCGGTTGCAATATTTCCGACGCACGTACTCCATCAACCTCAACTTCAGCCCGATTCGGGAAGAAGGGTCACTGACGTTGCAGATTAATGATTTCGACTGGCGGCAACCCCGCGATCCCTTTGCTGGTGGATCTGGGGCAACGGATGTTGAGGGGGGTGTGCTCCTATCGGAATAAAGCACGGTGCTATTGATGATTGAGGGGATGAATTTTTTCACGAAGGAGCGTGTCAGGCTCCTTCGTGAAAAAATTTATCCTTGGATTCTGTAGCCCCGGTGTGGTTAAGCGATCGCCCAGCCTGTAAGCCGCATAGCACGTGAGTATCCGGTTTTGTTGCAATGGTTGTGATTCCCATCATTGCGGCTAGGAATCTGCAGAGGAAAATAGATATAGAGGTTAGAGTGGAAATAATCGGCTACACACCATCAGGCCATTCGTCTTCAAGACTGCTATAAACCTCAACTATAAACCTCAACCGACTGCTATTAAGACAAACACTTGCGTTTCCTTTTGTGCCTATGACCGAGCCGCTCAATGATCCTATTGTTTGGGTTGCAGCCGACCTACTCGATCGGTATGGATTCGAGCGGGGAGCGTTTAGTGCTGAGCAATTGATTGGCTATTGGCTGCGCAGCTATCCGGCGGAATGGATTCGATCGGCGGTGTTGGAAGCCCTCTATCAGGGGCGCTACAAATCTGTTTCCGTCGGACAAATTCTGGCGATTTGGAAGCGGCGAGGGCAACCCCTCTACCATTACAGCTTTGAGTTTGAGCGCATGATTTGCGGCACCCTGTCACGCATCCCGACAGCGGTAGCTCCAACTGCTCAGCCGACACCGCCAGCGCAAGCAGTTGATGAACCGTTGCAATCATGGACTGCTCAGATTCCCGAGGATCATGCGATCGCTCCGACAGAGGCCGACCGTTCATCAAACCCAGAGGAAACGGCTCCACCCCCGCCAGAAATGCATGACTTTGGGGATACGATCGCCCCTGCTGAACCTGAGATGGAGGCGTCAGCCCATGTCCCTGCCTCAGACACGGCAATTCCTTTACCCGAGCTGCCAGCAACCGATGGGGGAATGGATTTCCAGGATGTACCTCCGTTAGAGTCTTCCTTGGAAGAGACGCGCGATCGCCCCTCTCCCCTGGCTCCATCCTCGGCTTCTGATAACGATTTTGCCTTTCTCTCGGTTGCCGCCGACTGGACACAGCCCGATCTTATTCGTCCATCGATCCACCAATTCATCCCCGACAACGAAGGGTCGCTGTTCTACGAAAAACTCCGCGCCGTTGCCCACGAGCAGCTCAACTGAGTAAATTCTCCAACTAATCCAATCTTCCAAAAGAGAGAAGACCCGCTGGCTTCGACTGCGCTCAGCCAGCTCATGGTTTGGTGTCTTGAGTGGAGTCATGTGCCCTGAGCGAAGTCGTTGCCCTGAGCGAAGTCGAAGGGCACGGTTTGGAAAAGACAATCTTTTGGCGAATTTTTAAGAAGCTCTGCTGGTGTTCATCGTAAGCAGGGAAAGGATTCAGATTTTCAGTACGGCGTTGTTGTCAATGGGGTGGTAGTTGCCCGCTTCATCCAGCGCCGAGAACATTTGGAGGTAGCGACGTATTTCTGGTGGCATGTGCTCGAAGGTGAAGCGGGCATCTCCGGCGGAGATGTCGGCCCAGAAGTTGCGCAAATCAGGTAGAAATTCCTGCGCAGCGTCAGGGGAAAGGTTAATGGGCGGTGCGGTGAGGAACTGCATCATAAAACCAGGGGAGCGCTCACTCATCCAGTCGCGCGATCGCTGACCCAGGTCTTCCCAGCCGGGGAGCGACTGCACCCACCGCGACTCGATCTGAAGCGTGGCCGATTGGGGGCGATCGCCATCCTGCAATACCTGCACGATTCGATAGGGGTGGGGATAGCTCACCAGCGATCCCGTTGTGATCTCATATAGCTGGCCGCGACGGGCGATATCTTGCACATGCAAATGCCCCGTGAACAGCAACGAGACGTTGGACGTTTTCAACAGCTCCAGAAACGTCGGCGCATTTTCGAGCATGTAGCGTTTGCCCATGCGGTGGCGTGATTGCCCCGGCAAGTGTTCCAGGACATTGTGGTGCAGCATAACCAGCGTCAGCGCATCGTCGGGAATTTTCGCCAGCGTGGTTTCTAGCCAGGTGATCTGCTGGGCGTCCAGCCATCCCGACCAGTGCTGCGTGCCATCCTCATCGAAGGCGATCGAGTTCAACCCAATTAGCCAGACGGAGGGCAGGATTTCCTGCGCATAGTAGGGGCGATCGCCTCCGGCCCATCCCGCATCCATCTCCCCATAGCCAAACTTTTGATACAGGCTCACAAACTCCGGCATGTCAATGCAGTTATCTGTGGCTGTTGCTGCAAGGACATCATGGTTTCCCGGCACAACGTAGGTGGGGTAAGGCAGGGCGGCGAGGCGATCGGCCAACCAGCGGTGATTTTGCCGCTCTCCATGCTGGGTCAGATCACCAGGGATCAACAAAAAGTCCAGATCCAGCTCGTTGAGATCGGTCAGCACTTGCTCGATGGCGGGAATGCTGATCTCCACGAGATGGAACCGTTTTGGAGACTGCCAAATAGTTTCTGGGAGTGCGATATGGGGATCGGTGAGAATCGCGAAGCGAAAGCGTGACGTCATGGTTAGAGCAAGGAATGGATGGGTAGGGGGATCGCCTTGTTCTATCCTCCCAAATCTTGGGGGGTGTGGCGAGGTGCTATGGGTGGATTCCGCCAGGGTGGATGTTGTGTTTTATTTCATGAACTCGTTAGGATAGGCGATCAAAGGTCAAATCTAAGGCGATCGATTTATTCTTCCCATGCAAAACCAGGAATTTCAGCAGCGACGCGCGCAGTTAATGCAGCGCATCGGTAAAGGGGCGGCGGTATTTCGCAGTGCGCCCATGGCGGTCATGCACAACGATGTGGAATACAACTTCCGGCAAGATAGCGACTTTTTCTATTTGACGGGCTTTGATGAAGCCAGTGCGGTGGCGGTATTGGCTCCCCAGCATGAGGAACATAAGTTTGTGCTGTTCGTGCAGCCCAAAGACCCGGATGCAGAAACTTGGGTCGGCTATCGTGTCGGGGTCGATGCGGCCAAGGAACGATTCGGGGCCGATGCCGTTTTCCCCATCGAAGAACTGGACGAGAAGCTGCCCGAATATGTGAAGGATGCCGATCGCATTTTCTATCGCCTAGGGCGCGATCGCCCCTTCAATGACAAGGTGCTGCGAATTTGGCAAAACCTGATGCGCACCTATCCCAAGCGGGGTACAGGTCCCATCGCCATTGAAGATCCAGCTCCGGCTCTCCATGCTATGCGCCAGGTCAAAAGTGTGGCTGAACTGGCGCACATGCGGCGGGCGGCGGCGATCGCCGTGGATGCCCATCAGCGTGCCCTCAGCTTCGCCCGTCCCGGGAAGTTCGAGTATCAGGTGCAGGCAGAGCTAGAGCATACCTTCCGGATCAACGGAGCGCTAGGGCCAGCCTATCCGTCGATCGTCGCCTCGGGCGCCAACTCCTGCATCCTGCACTACACCGAAAACACCAAAGAAATTGAGGATGGCGATCTGTTACTGATTGATGCCGGATGTGCCTACAGCTACTACAACTCCGACATCACCCGCACGTTTCCGGCCAACGGACGCTTTTCAGAGGAACAGCGGATTCTCTACGAGATTGTGTTGGAGGCGCAGAAACAGGCGATCGCCCAAATTGCTCCCGGCAATCCCTATAATCAGATCCACGAGACCGCTGTTAGCGTCATCGTCGATGGGTTGATGGATCTGGGGCTGCTCCAAGGGGATAAAGAAGAAATCATCAAGGAAGAAAAGTACAAGCCCTTCTACATGCACCGCACCGGACATTGGCTGGGATTGGATGTGCATGATGTGGGTGTTTATCAGCATGGCGACACCCCCCACAATCTGGAGCCAGGGCAGGTGACGACAGTCGAGCCGGGCATCTACATTAAGCCCGACATCAAACCCGTTGAGGGACAGCCGGACGTGCCGGAACGCTGGCTGGGTATCGGTATCCGCATCGAAGATGATGTGCTGGTCACGCCAGATGGCTACGACGTACTGACTGAGGGGGTTCCCAAAAACGTCGCCGACATAGAGGCCGCAACCCAGTCATAACCCTTGCCTTGCAGGTTGATCAGGTCTATAAACCTCGTCCACCTGGTTCTGGATTTTCCCGCGAAAAGCAAAAGCCCTTCGAGGCATTCAACGACTCGAAGGGCTGGTTTTGTTCACCAAAGTTGGATAGAAAATTGGCTTTTGCCGTGTGATTGGGGGAGACAGTAAAGTCCGATAGAGGGCGATCGCGTGCTACAACCCTAGCTGTCGCAACCACAGCCTGTATGGCCACAGCCTGCGCCGTTTTCATGGCCGTTGGAGCAGGCTTCGCTGCAATAGTACTTGCCGTCTTTTTGGATGGCCTTCTCAATGTCAACAATGCATAAGCAGGGTTCACAGGCACATTTCATTTGCGTTACTGTTGCCATAACAACCTCCGGGTACAATAAAAGAGGATACTTGAACAAGCGTTCATGCTTTCATGGTAAAACATTTGAACAAATATTCAAGTATCTTTGTGAGCGATTCCGTTTCTCTTCCAAAAGTTTTAAGAAGACGCTGACTTGGTCGCTTCTATCCGCTTCAAGATCTAACGCCCGTGAGTACCCACGAATACGCCAATCTGCCTGAAGTCCGTCAACATGTTTTGGGTATCGAAAAAGCCCAACGGATGGCCGAGTTCTTCTCGACCCTCAGCGACCCCAGTCGCTGGCGCATCCTCTCTGCGCTGGCGACGGGGGAACTCCGTGTGCGCGACTTGGCCGATGTGGTTGATATGAGCGAGTCGGCGGTGTCTCATCAGCTCCGTATTCTTCGCACCATGCGCTTGGTGCGCTATCGCAAAGATGGGCGCAACGTTTTCTATGGTTTGAAAGATGACCACATCTTCAATCTCTACCGCGACATTTCAGAGCACCTAGATGAGTCGGATGATGACTGATGGAGATAGCGTGTAGTGCTTGGGTCAGGACTTACGCAGTTTGATGATTTTTGGGGCGCAGAGCGCCCCAAAAATCATCAAACTCCTTTGGTTTTTCGTATCCAATGCGTAAGTCCTAAAGGTTATGGAATTCTGATGAGGGCTGAGAGCTAAGCGACGACTGTTGGTTCGCTCAGTTTGGTCAGGAAGCGGAGTGCCTGCAACATGAAACCTGCGCAATCGTAGGGCGACATTTCATAGAATGCAGCCCAGGCGCGAGCTTTGCGCTCATCGTAGCGATCGCCATCATAGGGGTGCTGATCCAACCAGGCCAAGCGAACAGCGTGGCCAATAAATACGTCCAGCACGATGTTGCCGTCGATCTGGAAGTCGGGGTTGCATTCGGCGATCGCCGCCAGTTCCGTCAAAGCTTCGATGTTGAGCTGGCGATATTCTGGAGCCTGGATCTTGTTTAGCAAATGCTCGACCCGCAGGGCAAAGTTTTTCTCGCCGGGGGTCATCTCTAGGGTGAGGTCATGTTCCAATCGATTGCGGCGATCGAGCTTGTCGCCAATGACCAGTCCTTTGCTGTGGCGTAGCACCGTCCACACGTTGGGATAAAAGTTGGGTGGCACCAGGTTGAGGGAACCTTCTCGCTGACGCTTTTGCCGCCAACTGGTGTGATCAGTGGGGATTGTGGATTCCGCTTCTTCTGGAACCACCCACGCGATATCCTGTTTTTGCCGCAAGCTCAGGGATTCTTGCCGGAAGAGTTCTTCGTTGACGGTTTCGTAGCCCGCCAGCACTTTGTAGAGGCGTGACTTTACCTCAAACGGGCTAAGGTTCATCAGGTGTTCGTAGGCCTCGTCTTGGGTTACTCCCAATTCCTGCGCCAGGTCGCTGGTGATGAGCAGAATCAGGTAGCCTACCCGTAGCGTGAGGAAGCCTTTGAAGATCTGGGGATCGGTCTTGATCAAGATGCTAAGGTAGATCAGGATTTCCTGGGTGAGGGGGCGATCGCGAATATCTTGTCGGACAAATTCCTCAATTTTGCGCATGATCTCGACAGTGGACATAGGGGCGATAATCAGCGACTTTTCGCTGTAAGCTTTACCGACTGAGATCTGCTTTTGGCGCACCAAAATGTCGGTCACGGCATCAGATAGCCCCACATCGACCTTGTTCAGTAGGCCTGCTGCCCGCCGAATCACCGCCCACAACCGCCAGTGGCTGGCCTTGAGGTAGACCTCTTGCAGCAGCTTGGCGACCGCAACCTTTTTGTCAGGGCCACCGAAGCCTGTGTCAAACGCTAAGCTTTCCAGCCGCTGTAGTGCCTCCAGCAACTCGATTTGCTCATACAAGTTAACGGAGTTGCGTAGCCGCTCTAGCAAGGGTTTGGTATCGGTTTCTAGCTCTAGCTTGAACTCTTGGGTGGGGCTGAGTTCCTCGGTGGAATCGGGAGAGAACTGCAAATAATAGCGCTGAGGTCTCGCCTCCTGGACAGGCGACTGGGCGAAATCAAAGTCGTGAATAAAGTCGATACGTTCAGTCCCGGCTGTCAAGGCCAACTCCTGCAACCGTCCCAAGCGAACGGGCACGTTGCCACAGCGCCCTTCTTGCATTTCGTTGAAGAGTTCCAGCAGCGGTGTCTGGTCTTGCAGCATATCGTGGGTCAGTAGCAGCGTCATCAGCGGACGCCCCAGCTGGCTCCAGTGCTGCCAGATATAGGCGAGTTCTCCCCGAATCTGCTCCACCAGCAGATGATAGTCAAAGGTGAGGTAAAACTTCGACTGATCCAAAAATGAGGGCAGAAATACGATGGTTTCGCCTCGAATGCGGAAGAGATGCGAGGTAGTCAGGCTGCGGAGACGGCGAATGGGGCGCCCGCTGAGTTCTAGCTTGTCGTTGCGCCCGATCTGCGCGTAGACCTGAGACAGTTCGCGGAAGCGGCGCACCTCAATCGGTTCGGTTTGACTAGGGGTTTGGGTGGCGATGCCAAAGGCCGCTAGCTCTGCCTGGAGTTCTTCGTCTTCTGCCAGCAGCGCCACTTGTACCTGAGGCCGAGGTGAGCGACGTACCCGCAGATGACGCCCTAGGGGATCCAGATCGCCCAGGGAGATCCAACCACCGTGCAACAACTGTCCCAAAAGGTAGAGGCTTTGCGCCCATACCAGCGGGATGTTGTCGTTAGGAAGGCGGGTTTGGCTACCGGGGGTTGCCCGTTCGGCGGCGATCGCCTCCTCGGGCACCACATACAACTCTGGCAGCAGATGATACCCGTCCCGCTCGACCGTTAGCTGATTCAGCTGCCTCAGATACTCCTGCGAGGCTTCCTTGTCGCCTGCAAACCAGGCGTTCAGCATCAGATAGCTGAAAAACAGTGGCCACTCGCATTCAATATGTTCAAATTCTTTGAGTTCCGTAGGCTCATAATGCAGCCGGGTCACATCTTCCAGAACCGTTTGGTGACCGTCCCGCAAAAAACGCTTGCAGCCGTAGTTTCCTTGTAGCTTGGAGACGATAGTTTCGCGTGTGCGCTCCACTAGTTCGGGGTCTTCGATGGCAAAGGCTGGGTAGCCAATAACGCTGAGCACCGCTGCATCCACTTCCTTCGAGCTGGATTCTCTGGGGAGAAGCGATTCCAGGGTCATGCGGGCGCGGGCAATTTCATCCGGCAACACATGGATGACCGAGGTTTGACTGCCTCGTACCCCAAACAGATCGAGTCCGGCGATCGCCTCCAACGCCGCCTTAGCCATTCCCACAGAACTGGCATTCAGCTCTGGGTTGCCGTGGTTAATCTTTTCGCCCCGCTCCCAGATGCCATAATCCGGCGTCCGATAGGCGCGCCCGATGTAATACACCAGGTTTTGAATAAAGTTCACCTCATCCACGGTGTAGATGATGGATAGCCCGGATGCGGTCATCTCCGCCAGCATCAGCAGATACAGTGATGTGGCATCCAGTTGCAAGTGCCCCCAAGCGTTGTCCTCAACCACGGTATCCCCCGTTTGCAGGTCATACTTCGCATGGAGCGAATCGAGGGGATCTTGGGTCTGCTTGAATTTTTCCACTTTGGGCGCTTGTCGCATCATGGCGAACAGTAGCCCCCGCATCATCTTGACGACGCTGTGCTCCAGCTCGTAGGTGCGCCCATCGTCCATCCCGGCTTTGCGGTAAGCCATCGCCAGCCCCCACACGGCCAAGATGCTGTACACATTGTCTCGCACCCAGGCATCGGTATAGTTGCCATGGGTCGTCACGGCGGTACTTGCAGGCAACAACCCGGAGATCGGATTCTGCCGCGCCAGGATGATGGCTTTGACTTCTTGATAGTAGCGTTCGAGTTCTTCAGGAATCAGCATAAGGGTAGCGGGATACCGACGGGATACCGTTGGAAAAATTAGCTATAGCATTCCCGATATCGTGGGAAACCAATATGGACTTTATACTTCCTCATGATTCGGGCTTCAGTATAACGTTTCAATTCTTGCTGAAAAGAGATGGGGTTGTGGCTGAAGATCGGGGCTGGCAAGAGCAGCAAGCGGCAACAGATGTGGGTCAGCAAAACCCGCTAAGGATCCCAAACACACCAAAACCAGATTTTACGGTTTGAAAGCGCGGCTTTGCGGTGCTTTCAAACCGTAAAATCTGGTTTTGATCTAATTCAGAGTTCTATAGCGCTATGCGCGTTAGTTAAGTACGGTTGTGTGCTTGATGCGGTTGCACACCGCTATAAGGGGACGAAACAAGGAGCATTCATGGAAATTCGTGCGTTTCAGGCATCTGATCGGGAAGCGGTGGTTCAGTTGTGGAAGGACTGCGGTCTGGTTGTGCCACACAATGATCCCCACCGTGACATCGATCGCAAACTGACGGTCCAGCCTGAGTGGTTTTTAATCGGAGAGGCGGATACACAGGTCATTGCCAGTTGCATGGTGGGTTATGAAGGGCATCGGGGCTGGCTGAACTACCTTGCCGTCCGACCCGCTATGCAGAAGCGAGGCTTTGGACAGCAGATTGTCGCCCATGCGGAAACACTGCTGCTACAGGCGGGCTGTCCCAAAATCAATTTACAAATCCGATCGACCAATCAAAGGGTGATTGAATTTTACGAAGGGCTAGGTTACAAGCAGGATACCGTCATCAGCCTTGGGAAACGATTGATCCCTGATGGTGCCATGTAGGTGTTAGGGAACCGCGTGAGTTTCAATAGATTGGCAGCCCTCTAGTCCTAGACTGGGGTCTTGGCGATAGCGATCGCCCGGTACATAGATTTCAATGGTGCGATCGCCCTCGATCCGATATAGATATTGGGCGCGAGGATCGAACTCAGTATTGACTTTGAGATTGGAAAAGTCATCTTCAGAAAACTCGAAGCCAAACCTGACCACTAACTGCGCCACCAAAATACCGGGGGTATCCTCGTGCTCGCTGGAAAGGTCGCGCTCCTGCCAGAAGGTGTCGAGAAACCGATCGAGAATGCGCAAGACTTTATCAGGCGATCCGTTGCGGCTCGCATAGATGAGGACAGGGCTGCCGTTGACGAGAATGTGGAAGGGAGTAGCGGTCATAGGCATCGATGCAGAGATAGCGCTGGACTGATTTTACGGCAGAGCGGGAACCCTGTCTCTTACTGCAATGTTTAAGATCACAAATGAATATTTTTGGCAGCGTCGCAGAGCGACGCTGCCAAAAATATTCATTTGTGATCCTTAGCGATCTAGGACTGCGTTGGGTGGAGACGGGTAGCCGTTCGGAGGATTTGCCCAGCTAGAATCGCTGCCCCAAAGCCATTGTCGATATTGACGACGCCAATGCCTGCCGCGCAGGAGTTGAGCATCGTCAGTAAGGGCGCTAATCCCCCAAAGCTGGCTCCGTAGCCGATGCTCGTGGGGACAGCGACAACAGGGCAACTAGCCAGTCCAGCTACAACGCTCGGCAAGGCGCCTTCCATGCCCGCCGCCACGATGATCACATCTGCGGCTTGGAGGCGATCGCGCTGGCTCAGCAACCGATGAATCCCGGCTACACCCACATCCCACAGTCGTTGCACCCGAAAGCCGGAAAGTTCTGCGGTGATAGCGGCTTCTTCGGCCACGGGTAAATCCGCTGTGCCTGCGGAAATCAGCGTGATAACGCCCGGATATTGCGGGCAGGGCATCCCCGATGAGTCGGTGGGGGTTTGGATCAGAGCGCAGATGCGGGCGGTGGCGAAGTAAAGGAGATCGGGAATTTGCGATCGCACCTGATGGTAGACCTCTGGCTCGATGCGAGTCGCCATCACCACAGGCGTCCGCTGACGCATGGAGTGGATGATCCGCCCAATTTGCTCAGGTGTTTTTCCTGGCCCCCAAATCACTTCCGGAAACCCCGTGCGCAACGCTCGATGGTGGTCGATATTGGCAAAACCTGCAACGGGTTCATAGTCCAGATGTTGCAGCTTGGAAAAGGCATGGTCGGGGCTGATAGCGCCAGCGGCGACGGCGTTCAGCAACTCTTGCAAGGCGTCGGGTGAGGTCACAGTGGTATGGCTCGGACGAAGGATGGTTCGGGAAAACTCCCGTCTCTATTGTGCCGTGAACCCGAATAGGGAAAGCTCTGAGTCGTTAGGTGCTATTAAACCTAAAATCCTAAAAACCTGCACCGCCCGCAGCGCGTCCGCGTCCGCAGCGCGGGAGGTGCAGGTTTTTAGGATCTGGTTTTTTATCATGCCGAGTAACTGATGAGGTGTGCATTTTGTTGATGGTGTGGACATGTCCTGCCCACAAACATCAACAAAATGAATCAAGACTTGCGCTTCTTGGCTTTCCAGGTGCCGCCATAGTTGTAGTGCGGGTTCTGCTGACTCACCAGGGGATAGCAGGCATCGCAAATGAATCGCCACGTCCCAGAGGCATCGATCTGGGCGCGGTAGAGAACGGGGGCGCTTTGATGGCAGCGATCGCACCGCTTCTGGCGTTCCCGTGCCATGTCTTAGCCGTGAGGAATGGCCGAGCCATGGCTGGAGTCTTGGTCGGCACCTTGAGGTCGAGCAAAGATCATGCGACCTGCGGAGGTTTGCAGTGCACCTGTGACTTCCACATTGATGGATTCACCAATGTAGCGATCGCCTGTTTCCACCACCACCATGGTGCCGTCGGTCAAGTAACCCACCCCTTGATCCGCTTCCTTCCCCGGTTTCAGGATTTTCAGATCCAACTGATCCCCGGGTAGATAACTGGGGCGAACGGATTTGGCTAGGTCGTTGATATTCAGAACCTTGACGGTCTGCAAGCTGGCTACTTTATTGAGGTTGTAGTCGTTTGTGAGCAGGGTTCCGTTGATGTCCTGTGCTAACCGCACCAGCTTGGCATCCACGGTACTGACATCGTCATAATCTGCTGGATGAATCACCAACTTTGCCGGATACAGCTCTTTCAGTCGATTCAAAATATCCAGCCCACGCCGCCCTCGAATGCGCTTCTGATCATTGGATGAATCGGCCAGGGTTTGCAATTCTTGCAGGACGAACTGGGGCACCAACACCTGCCCATCGATAAAGCCTGTACTGAGGATCTCTTCGATGCGACCATCGATGATGCAACTAGTGTCCACAACCTTGGAGGATGCGGGCTTGAGGGTGCCCTCGGCCACCAGCAAGGTCTCGACCGAGTTGGGATTGATCAGGCGAAGGAGCGATCGCCCATTCGCACTGGCCAAATTCACCCCAGACACTGAGAAGACAACGCTCCCCAATATGGCCGTCAAAGGTTTGATAAAGACAAAATCGTTTGGAATCGGGAGCAAGAAAATCGGAGCCAACATCAAATTGGCGACCAACAACCCCAATACCAGGCCAATCGAGCGACTCAGAAGCTGATCGACAGGCATGGCGCGGATCTGCTTCTCGATGCGGCGATAGCTGGTTTGCGCGACCAACCCAATAGCAAAACCGATGATTGCCCCAAATCCAGCAATCACCGAACTCAATCCCTCAACACTCGACACCTGATGGAGCGCGGATGTGGGGAGAAGGTCAACGCTGTAGAAGCCAATTCCGGCTCCTGCTACGATGAATGAAATGATAATGATAGCGTCAAGCATAGTTCCGGCTCGGGTCTGGGCATAGGCCTGACCGACAGGTTTCCGAGAGATTGAGGAGTCCGGTCACGAAGCAAATGTCGTTAGGGTGAGCACAAATGCACAGCCTTATTATATCGGTTGGACCAGATATCGACTGATTCCTTCTAGCGCCTTGCGCTTGCCCGAAAAACGGAGCATTTTCGCGAACTTTTGGCATTTTTGGATTCTTTATGCTTCTTTCGCAGATTTATGGCCGAAGCAAACGCTCCATCTTTTCCCCATTCATCGCTTGCGCGACCCAACTCCACAAACAAGGCTATGGCTCAGTTGATGAATTTAGGTAGTGCGTCGGTCGATAGCTTGAACACACCGTCTGTGAATGCGGGCGATCGCTTCCCATCTCCCGATGCGGCTTATGTTCACATTCCCTTCTGCCGGCGGCGCTGCTTCTATTGCGACTTTCCCATCTCGGTGGTTGGGGATACACGGCGGGGCGAAAACTCAGGGGCGATCGCGCAGTACGTCACCCAACTCTGCACCGAAATTCGTCAGACTCCCAATTTAGGAACGCCGCTGCAAACGGTCTTTTTTGGGGGCGGAACCCCATCCCTCCTCTCTGTAGCGCAACTGGAAGCGATCCTAACGGCACTAGATCAGCGGTTTGGCATAGCTATCGGTGCCGAAATTTCGATGGAGATGGATCCCGGCACGTTTGACCTGACCCATGTGCAGGGCTATCGTGCCTGTGGCGTCAACCGCATCAGCCTCGGAGTTCAAGCCTTTCAGCCCGAACTTCTGCAAACCTGTGGCCGCACCCATAAACCGGATGACATTCCCGTCGCCGTGGAACAGGTGCGGATGGCCGGGATCGACAACCTGAGCCTGGATTTGATTTCTGGCCTACCCCACCAAACCCTGGAGCAATGGGCGTCTTCCCTAGAACAGGCGATCGCCCTGGCACCCCAGCATCTCTCGGTATATGACCTGATTGTGGAACCCGGAACCGCCTTCGCCCGCCGCTACAAACCGGGCAACAAGCCTCTCCCTTCCGACATCTTGACCGCTGACATGTATCGACGGGCTCAGCAAACCCTCAGCGCTGCCGGATTTCAACATTACGAAATTTCTAACTACGCAAAACCAAACTATGCCTGCCGCCACAACCTGCGCTACTGGGAAAATCGTGCCTACTACGGTTTTGGCATGGGAGCGGCAAGCTATGTGCAAGGGCAACGGTTCTCCCGTCCGCGCACCCGCCGCGAGTATTTTGAGTGGCTGGAGGCCGGGATGCCCGTGGATGTTTCTGTGGCAACGGAGGGCGATCGCCTGCTCGACGGTCTGATGCTGGGTCTGCGCCTTGCCACTGGCCTGTCCCTCCCCTCGCTGGAACGAAACTTTGGCAAGGATACCGTTGCCCAAATCCTCACCACGCTAAAACCCTATGCCGATCGCGGCTGGGTCGCTTACCAGCCCCAACAAAACCTGCGCCTAGTCGATCCCGACGGCTTTCTCTTCTCCAATACCATCCTCGCGGCCCTCTTTGAGCAGTTTGCAGAGGACTGATTGGGCGCGTATTCCGAGCGTATTGGAATTATGTGTCCGAAGCCATTTGTCCTGCCCCGTTCTTCAAGTACTCAAACACGCTCTTGTCACCGATATCGGGAGGAATCGGCTGGATCACTTTGCGAATGGCGAAGACCAGCATCAGTGCGGCCCAACTGGACAGCAAGACCTGCTCCGTATCCGGTGATAAAAAGCTAAATAAGTGTCCCAACAACAGCAATGGCACCAACGGTGTCAGCAGTTTTGTCTCGAAGCGATTGAAGCAAAAGGCTTCTTTGAAAAAGATTCCGGCTAGTGCAGCGAAGGTGAAGCCAATGCCCCAGATAGTGACGGGATTGTGATAAATCGTGAGAGCGAAGGGCTCGGGGTCGAAGTGAGAAATAGCGATCGCCGCCACAGCACCAATCCCCCAAAACACTTGCAAAGCACGATGCAATGCGGCCATGTAGATATGGATAGTGAACAAACTGATACCCAACGCTACCGTGAAGCCACTAAACAGTAGTGAGAGCGAAACCTGTACCGGTGGCGAATCCGGTTGCCAGAGCGCCAGCCCGGTGCCGATCGCAAAGCAGAGGGCAGCCACCATCAAGCCTGCTCGATAGATGACGACGCCCTGGCGATCGCCCGCCGTGATTGTAAATTCTCCAAACTGCCCCTGATATACAGGGCTTTCGGTCGCTTGTTCGGTTAGTACTTGCTGTGCCATGGCTGGATGGTGCCTCCTCAGAGAATCCAGAGCGGTGCTTGTTCTGTCATGGTAAAGCGTGACGCGCTTGAGTCAAGCCGAAGATTTATTAAACCCCATGATGCCTTGCGTTCGACAAGCTGCCTTTCATTCAGATCCTTAATTTGCGACCACACGATTGGCGTCCGGGTTGTAAATCCCGATGAGTTCACCGTCCGCTTCGTAGACCGAGACGGGAATACGGGTGCGAGTGCTGACCCGCGCGATCTGCTCGATCAACGGATCGAGTTGGCTGAGAGGGGCAGTTGTATTGCTCCCGGCCAGTGACTGCTCGTAGGCATTGGTGATGGTGACCCGTACCTCATTGTCCTGGCGGCTGAGCAAACACCGCCGGGGGGAGCCGCTGCACAGCCGTTCGAGGGATGTCAGCGTGTCCTGAAATTCTAGATTGGCCAGGGCTTGATTCAGCGCCGTTTGGTAGGAATTGATCAGAGGTTGTGCCCGTTCAAAGGAAACGCTGCCCTCTGGGATCTGTTGGACTTCGTCTAGGGCTTGCTGCCATTGCCCGACGGCTTGATCCCAGGCGTTCTGCTGCTCCGCTGTTTGGGCCGTATTGGCCAGCGATTGAGCCTGGGTAAAGCGCTGAATGGAGGTTTGCTCCTGTTGCAACTGCTCCTCTGCCAGTTCTAGCTGAGGACGATACAACGCCAAAAGTTGCTGGGCTTCGGCATGAGCCATGGTACCGCTGGGCACTTTATGCAACGCATTGATGGCCGACTGCCAGTTTTGCTGTACCCGTTGCAAACCAGACACCGAGGTCACAATATCTTGTCGGGTTTCTGCTTGTGCTGCCGTTTGTCGTGCCAGATCTACCCATTCCTGCGCCTCAATCTCTTTGAGGATGCGCTGGTCAATTTGACCCAGATTGTCGCGATATTCAGACGACTTGCGCTGGGCCAGGGGATAAATGGGGCTATTGTCGGGAACCTGCTCTAGTTGGGTGATCGCCGCCTGCCAGTTTTGCTTAATTTCTCGCCATACCGTTATTGGATGGGGAGGATTCTGGCTCTGCACCGCTGCCGCCATGGCCAGTCGTTGCGCCTGCACCACCCGCTCTAGCTTTTGCGATTCCTGCAGTAGCTCCGCCAGAATATCCTGAGCTTCGTTGTAATGCGGTGACCAACTGGGGATGCGATCGAGTAAATAACTGGCTTCCATCAGGCTGTCATAGGCTTCTAGCACCTCCTGTGCTGATTTTTCTGGCGTAATCTGCCCCATTGCCGTTTCCTGCATCTGTTGGGCGATCGCCAGCGCGTCACAGCCGCCTACCACACAAGGCCGACTTAGGGCATAGCTTCCCCCTCCCAGTAGCAGGATGGTGGCAGCTAGCCCTGCTGCCACGAAATAGCCCGATCGCGATCGGTGTTTGGGGATAGAGTGGATTTCAGCCTCTAGAATCTCCGCGTCGGGCATCCGTTTGGTGCGCGTGTGGCGCGTGCGGCTGCGACCAATGGGCTGTGTTTTCAGAGGAATGGGCTCGCGAGACGATGAATCGGTGTGATGTGAGGTGTTAGCCTCGGTGGATTTGGCCGTTGTTTTGCGATCTGACGTAGAGCTAGGGGAGCTCGATAGCACTAAACCTTCCGCTAAGTCTGGGAGCCGTTCTCCACTGTCCCAGGTAAAGCGGTAGAACCCACTGGGTTCCCCTTCTCCCTGTTGTTGAACATACACGCGGATGGCGTAGAGGTCTGGGTACTGTGCCGCAGTGGTTCGAATCGCCTCATCCCGGTGAAAGGCGGCTTCGACCACTGAAAAAATATGGCGGGGGTCAATGGTCGTCGAGTTTGTAGTGGGGGGATGGTGGACCAAAACAACGAGCATGCCCTGATTCATCAGGCAGCGCACAGTCCAATTTGTGGCGATCGCCCATTCTGCCTGCAAATGCTCCAGCAATCGCTCTTCCAGCGCTACTTCTACTGAGCCCTGTACTTGCGCCATAGTCTCTACCTGCCGATAGACTGCTTTTTCCCCTCATTGTTCTGCGCCAGGAAGCCCTATCAGGGTATTCCAGTTGCGTCTCCCCTCGCCACTTAATTCCACTCTGCCCCGCCTACACCGTTAACTGCCTATTCTTTCAGAGGCTTCATCAGAGCTTGATGTTTGCCCGATGGTTTGCTCCGAGAAGCTGCGGGGAAC
>JBCBSL010000053.1:0-19561 GCA_039819145.1 Cyanobacteria bacterium J06638_22
GCTTGGATCATCCACATGATCCACAGCAAAAACCAGCGTTTCTTCTAAATGGTTAGGTAAGGGGTTAAGCAATGTATTCTGCAACACATTGCCTCTTTCAGTTTTTTTGCTGATCGCACTATTGAATTATTAGAAAATGCTTGAAACATAATCTGTCCAATGGCAGATGCATCCAGCATGACCTGACAGATTGTCAACACGTTTTTGAGCGTAAATTTCATCTCGATCATCTTATGGATCGTTGCGAAGAAAGGTCGAGCATTGCGCTAAGGTCTGCTCTGCAGCCACAAGTGGTGAAATCGGCATGAGTGCTGTTCACCTTGCGAACTCCTTATTTCTTGGCCAACCTCTTGCCCTTTTCTACAGTATTTTTTATACCGATTCGCAACACCAAAGTTAAAGATTGCCTATCTGTGTAATAAGTTACTTTTCCGTAAAACCCTATACAACCATGTTTCGCATATCACATTTTGAAATCATTTCTGATAGCCCTAATCTTTTTTTAAGCTTAGATATGTTAAGTTACTCTCAGCCAAGGTTCTGATCTCTTTGCTGACCTTGGGCAATAAGGTTTTTACGGAACTGAAATAAATGACAAAGACGACTTCAGCGGTTCGGGACTTCATCGATTCCTATGACAGTGAGCCTTTGGCATACCAGGATTTAGGCAATGCCATCGGAACGATTTGTTGCAGTAAACCTTTTCGTAACCTCTTACTTTCACTGATCGATGCTCCGGTATTTTCTGAAGAAATTGGACGAGAATTTGCCTCTAAGGGTGCAATCGAAGGGTTGTCTGCTTGTCGAAAACTTCGAAGTTGTCTCAACCTCTCACTGAAACGTTTTTTTGGGCTGCTTTCTGATCTGATTACGGCCTTCGACATGGCAGCAGGTGTTGAATGGTCTGCTTTGGCCGAGCGTATTTATCAGTCCGAAGTTGGCACTCAAAAACTGCTGGATACGCTTTTGGACAGTAACGATGGAACTTTTTATCGAGAGCTTGCCGCTCGCTTAGTTGATTCTGATCCCCATGCTATTTACCCCACTTCCAGCTATCGCGATAGCCAGGGGTACGTGGTTAGCACTGAGGATGATCAAATTGTTGAAGCGGTGATGACCTCTCGCACCTTCACCTCGATTCGGGTGCTGGAAAATGTGCTGAACCCGGAACAACATGTTCTACGGGATATGTATGTCGCCAGCGGTCGCTGTGTATGTCTGGTTGATCAGAACGTCGAGCGGTACTACGGCGAGCAAATTGCTCAATACTTTGCCCACCATGGCATCCGACTAGACAAGCTAGTTTACCGTGCCATGGAAGTTGACAAAGGTATTCACACCGTGGAGCGGATGCTGGGTGACTTCAAACGGTTGGGCGTTTCTCGGAATGAGCCTGTATTGATCGTTGGGGGGGGCGTTCTAACCGATACAGGCGGTTTGGCTTGCGCTCTGTACCACCGCAATACGCCCTACGTTATGCTGTCAACATCTATCGTCGCAGGCATCGATGCAGGCCCATCTCCCCGCACCTGCTGCGATGGTTTCGGTTACAAAAACCTGTTTGGGGCTTACCATGCGCCCATTTTGTCGATTACCGATCGCTCCTTCTTCAAAACCCTACGGGAAGGTTGGTTGCGTCATGGCATCGCTGAAATCATCAAAATGGCCGTCGTAAAAGATGCCGAACTATTCAGCTATTTGGAACAGGCGGGACCTGCACTAATCGAGACACGTTTTGCAACTCTTGACTGCGAACCGGGCGAAGAAATTAGCATCCTTTCCCAGAAAATTCTTGGGGCGGCGATGCGGAGTTATGTCGAAGCCGAGTACGACAACCTGTATGAGACGCATCAGTGTCGGCCTCATGCCTATGGGCACACCTGGTCCCCTGGGTTTGAGATTGCGGCTGGGTTGCTGCATGGTCATGCAGTGGCAATCGGCATGGGCTTCGGCGCATTCCTCAGCTATCGCAACGATTGGATTCGTCAGGACGAGTTCCACCGCATCTTGCGACTCATCAGTTCCTTTGGATTGAGCCTGTGGAACGATGTGCTACTAGATGAGGATATTCTCTGGTCTGCTCAGGAGAAAATGGTGCAAAAGCGGGGGGGTAACCTCGTGGCTCCCATGCCCAAAGGGGCGATCGGGAAATGCGGCTATCTCAACAGCTTGACCCGTGACGAGCTGTTGGCTGCGATTCAGGACTACAAAGCGATGTGTGCTGACTATCCTCGCAAAGGTATGGGCATCGATCCTCTCTGTAAGGATGTGGGCCTGGAAGATCCCTCGACCGTCGCCCATCACATCCCTCTCGCATCTGTAGAATCCACCGAAGACGAAGATGTCGATGCAGCAGAAGTGCTGACGGGTGTGACGAGCGTAGGGAGGTAAGAGACTCGGCCATGCAACTAGATGCGTTTGATATTGTCATCCCGCTGTACCGTGCCCGGTGGAATACGCAGGCGGTGCTGGAGGGACTGACAACCCACTATCAGCCACGGACCATCCACATTGTGACGCCCACGCCTGAGGTGGAATTTGTCAAGTCCGCTTCATCGCAGTGGAATGTTGCTCCCCTCACGATCCATGCGGAGGAGCCATTCTTCCAACCCATTGGGTTAACCAAGGATGCAATTTGTGCAGAACTGGATTTGGGAGAGTCGCTGTATACGCCGGGGTGGTTTTACCAACAACTCCTAAAGCTGGGTGCGCCGGAAGGCATTCCCGACCTCAGCGAGTGGTATGTCGTTTGGGATAGTGACCTGTTGCCCGTAGATACTTGGCCCCTTCTGCGGAAGGACACGGAAAACCCTGGGCATTCCTTTGCGCTATTGCAAAGCAATCGCTGGGGTAACCCGACGATTGTGGGTAAGTGGGAGACCTGGATTCGATCGGTGCTTGAGGTGGAACCACTGACCGATCCAGATGGGACTTTTGTGCCGCACCACATGTGGTTTAAGCGATCGCACCTAAAGTCATTCCAACAACGAATCGGGCAGTATTATCAATCCGATGATTCCTGGCTCTCGTTGATGATGCGTTCGGCTAATGACTTTGGCACGTTCAGCGAATACTGGGCCTATGTTTCCTGGGTCGCAGCGATCGCCCCGGACGATCTCTCGTTCTATCCCTACGAGCAGTATGGGGAAACAACGGAACGCTTCTTTGATGATGGGACAGGGTTATTTTCGACCACGTTTAGAGCGCGTCATCGTTCGGCAGTGGAAGAAGGGACTGTATTTTCTCCATCCTATGCTGAGCTAGACGCCTTCATTCGTGCCGAGTATGGAACGGATCCGTTGCCGTCGTCGCTTTCGTTCGAGAGCAGTCCGCGCCATCTGAAAAAAGATGAGGCAACAATGCACATTGAGGAGCGACGATCGCGCTGGAATCCTCGCAATCTCAGTGCATCACCGTCCTAGGCTGCACCATTCTGTGAGGGGCGATCGCGCCTTATTTCTAGACATACCTATAACATCCAAACGATTTGCAATGAGTAAATCGTTTGGATGTTTTTCTTGAAAGGCTAGCAGCACAAGGTTTTCAACAACAATTCTGTTTGCGTGAGCGTGTAGCACTATATGAACGTCAATTTCGGTGGTTGTTGCTATAGCGCACCAGTGTGCCTGCCCACTGGAGTTTTTCCCGAAGGGTTTGGTAGTAGGAATAGTTCTCTCGCAGCACAATGAACTTTGCTTGGCATTCAGCCACTCGCACATCGACGCGCTGTCCGGGCCAGATGGTGGTCGCCATCACCCCATCCATCCACAGGCGTGTGTTGATTTCGTGGTCAGCGAGGGGCCAAATGCTGACGGTGGAGCCGGAGGGAAGAACGATGGGACGGCTAGAGAGGCTAAGGGGACAAATGGGCGTGACGGCGATCGCATTCATCCCAGGGTGCATAATCGGGCCATTAGCCGCCACGGTGTAGGACGTTGATCCGGTTGGGGTCGCGACAATCAACCCATCGCCCTGGTATTGGTTAACGACTTCGCCATCCACTTCCATTTCCAGAATCGAAGTGACCATTCGATCGGCAGAGGCCGGTTTGACCGCCATTTCGTTGAGGGCGAAGAAGCGATCGCTCATAGGCTCCAGATTTGTACGATTACCCTCAAAGGTGCGTGCCTGGAGCATCATCCGTTGCTGAACCGCAAAGCGGTCTTGGAGCAATCGATCCCAGACGGCCTCCGTGTCTTGAAACAGGGCGAGTTCCTGGGTCAAGAAGCCCAGATGCCCACCGACATTGACAGCAAGGATTGGGATGCCATCTTCGGAGAGATGGCGCGCCGCCGCCAAAACCGTTCCATCTCCCCCCAAAACAATACCCAAATCGATCGGCTGAGTCACCGAAGCCAAAAATACTGGGTAGGGGTTATCCTTCGCCCCACTGGGGCCAAGCAAAACGTGAATTCCCCTTGCTTCTAATTCCTGGGCACAGCGCTCTGCCCACCGTTTGCTATTGGCGTCTCCTGACTTGTGCGCAATGATAACTTGCTTGAGTTGCACAAATTCAACCTGCGTGGCAACGAGTCTTCTTTCTCCTTGACAAGCTTAGGAGATTTCTCCAAAAAAATCACACCCCTCCTGCCGAGAGTGGAATGTCATCGGCAGAGGGGTTGGATTAATCTAGAAGGCACGTTTGGGAGAACGGCCGTCGCAACTATGAGAGCAAAATTTGCCGTCGCGGGCTACGAAACCGCAGGCTCAACACTGAAGCCGAACCTACCACTTCAGCAGGTTGAACTGCTCCATATCGACCGTGTCACGGTTGCGGTAGATTGAGAGCACGATCGCCAAGCCCACAGCCGATTCTGCCGCAGCGATGGTGATAACGAACACGGTGAACACCTGACCGCGAATAACGGTGGGATCCAAGTAGTTAGAAAAGGCCATCAAGTTGAGCGTCACAGCATTTAGCAGTAGCTCAATGGACATCAACACTCGAATCGCGTTGCGGCTTGTGACCAGTCCATAAATGCCAATGCAAAAGAGAGCCGCGGCTAAAAGCAAAAAGTACTGAAGCTCCATAACTCCTACCTGTGTCTGTGGTGCGTCAAATAAGTGCGAGAGAGAATAGCTCGATGAGTCAAGCCAGAAAATTCACTAAACCGATCGGCTGCAAGTTCGTTGAGGGTTTGGACTGGGAAGCGAGCGCTCCCTAGGCCAGATTACCCATTGCTTATTGGCGGGTTGTCGAAGTCAGTTCACGCCGACGCTCGGGCAGCGTTAGTACCTCATCGGTACTATCCGCCAGTTCCTCGGGCAGAAACTCGCGCCGTGCCAGGACAATCGCCCCGATGAGTGCCATTAGCAGCAAGACTGAAGCCAGCTCAAACGGCAGCAGATAATCGCTGAAGAAATGCTTACCAATTTCAACAAGCGCCATGTCCCCGGCGATGGCTCCGTTGGAAATGGGCCACTCTGTCGCCAGCACCATCGTCGATAGCAGTGCAAACAACCCGAAGCAAACAACGGCTGTTGCGGCCTTCCCTAACCAAGCATTGGGAACAGGTTCAAAGTCTTGCCGCTTGTTCACCAGCATGATCCCGAACAGAATCAGAACATTGACCGCTCCGACATAGATCAGGATCTGAGCCGCTGCCACAAACCCTGCGTTGAGGAGGATATACAGCCCAGAGATGCTAATGAATACGCCCCCCAACAGGAACGCGGAGTAAACAATACTGTCGAGAAGCACAACGCCCAGGGCAGTGGTCAGCATTAAAAAGGCCAACACCCCTAACGACACAATTTGAACGCCCTCTGCAAGATTCATGGCTTCGCCACCTTCTTAAACGGTTGATCAATGCACTGTCACTTTGAAATTATCCCGTGGAATAGACCTAAACGCAGACTATTCCGCTGCTTTTGCTTCTTCCTTGGGCGCTTCGGACTCCATCTGAGCCAAAATTTCTTCGGGCATTTGCCCCGCTCGACGAGAGCCAGCAGGCAGGTCATGGCCAGACGTCACACCCTTGGGCAGATATCCCAGCTCGCGAATCGGCGTCACCATCGGATCCTGCGTTACCTTATAGGGCAAGCGTCCTAGCGCCACGTTGTCGTAGTTGAGTTCGTGGCGATCGTAGGTCGATAGCTCGTACTCTTCCGTCATAGAGAGGCAGTTGGTCGGGCAATATTCAACGCAATTGCCGCAGAAGATGCAAACACCAAAGTCAATGCTGTAATGGTTTAGCTTCTTCTTCTTGGTGTCGCGATCGAATTCCCAATCCACAACTGGAAGATTGATAGGGCAAACCCGAACACACACTTCACAGGAAATGCACTTGTCAAACTCAAAGTGAATCCGTCCCCGAAACCGCTCAGATGGAATGAGCTTTTCGTAGGGATACTGCACCGTGACGGGACGACGAGACATGTGATCGAACGTGACTGATAAGCCCTGACCGATGTACTTCGCGGCCTGCACCGCTTCCTTGGTGTAGTCGGTTACTTGCTTGAGGAATTTCATCATGGTTAGAGTTCTCTCTGCAACGGAGACGACGGAGTAGCACGAACGGTTTATCCACCGAAGGCACCGGGAAAGACCAGCTTCAGCCCAGCGGTAAGGAGTAGATTCACCAAAGAAATCGGAAGCAAGAACTTCCAGCCCAAATCCAACAGTTGGTCAATCCGAACACGGGGAACAGTCCAGCGGAGCAAGATCGCCAAGAATAACAGCAAGTAAGCCTTGAACAGGGTCATGATGATACCCAAGCTGGCTGACACCACCTGAAACCAGGGTGCCGTCTCGCTCACATTCAAAACCCCAGCGATCCAGCTTACTGGAATCGGCGATTCCCATCCGCCCATATACAGAACGGCAAACAACAACGCTGACAGCACCAAGTTAGCGTAGGAACCCGCATAGAACAGCATGAATTTCACTGCTGCATATTCCGTTTGGTAGCCCGCCACTAGCTCTTCTTCGGCTTCTGGCAAGTCGAAGGGCATCCGCTCACATTCGGCCAAAGCTGCAATCCAAAAGATGATAAACCCCACGGGCTGACGCCACATGTTCCACCCAAGAATGCCGTAGCCCGACTGCTGATCCACAATGTCGATGGTACTCAGGGAGTTTGACATCATAACGATCGCAAGAACCGATAGCGCCAGCGGAATCTCATAGCTAATAGACTGGGCGGCGGCTCGCAATCCTCCCAACAAGGAATACTTGTTATTGGAGGCGTAGCCTGCCATGAGCAACCCGATAGGCGCGATGCTCGACAGAGCAACCCAGAGAAAAATGCCAATGCCCAGATCCGTAATCACCAAGTTTTGCCCAAAGGGCACGATCAGGAAGGAAAGAAAGACCGGAACAAATACCAGGATGGGCGCAACGGTAAAGAGCCAGGGATCCGTCTTCGCCGGAATCACATCTTCCTTCGTGAGCAGCTTGAGCACGTCAGCAGCGGGAACGAGCATCCCCTGAGGCCCCATAAATTCGGGGCCAATTCGCTGTTGGGCAGCGGCAGACACTTTACGCTCTAGCCAAGTCGAAACCAGGGCGAGAACAGTGACGGCTGCAACGATGAGAACCATTGGCAGTGGCAACCAGACGAGCTTGGCGGCTCCGTGGGGCAACCCAAATTGCTCAAGAATCTGGACAAAGCTGGCTTGTAAGTCAATCCCTGTGGTCATAAGTTTTAGGGCTGAACGGCGGACTTGAAAGAACAGTCAGAAATCAGTCAGCGATAGGTATGTATGGAACAATTGGCGATCGCATCTGCACCAACGCAGGCCAACTGACGCAACCCAGTAAGCGAATTCAGGCGATCGACAAAAACCTCTGACAATCTACCGTGAATCCGTAAGAGCAAATGTTCCGTATTCCTTAAGATTTCTTACTGACCAGTATACCGAGTCGAGGTTCGTCCGATCGCTGCAATGCCTTGATTGGACTATGATAAATTCCTGGACTAAGGATAAGTGTCGGTTAATATCTAAGGCCGATTCTTACCAATTCAATCCATTCCTGCTCAAAAAACCTATCCGAATTGAGCCGGGATGAGTAAGATTATGTGCTATACCTCTATGGCGATTCGCTGGTTAGTCCTGTGCATGTTTCCCCGGTTACTGCCGCCAATCATTCATTAATCCGATCGCTCGCCCACTACAGCGACCAGGAACTGCTGACCTTGTTTCAGCGCCACCCGGATTCGGGACAGTATTTCACCACCCTCTTTTGCCGCTATCATCCCCTAGTGCAGACCTTGATTCGGCATTCGGCGCGATCGCCCGTCCAGGCCGACTATTTATTTGCTCAGGTTTGGCGCTATGTGTTCTACGAGTTGGGCGATTTGGATCTATCCACCCTGCCTCCCGAGCACCAAACCCTACAAGCGTGGCTCATCAATGTCACCGCGCTGTGCATTAACAAAGCTGAACTACCGCCCGTCGAATCGATTCACTATTCCTTGAAGGCCGCACCGCCACCGCTGTGGTGCTATGTGGAACGGGCAATGGAACAACTGGATCCGGCCCAGCGCTTGATGGTTTTGATGGCGCAGACCTTTCACTGGAGCGAAACGCGCATCGCCGCCTATCTCCAAGCTGAAGGCGAATATGTCTCGCCTGCCGAGGTCAGGCTGCAACTGCGAACGGCCTATCACCAGCTGGAAGACCTAATTCCAGAAGACATTCAAGAAATTTTCATGGATGGGCAAACCTGGGGCGAAGAAATGCCGCCTGTCCCCGATGGCGGTTCGCGGTAGCCCTAGGTTATTTTGTTTCTCGATTTGGGAAAATTCTCGAACGCAACGACCATGGAGGAAGCGCGGCGATGCCGCGTTCCCTCCATGGTCGTTTTGCCCATCAACTGTGGGAATCACTCTTGGTTGCGGAATTGCCATGCTTGCTCCAGCACCTTGACCCAGCGTTTGTGAACTTGCTTGGGCGTGCATTTTAATGCTTTGGCGATCGCCGTATCGCTGGTATCCTGCCCCTTCAGTTGCACCAGCTTTTGCTGCTCCGGGGTGAGGATTTCGAGGAAGGCGCTCCATTTCTGCGGCGGCATACCCAAGTTTTGGTCGAGGTCGGCTCCCAGCCATTGGTGAACCAGTTGCCAGCGGTGCGATCGCGCAAATTTCTCCACATGGTACTTGAACCGCTGTTGCAAATAATCGCGCTGACGGGGCGTCAAGTCTAAGATTTCATCAATTTCGGGCGCCGACAAATCCTGTAACTTCAGCGTCAGGTAGTTGATGCAGTCTTCCTGACCCTGGCTTTCGAGATATTGCACCAGTTCGCCGACGACGCGATCGCGCAACACCGAATCCGACAGATCCACCGCATCAGCCACCATCTGCTCGCGAACTTGATGCACAACGGGCGATCGGCTATGGGCTTCGGCTTCTTCACCGCGTCCGGTTTCGACCGCTAGCTCAATATCCACCGAGGTCTCGTCCGGTTGGCGCTTGGCAAAGCCCTGAGCCCGCAGCACAATCAACTGCTGGTTGCGACGACCGGGCAAATTAATTCGACGCTTGGCATATTGCTCGGTAAACGCCATGTATTCCGACAGTTCCAGACGACTCCGAGGAGAATAGTCCGCTGGAAGTCGATTTTCTTTGCGGAATACCTTCAACACTTCTATATAAAAGCCCTGCAAAAAGTCCTCAATCATGTTGTATCGCGCTTGGAAGCCAAACTGCGCCCGTCCTCGAGAAATATGGCGATAGACGATAGCCGAGAGGTGGCTATGCAACTCTACCCGACCCCGCCGAGAACCCAGGTTGTAGTAGGTCAGCATCTTTTGCAAACGGTGCTGTGCCAGGGTCATTTTCCAGCTCTGCACATCTCCCGAGGTTTGGATGCGATCGCTCTTTTCACAAATCCGTTCCACTTCGATGGCGATCCGCCGCACAATGGCATTGCCGCTATCGGTTGTGGAGGAAGTGCCCAGCGCCGCTTGCAGGTCCTCCCGCAGCTTGTTTACGAACGCGGGATCAGGCTCAGGAACGGGAGATTGTGTCGCTTCTGGCAGAGATGGAGTCGGTGCATCCCCGGTTGATGGCGTCGGAGCGTTTTGCTCTGGAGGACGCTGATTCGATTCGGGCAGGTTGGAGAAGTTCGCGGATTCGACATTCATAGCGCTTTTTGGTGATGGTGATGCACAGAACTTGGTAGAGCAAGTCAGCGACGGTCGGCGGTGTGCGTCGTGTCATCTGGTTGCCAGAACTGTCTACATTTCAATTCTGAGGGACTCCGGGCAGACCTGGATGGGGCTATGGCACTTTCTCAGGTGGTTACAACTGGAGAAATAAACCCGCCGATTCAACAACCCAGAAAAATCCTTCAAAGGCTGACTGAGTAGAGGTTCTACCTATTTAGGTCAGATCAGGGCAAATGTGACAGTAGTGTGACAGTTGTCCGGGGTGGGTGTAACTTAATTAACTTCGATCGCTAAGGGTAAATCATCAATCTCCTCCCATCCCAGCCCCTTGCGAACCACAACGGGTTCATCTCCCGTGAGATCCAGCATGGACGAAACCTGGTATCCGGTTAGGGGCAATCCATCATCAACGACGATATCCACCAATTTCTCCAGGAAGTCGAAGAGTTCGTGCTTACTGACCTGGCGCGGGTCGCGCTCTGGCGGCGTGGGTGCCGAGGTAGAAATGACCGGATTGTCGAGCGATCGCAACAATGCCTGACAGATGGCATTGTTGGGCACGCGAATCCCCGTTGTCTTGCGTTTGGGATTAATGACCAGCTTGGGAACCAACTTGGTGGCAGGTAAAACAAACGTGTAAGGACCGGGAATTAAGTGACGAATCAGTTTATAGGCTGGGTCGCTGACATAGGCGTAGCTGGCAATATTCGACAGCGATGGGCAGAGGAACGTTAGGGGCTTTTCGTTGGCCAATCGCTTGATTTGCCGCACTCGCTCGATCGCCCCTTTGACCCGCAAATCACACCCAATGGCATAGACCGTATCCGTGGGATAGAGCATGACCGCTCCATTTTGTAAGGCTAAGTGAACCTGCTCGACCTTGCGAGCCTGGGGCGTTTCGGGATGAATGACATAGTGGGTAGCCATAGGGTGGTAGATGTGGGGGGCTTGAGCATCGTTGCGGCAAATCTATAGCGCTATGCACGTTAGTTAAGTACGGTTGTGTGGGGCGCAACGCACCCCACACAACCATTTCTGTAGTTGACGCGGTTGCGCACCGCTATAAGCGGGTAGAACGATTGCTTTGAAAAGTATATTTGAGATAATTGAGGCGGATTTGAAGATTGTTTGCCAAGCGATCGCCCAATCCCCTCCCATACCTCCTAATATTTGCTGATCCCTTGAAGACAACCCTTTAAGCATGACAAAAATTGCCTACTTTGAATGCCCGACTGGAATCGCGGGGGATATGTGCTTGGGCGCACTGGTTCATGCAGGCGTACCGCTAGACTATTTGCAATCGCATCTTAAACGGCTGGGCATCGACCAAGATGTGAAATTGTGGACGGAGATCGTCACCCGCAATGGGCAGGCCGCCACGAAAATGAACGTCGATTTAGTCCGGGGGGATGGCTCGGAGTATGCCACCTTTGCCGAAGCAGCTTCCCAAGGGCATGAACCGCCCGACCGCCCCGATGCGCCCGCTTATGCTCGAGCTCGCCACCACAGCCATCATCACCCCCATGATGACAGCCAGGGGCATGAACCGGAAGCGGAGCATACCCACAACCCACGCCGCCGTTTGCCGGAAATTGAGCAGCAGATCCAGTCAGCGGGTCTGCCGCCCCGCGCCGAAGCCTGGAGCCTTGCCGTGTTTCGGCGAATGGCGATCGCCGAAGGTACGGTGCATGGCCTCGAACCCGAAAAAGTCCATTTCCATGAAGTGGGAGCGTTGGATGCGCTGGTCGACATTGTTGGCACGTGCCTGGGATTGGATTGGCTCGGACTCGATCGCATCTATTGCTCGCCGTTCCCCACCGGGGGCGGCATGGTAAAGGCTGCCCATGGTTGGATGCCTGTGCCTGCGCCCGCTGTTTTGCAGCTTTGGCAGATGCGGCAGGTTCCCCTCTACAACAATGGTATTGAGCGGGAACTGGTGACTCCTACGGGGGCGGCATTGATGACGACCCTGGCGCACGGGTTTGGCAAACCTCCGGCAATGCTCTTGCAGCAAATTGGGCTGGGAGCCGGATCGCGAGACTTTCCCATTTCAAACATTCTGCGCCTCTGGATTGGGGAACAAACGGAACTAGGAATGGGGGCGACCCAAGTTCATACCCATGTCACCACTCCAAGGCCGATAGACGATCATCCCGATCGCTCCGATTCCCCCGATCGCCCTGAAGGGGATCGCTCTGAACGTGAAACCGTCACCGTCCTAGAAACCCAAGTGGATGACGCGAATCCCCAGGCGATCGCCTATACCCAGCAGTTACTTCTGGAAGCTGGAGCCTTGGATGTGTTTAGTCAGGCGATCGCCATGAAAAAGTCACGACTGGGCACATTGGTCACCGTCATCTGCCATCCAGAGCAAGTCGATCCCTGCAAGGCCATCCTTTTTCGGGAAACCCCCACCCTTGGCATTCGCCAGAGTGAGCAGCAGCGCACCATTCTGCACCGGCAGATCGACTCCGTCGAAACCCCCTTCGGCACGGTGCGGGTCAAGGTTGCCCGTGCTCAAGCCAACCAGCCCGTCCTTAATGCCCAACCGGAGTACGAAGACTGTGCCGCCCTGGCCCGCCAGCACCAACAGCCGTGGCAGGCTATCCACCGCACCGCCCTCCAAACCTGGCATACCGAAAAGTCGGGCATTGCTAAGATTCACGAATGAATAAAACCCCTGTTTTTTGAGAGAAGCGCAGCCGCGCTTCTCTCAAAAAACAGGGGTTTTATATGATCCATGATCCTGATTGATTCGAGTTTGCCAATGCATGAAACAGATATGACCAAAGCGCTGATCCTAACCGTGCGAGACTGGTGGGAGTCGCAACCGGAACAACGGGCGATCGCCAAAGTCCATCTCACGGTGGGCAAGTTCACCTGCGTTGAGCCTGCCAGTTTGCAATTTGCCTTCGAGGTGCAAACCCGCAATACCTTTTTACAAGGTGCCACCCTAGAGATCGAAGAGATTCCGCTGGTCGCCTTTTGCCACCGTTGCCAGCAGGACTATCTCCCCGACATTGGCACCCGCTACACCTGCCCCACTTGCCAGTCGCCGATGGAAGATATTCGCTCGGGACGGGAACTGAAGATCGGTCGCGTCGAGTATGTAGTTGAGTGAGCGATCGGCTCAGATTTAAGTCGGTTCAGACTTACCATTCGCCGCAAATCAGCAAACATGGGAAAATGCTCAGTGATTTTAGATCCTCCAAGTCTGGGCAAAGAATGGGACGGTTTGCCTTTAGGGTTACCCTCACCCACACTCCTTGCAGCCAGACCAAATAACGGGCGGTGACATCCTCCCGTTGCCCTTCCGATTCATCCCCCTTACCGAACCATGCACCAAACCTTCGACGCGGCCCTTGAAATCAATCTCCTCCATGCCAACCAGGAAGGCGCGGATCACAATCGCGCGCACTTCGACGAGTGGGGGATTACTTGCCTCAACATCATGAGCAGTCCGGGAGCGGGCAAGACGGTGCTGATCGAGCGGACGCTGGCGGCTCTGCGCGATCGCCTCTCCATCGCCGTGATTGAAGGGGATATGACTACCGAACTCGATGCCGATCGCCTACGCCAGTATGGAGTTCCCGTGTTTGCCATCAACACCGGGCGATCATGCCACCTGGACTCGCGGATGGTCGCTGGGGGCATCCACCGCTTTAGCGAGGAGCATGACCCCACGCAGTTTGACCTGGTGATTGTGGAAAACGTGGGCAATCTGGTGTGTCCCGCAGAATTTGAGGTGGGAGAACATGCCAAGGTGGCGCTGCTCAGCGTGACTGAAGGGGAAGACAAGCCACTGAAGTATCCGGTGATGTTCCAGGAAGCGGATTGCCTGCTCGTCACCAAGATGGACCTGGCGCCCTACCTGCACGTTGATTTGGAACGCATTGCCGCCAATGTCCAGCAGATGAACCCCCACTGCACCATCCTTCCGGTGTCGGCGCAGACGGGCGACGGGTTAAATGCTTGGTTCGACTGGGTGAGCGCTCAATTACAGGGGCGATCGCCTACCCCCGAGGCTCACAGCAGCGCCATGACTTCTTGAATGCCACTCCGCACCGCTTCGGCGGATTTGTGTAGAGCCGCGAGTTCGCGATCGCTCAACGGTAGCTCCAGAATGGTTTCTACCCCGCCACAGTCCAGCCGTGCCGGAACGCCGATATACACATCCTCCAGCTTGTACTGTCCGGTGAGGTAAGCGGCGACGGGCAACAGGCGCGATCGGTTGCGCAAAATAGTTTCCACCATCAAACAGGTGGCCGAGGCTGGGGCGTAGTAGGCTCCCCCGGTTTTCATCATGCCAACGATTTCGGCTCCGGCAGTGCGGGTGCGATTGACCAGGCGATCGATCGTGGCGGCATCCATCAGCTCGGTAATGGGAATGCCATTGACCGTGGAGTAGTGGGGCAGGGGAACCATCAAGTCACCGTGACTCCCCAACACCATGGCATCCACATCGGAGGTGGAAACCCCCAGTTCCAGTGAAATGAAGGTTTGGAAACGAGCTGAGTCCAGAATGCCGGCCATGCCCATGACGCGCTGGGGTGGCAGCCCCGAAGCTTTCCAAGCCAGGTAGGTCATCACATCCAAAGGATTGGTGACCACGATGAAGAGAGCTTGAGGGGAATAGACGACCGACTGCCGGATGGACTGCAGCACAATTCCCCCGTTCATCTTCAGTAGATCATCGCGGCTCATGCCAGGTTTGCGTGGAAAGCCAGCGGTAATCACCACAATGTCAGACCCAGTGGTGTCCGCATAATCGGATGTGCCCCGGAGAAGGCGATCGTGCTCCTCCAGCCCCCGCGCTTCCATCAAGTCCAGCGCCACCCCCTGGGACCACCCATCCAGAATGTCCAGCAGCACGACGTCGGCTAAATTCTTTTCAGCAATGCGCTGAGCCAGGGTGCTCCCCACATGCCCAGCCCCAATGACAGCGACCTGGACGGGTTTACAGATAGGCGTAGCAGGAGGGATGAGGCTCATAGCTTTGAACCAAGAAAGACAGCGACGAAATCAGGAGGAATGGATAGACGTATTCCCCTACCTTTCTACGATAAGAAGCGATCGCCTTCATCCTCTACAACTGCCGCAATTCCTTAAGAAATCGCAGGATTACTCAAATTTTTCTAACTGATCCGCCCGCAGCCAAAATGCGGGGGTGGGTACACGCCCAAACTTAACGAACATGTAGTCGCCCTTCGTATCGAGTACTTCGCCTTTTGTGTCAAACACATAGGTGGGCAGACGGGCATCACTAGCCAATGCTTCGACGCTTCCTTCGTACTTCTCGCGCACCACCCGCACCAGATCCCCTTTTTTCACAGCCATTACCTTCTCTCTTGCCTCCAACTGCTTGGTTCAAATCCTTTCCAGCATTGTAGAGCGTTGGGGAAGCCCTAAAGGTTTTGGCTTGCTAATGAAATGTATTGGTGCCACGCTGGGACGGTTCTCTCAGTACAGGACACCAAATCAAACCCCAGCTAAAATCCTTGTTTTTGGGCACCGCCCGCGCTACCCAAAAACAAGGATTTTAGCTGGGGTTTGTCCCGTACTCAGGACGGTTCTACGAAGCTCCTATGTTCAATTATGCAAAAATAGCGAAATTCCATGCAATATCTGCATCAACGGATGGGATATGTCCACCACGAACCTATTGGCATCCTGGCTTTGGGGTAGCTATAGGACACACTGGAACAGTCTTTGTTCTCGCACCCTCAATCGTGATGCAACAGCAGTTATGCAACAGCATTCCATTCCGCTTAAGCCAGATTCGAGTGATGGCACGCGATCGCTACGCCCCTCGCGAGTCCCACCAGAGCATCAACTGAAAACGGCCCTAAATGGCTTGATCAATGGAGATTTCCAACATCGCTGGCAGGTTGTGAAGCAGTTTCCCGACGTGGGTGAGGCAGCGATCGCGCCCCTACTTGATTTGTTGCAAGACGAAGGAATGGAGTGGGAAGTGCGCTGGTTTGCAGCCCGTGCCCTGGGGCATTTTCAGCAACCCCATGTGCTGGACGCCCTGCTCAACTTGCTGACTACCACGGCAGATGAAGAATTGCAGTCAACGGCGGTAGCGGCAGTGGGGCAATTTGGTGCAGCCAGTATTGCCCCATTGACCCATTTGATGGACCGACCCGGTCAGCGGTTGCTGGCGGTGCGAACCCTGGCCAATATCCGCCATCCCGATGCCCTGCCGCCCTTACTGGCCGCTGCAACCGATACCAATGCGGCGGTACGGGCTACGGCGATCGCCACCCTGGGTACACTTCAGAGTCGGCATCAATCGGATGCGGTCGTCGAGACCCTATTACAATCCCTCCATGACCCCGATACCACGATACGCCAAGAAGCCGTGACGGCATTGGGACGATGGGCTGAGCAGCAGAATACACCCGAATTAGCGCATGCGCTAGTGCCTTATCTGTGGGATCTGTCGCTGCCAGTTTGCCAAGCAACCGCTCGAACATTGGGGCGCTTAGGCACGCCATCCGCGATCGCGGCCATGATCCAAGCCCTGCATGCTCCTCATACCCCTGAAATCCTACAAATTGCGCTTGTACAAGGACTCGGCTGGCACCCCCAAGACATTAGTTTGAATGCGCTGATCGCAACCTGGGAGAAAGCCTCTCAAGCCGTGCGGCTCGAACTCATCGATATGCTCAGCCGGATGGAGGCACCCCCCTTACAGCAGGCCGCAGGCAATGCCCTGTGTGAGTGGTTGCGATCGCTGCTCCACGATCCCCAGGCTACCGATCTGAAGCAAGCCCTTGCCCTTGCTTTGGGGCAATTGCAAGTCGAGGGAGCGCCATCCCTCCTCACTCATCTTTGCCAAGATACCGATGAGCGTGTGCAGATTTACGCCGATGCGGCCCTGCGCCAACTCGCCCGATAATCCATTTTGCAGCTTTTGATACGAACTGACCTATCGACCTCTGTCAGGATTATCCATAAATTTTTCCCTTTGTTAGATACGGAGAACCATGCGCCTGGAGCAACTAGAGGCATTTTTAGCCGTCGCAGAAACAGGTAGCTTTCAGGCAGCCGCAAAGCGCTGTGGGGTAACGCAGTCGACGGTGAGTCGACAGATGCAAAGCCTGGAATCAGAGTTGGATGCCGTCTTGTTCCACCGCACAGCGCAGATCAAGCTAACAGTGGCAGGGGAAGTCTTGCTCCCCCGTGCCCGCCGCATTAGCCAGGACTGGCAGCAGGCAACGAACGAGATTGCCGACCTGATGGCCGGAAAACAGCCAGAGCTTTGTGTGGCGGCCATTCACTCTGTCTGCGCTTACCTCCTGCCCACGGTTCTGCAACAGTTTTGCCAAGACTATCCCCAAGTGCAGATGCGGGTGACGGCCCTGGGGAGCGATCGCGCCCTTAAAGTGTTGCGGGATGGATTGGTCGATATTGTGATCGTGATGGACAATCCGCGCTTCACCATCAGCACCGACATGCATGTCCAGACTCTCTACGAAGAGCCCGTCGAGGTATTGATGGCCGCGAACCATCCCCTTACTCAATTCGATGCTGTTCCCTGGGATGCCCTCACCCGCTATCCCCAAGTCGTATTCAAAGATGGGTATGGCATGCAGCGACTCGTGCAAGAGCAATTCGATCGCTGTGGACAGCCCTTGCAAGCAGCACTAGAACTCAATACCCTAGATGCATTTCGGGGCGTTGTACGCCAGGGAAATTTGATTGCCCTCCTTCCCAAGTCCGCCCTGATGGAAAACCGGGGCGATGTATCCCTAGCGGTGCGACCGACCCAAGACCCCGTCATAACCCGCCGGGTCGTACTCGCCACCACCCGCGATCGCATGACGATTCCCCCGATTCAGCACTTCTTCTCGTTGGTGCAGGCGCAAGGAGAAAAGGCCCTGTTACCGTTCAATTCCTTGCCGCTAATGGCACTCCATACAAGCCATCCATAAGCACAGGCTTCCCTCCGTTGAGTCATGAATTTCATCCATGAATACAGAATGAGTACAGAATTCCGTGATCTCCTTAAAAAAGTTGGCAGCGGTAGCCATACCTCCAAACCCCTCACGCGGGAAGAGGCGGCGATCGCTGGACGGCTGATGCTGAACCAGACCGCAACTCCAGCGCAAATTGGGGCATTTCTCATCGCCCACCGCATCAAACGCCCAGTGCCCGAGGAGTTGGCTGGATTACTGGATGCCTATGCCGACCTGGGGCCAATTTTGCCCCCGATTCAGCATCCCCATCCGCTGGTGGTGCTGGGTTGCCCCTACGACGGGCGATCGCGCACCGCTCCCGTTACTCCAATCACGGCACTGATGCTGGCGGCGGCGAATGTACCAACCCTGCTCCACGGGGGCGATCGCATGCCGACGAAGTACGGCCTGCCCTTCCTCACCATTTGGCAGCATTGGGGCTTACCCCTAGAGCAGCTGAATTTAGAGCAGGTTCATGCCCTACTCCAGCTCACCCACTTTGGCTTTGTATATTTGCCCCAGCATTTTCCCGAAGCCCATGCCCTGGTGGCTTATCGCGAAGAAATTGGCAAACGGCCTCCCTTGGCAACCATCGAACTCATGTGGTGCCCATACCAAGGACAAGCCCATGTCGTTACAGGCTTTGTACATCCCCCGACCGAAATCCTGGCACGGGAAACCTTTGCGCTACAAAATCAAACAGGTTTCACCACGGTTAAAGGCATGGAGGGTAGCTGCGACCTCCCCTTCAGCCGCACGGCCATTATTGGCATGGCACAGCCAGAGGGCTCCTTCGAGCGTCTACTCCTACATCCCCAAGATTATGGCTTTGGCAATAAAGATGTACCGATGGGCGCAGAAGCAGACTATCTGGAACAATTGACGGCTGTGTTACTCGGGAAACCCGCCCCCCTAACGGATACCGCCATTTGGAACGGCGGGTTCTACCTGTGGCGTTTCGGCGTTTGCAATACCCTCGAAGACGGCTTTTCTAAAGCGAAAGAGCTGCTCACCAGTGGTGCGATCGAAGCCAAACTTAAGGAAATCAAAGCGGCGGTTCACGATTAGCACCGCATTCGCAATGAACATGGCAATAATTGCCATGTTCATTGCGATTTCAGTAATTTCCACTTTAGTTCGCCACAGAAAATGTCTTGAAAGCCAATCAACACCTGGCTTTCAAGACATTTTCTGTGGCGAACTAAATACGGATGTCCCCATTACCTACAGTCAAGAATTACAGGTTGAAAGATCTTAAGAATCATCACGAAATTTGTTAGACAGCCCTGCAAGTCTTTCCCAATAGAGGGTTGGACTGTTTTAGGCCAAAATCAACCTTTCTCTGCTGTCTATTTTTTGGACAGGTGAATACGGAATCAATTCAGGGGTAAAAACACGCATTGCCTCGCCGGAATCTCTTTTCACATAAAGCAAAACTGCTGATTTTTGATTTTCAAACGAAACAACATAAAAAATATTTCTG
>JBCBSL010000054.1:0-19455 GCA_039819145.1 Cyanobacteria bacterium J06638_22
GATCTTTTGGAATACATTCCTATTGAACTCTAAATCTGAATTCTTAAGATTGAGAAAAAGATGTTGTTCAACGAAAAAACTGCTGACCTACTACTTGCCCTGTGTTGTGATCAACATTAAGATTCACACCTGATTCAGTGTTTTGTGCAACAGAAATCTTTCTTTTCTGATATTGATACTGTTTTACTAGGCGTTCAAGATTTTCCCTAAATTTATTATCTGTATGAGCTTCGCTTAAAATTGCAGCCTCTAGAAGCTTTGAATCAGTCTTTGTGAGTTGGAGCTTATCCTGAAATCTTCTTCGCAAAAAATCTAGAACATCTGCACCTGCTTTCTCCAAAGCTCCGCCAGACACTTTATCCAACGCCCAGCAAGCAATACTTACTGCCTGTGCAGCTAATACAGATAGTTCCATACTGTTGATATTCCTGCTCGTCCTTTATATTCGCTGGTTATAGCATAGATCCACTTTAGGTGGCTTTTGTTACTTGCCTTAGATTGCGTCACTTCCCAGCAGTACTTAATATTACGAGCGCAGGATACGGCTGAGGTTGAGGATGAAGCCTGGTAACGTTGGATCTCCTGAAACTTGTTCAGGAGAATCTAGAATTTCGACAGCTTGGCCTTGGCGGTAAATCTCGACTTGTTGGCCTTGTGGGTTAATCAGCCAACCCAGTTTGACGCCATTATCCATGTACTCCTGTATCTTGTTGCGTAGAGGCTCTAGCTCGTCGGATTCGGAGCGGAGTTCGATGAGGAAATCTGGGGCGATGGGCGGGAAGCGGCGGCGTTGGGCAGGGGTGAGTGTATCCCAGCGCTCCTGCTTGACCCAGGCGGCATCGGGAGAGCGATCGCCCCCGTTCGGCAACTTAAATCCAGCCGACGAACTAAACACGACTCCCAGATTGGTTTGCCGATTCCAAATCGTCAGATCCGTAATCAAATCCGCTTCTCGCTTGCCGCCTTCGCCGCCCACAGATGACATGATAATTAGCTCCCCATCGGCTGTGCGTTCAAATTTGAGATCGGGATTATTGCGACACAAGTCATAGAAGCTATCGTCGTTTAGCTCAAAGGTGGGGGATAGGTTGACCGTAATCGCAGCCATAGCTGGGATAATCCTGTCGCAATAGAGAGTGTGTGATGGAGGCTGGCTTTCTCAAGCCATTCGTTGATGGATTGTTCGCAATTTAGATTCAGATTCTAGCCGATCGCCCAAATTTCAGTTGCAGTCAGGGTCAGGTCTGGCGATACAGTAGACGCAAGGGGGCGATCGCCTTCAAATACTTGCTCCTCATATAATCCTTCCAAGAGCGATAAGATTGTTACCTTGTCTTCGACGGGATCGACAATCCAGTACTCCGTGATACCCCGCGCGGCATATTCAGAGCGTTTGTAGCGATAGTCGCGATCGCGATTTTCTGAGCCGGGGCTAACGATTTCGACTACCAGTGAGGGGGGTGGCATGTCTAGCATGACCGTTGCTCGACGGGCTCCTGCTAGAACTGCTTCCAGTTCTTCCGACAGAATAGCAATATCAGGAAACCGGGTCGTGGCTCTGCGACCTGCGACCACAATTTCCAACCCGATACGAAGCCGAGCGAGTGGAATACCTTGCTGCAAAAAGCAAGCGAACAAAAATGAGGCAATTCGCTGATTGCGATCGCTTTCCGGTGGCATGATAACTAACTGGCCGTTTTCCAGTGCATACCGGGTATCGGTGCCATCGTCATAGCGCAGATAGTCCTCCAGAGTCATGGATTGGCTGACGAGAGTCATAGGCCGTTGCTCCGATCCGCTTATGCCTTTGATTCTATCGATCGTTTGGAGGTAACGGGTTAAGTTGCGTGTCCTTGACCGTAGGCGATCGCCGCACCCATTGCTGCTGCACCCCCCAAAGGAATGCGATGCTAACGGCTCCGCTGAGGGTGCCAAAGCCGAGGCGATTGCTACCCAGGAGGAAGCTTATGCAGGCGGCGATCGCCAGCGTCATCCAGGCCATGCGGGTAAAGGCGAGAATTTGATGCAACGTGCGGGTGGTGGTCAGCAGTTGTTGCGCCAGTTCCCCCTGCTCCATCAGCGGTAGTGTGTCGTTCAGGGTAGGTTTCAGGGTTTGGTACTTGACGAGATCGAGTTGGTAGTAGGTGCCGAGGGTATCGTCCCGCAGATTGGCGACAGAGTGCAGCCCACACTGCTTGGCATGGGCGATCGCTGCCCGAATCTGTTTCTTGGTGGCGTAGGGCCGCAGCGCCTCGAAGATGGATTCGCGATAGACGCCCGTTTTCCCCATTTCCAAGATTTTTTGGCTCAATTCCAGCGAACTCAGGCGACGGGAAGGCTCAATCATCATGGGAACGGAGGCACTATGCGCTAGTAACTTTGTACCTTATTATGCCCGCTTCGTCTGAATTTGCAAACGGTGTAGGGATAGATATTGAGCCAAATTCATTAGTCATTTTTCATGACCAATTCGCTCGACTCTTCCATGTTCGTGGCGGCTTCGCTCGCTGTACTGACGCTGCTGCTGGCTTCGGTGGCTAGGAGCCAGGGGATGGTGTCGGAGCTGCGAATGGTGTCGAAGGTGGCTTTGATGAAGCTGGCGATCGGGACGGCGACGAGCAGCCCGAGTGCGCCGCCGAGCTTGATGCCCAGGTCGAGGGAGATGAGCATCCAGACGGGGTTAAGCCCGGTGAGCTCGCCGACGATACGAGGGCCCAGGAGGTTTTCACAGACTTGGTTGATCAGAATGGCGAAGACCAACACTTTGAACCCCAACCAGAAGTTTTGCAGAGCTAGCAGGAGGCTGACGGTAATGATGACCGTGATGCCGCCGAGGGGGATGAGGCTGCCGAGGCCAATGCCAAAGCCAAACAACTGCGCCAGGGGTACCTGCAAAATCATCATGGTGGTGGTCTGAGCGACGCCGATGATGCTAGCGAGGGTTACTTGTCCGGCAATGAAGCGCTCGAAGTTTTTGGGGAGCGATTCGCGGACGAGCCGACTCCACTTGGTGGGTAGCCAACTGAGGATGCCGTTCCACAAACTTTCACCGCGCAGCACGATAAAGATGGTGAGGGCGACGGAGAGAAAGATGTTGACGATGCTACCGATCGCACTAAATACGATGGTGACAACCTGGCTGGTGAGCGATTGAAATATACTGGTCAGGCGCTCAATCAATTGGTTCAGGTTGGTTGTGCTGAAATCGATGGGCAGTTGTTGGTCCCGTGCCCAAAGTTCGAGGGATTTCAGTTGGGTTTGCCCCGACTTCAGCCACTCGGGGAGGCGTGTCAGCAGCTCGTTAGCTTGCTGCAGAATGACAGGCCCCAGAAAAATAACCAGCACCGTCACCAGCACGACAAACAGCAACAGCACGATGGCCACTGAGATGCCGCGATTCACGCCCCGTTGCTGCAAAAAGCGGATGGGATAATCCAGAAGAAAGGCGATCAGGGTAGCCGCGATCAAAGTGCTGACAAGGGGTTGTAGCGAGTTTGCCAACAGAAGCAGCAACCAGCCATTGAGAAAGATGACCGGAAACGCTAGCCCAATGGTAAAAAATCGAGGCAGCTTATTGAGGGAGTCCAGCATAAAGTGCGTCACAAGGGAGCGGGTTAAGGTCGAGGCGAAACAACTTCCGCCTCTTGCTTATTATTATTGCTGGAATCTTGAGAATCGTTGCCACCGGGTGTCGGACTCATGCGATAGAGGAAGCGAATCATGCGCCGCCGTGGATCCCATCGATCAATCTGAGCCCGCACCTCTTCCTCTGTGGGGGCGATCGCTTGCATCAGGAAGGGCATGAGCTTAAAGCTGGGGGTATAGGTAAAAAAGTAGCCGCCGTGGGCATCAATTCGACCCATGACGTAGAAGAGGGCGGTGATCAGGTCGATGGGAATTGCTGTGAGGGGATTGAGGTCGAGGGTGGTGGCATTGACGCCCTTCATTTTGGAGCAGTCGAGATAGGTGATGTTCTCAAATAGGTCGTAGGCGGAAGTGGGACGCACCGCACTGCGGCTGATGACGGCTCCCCGCACCAAGAGGATTTTGAGGCTTTCCCGTTTGCCTCGCTTATTCCTTTGCCGCATTACTCGCTCGGCATCGGGTGGCAGAAACAGGTTGCCCAGCCGCAAGCCCGACATTTCGACACTGGGTTCGGTGAACCAATTACCTAGGGTGGACAGGTAGCGGAGGACGATGTCGCGATCGCTCGACATCAGATAAATCTGCTCACATCGCCGCATGGCCGAACGCACATAGTTGTTGCGCCCTTCCCGAATCAGCTCTAGGGGAATGTCGGGAGACGCCAGAATCATCTTGCCCAAGATTAGACAATCGCCAAATTGCCCCGCTTGCTCATCCAATTGATCATCTTTGCCAAAGCGATCGGATAGCACCCGCAGCATATTGACCAGTACCAGACCGCCCATGCTATGCCCAATTAGGTTGACGCGTAGGCGTTTTCGCGCCAGGATGCGCTCGGCCTGGGCACTCATATCGTTGGATGAAGCAGCCCGAGAGCCAATCAGTCGGCGAGTTAGACGGCGATCGAGCCGCCAGAAAAATTCCGCTAGATCCGGTGCGCCATAGTGAACGGCTCGGTAGCGATCGCGCTGATAGACCACCCCCCGCAGCAAACTGAACAATGACAGCCATAGGATATAGACCCCGGCCATGATCCAAATCCACTGAAATCCCAACGTGACACCACCCAGCACCAACAGCCCGAGTAGCGCCACCGTTGGCAACAGACTTAGCAAAAAGAGACTGACCAGAAACTTCAGAAGAATCTCGATGTTGCTGAGGGAGTCTTGAATCAAGCCCCGGTTAAACAGCGGAAACTCACTGGGCCAGTGATAGCCGATATAAAGATGGTCATCGGCCACGATATCCCAAGACTGCTCGGGCGTGGTGGCCTCATCGAATAGCGCATTGGCTTCGTTGGTCAGGAACTCAAAAAAGTCGTGAGCCGGATTGGCGTAGCCGTGAGTTCGTAGTGTCATGGCATTGATCCGGCGTTCCTGGATCAGATCGGCCAGTTCATCGACGTTGAAGAGGGGGCGGAATTTTTGAGGATGGGGCAGACGGCGGTTGGCCGACAGCGAAATGGGAGCTGTGCTGACCACCAGAAATGTGTTGCGGTTGACGCGATCGCCCTTACTTGGATCACGCTGCTCAATGTAACGATAGACCTCAAAGTTGCGGCTGATGGCTTTGGTGAACTGCTTATTTTTCCAGTAGGTGAGCGTCTCAATAATGAACTCAGCCGTCACCCACTTGAAAAAGCCGGGATACATTTTGGTACACTGCGCCTCATCGCGCGTCTGGCAATGGGTATACAACTCTTCGAACAGCACTCGGCGAATGTCATCAACCGTCGTCAAGCCCTGATAGATCTTCGGATCGGCCTCATGCATGGGACGGTACGCCAGTTGGATCACCCGTGCCTTTGCCCACCAATCAGAAAATGGCGCAGCATTTTGGGTGACTCCATTCAGCCACTTTTGGTCGTTGTGGCAGTCTGTTTTTCCCTCGTCAGTTTTTGACCATTCCAATGGCAATGGATACGCAAGTTGCATACACCCTTCCTGGTTACTCTCGTTTAGCCGCTTCGATGCAGATGGTTGGAGCAGAATTTTAGGGCGATCGCCCATGCTTCCGATGTCACTCTACAACTCGAAACCGATAGATTCCACCGATTGGTCGATGCGCAGTTCTTCCAAAATTACCCAATGCGGTCTGCCCTCTATCGTTGATGCTAGGTCTGGTGTGACGTTAGGCCCTGAGTACAGGACAAAATCCAGGGTTTTAGCTGGGGTTTAATTTTTTGTCCTGTACTGAGCGTTAGGCCATGTCCACTTTCGCAAACAAGCGGCGGATGGCTAACAAAAGCGATAAAGTAGATGAGCGGAATATTAAGATGAGCGGAATGTTTACAGCTTCATGAGCGGTTCAGACGAGTATTCTCAGCCTCCCAACGATCCCAACCCAGCATCGGAGCGATCGCCATCCGACGATGCCACCAATGCAGACCTCGTCGCCGAACTCGAAGCCGTCGAAGAAGAGCTGTCCCGTCCCCTTAGCACCCCGGCGGCTCTTCCCATCAACCCACCCGTGCCGTCGCCGCCGCCGCTGGTTCTAGTGGAAACCGCCTTCTTTGCCAGTACCACTAGCCTGCTCTGGCTGGCGAGCTACTACCTCAGCCTCGTCGCCTGGATGCGTGTCATTTTTCCCTTGCCCCTCGCGTTGATTTACCTGCGGTGGGGCAGACGAGCAGGGATTGTGGGGCTGGTCGTAACGGCCCTCTTGCTCTCCATCCTCATGGGGCCTTACCTCAGCCTGCTGTTCCTCATCCCCTATGGTCTTTTGGGCGTCCAGCTGGGTGCGACCTGGAAGCATGGCATGAAGTGGGCCGGATCGATTACGACTGGAGCCATTCTCGCTAGCCTCAGCTTTTTCGTTCGTGTCTGGCTTCTCTCCATGTTCTTAGGAGAAGATTTGTGGATCTACCTCACCAGCCGTCTGGCCGATTTCATCCAGTGGATTCTCTCAATTTTGGTGAGTTGGGGATGGCTCGGAGTCGGAGCGCTGGGGGAAGTCAATCTCTTTTGGGTGCAAGCCCTCACGGTCGGCACGGTGCTCCTCAGCGATTTTGTCTATCTCTTCACCGTCCACCTGGCAGGGTGGTTGCTACTGGAACGCCTGGGCAATCCCATCCCCGACCCTCCAGAGTGGGTCAAGATTATCTTCGACGAAGAATATGGACAGTAAACCGATGTGCTGTTCCTGAATGATCTGTAGGGCGTGAATCTTTAGAGCATGAGCTTCAGCCTATGGCGCTGAACGTTCTCCGAAATCGCTCCCAACGCTCTACTGCCTGGGGCCTAGACTCTGCTCCCTTGCGCAGGAAAACGACACCACTCTGGAAACCAACCATCCCATACTCGCCGCTGCCGAGCCATGTGCCAAGGATCTCGTCCATCCCTTGCAAGGTTTGGCGCTCATCGTCGAAGGCGCGCTGGAACAATCGCGGATACCAGAAATCCATCAACACATAATCCACCAGCCGCACGTCGCCATCATCTTCTTGGATGCGGAGTTCGGGGTAGCGCACCGCAGAGCGGCGGTTGGAGAGATGGGCAATCAGGTAGCTGGTGGCCGACACACTGGCGTCGGGAGGAATCCGTCGCATCAGCCGCCGCACGGCCTGAGCATGATTCCACTGCTCAGTGGGGGCGGCATAGACCCAGGGCTGAAACGAGTCGGGAATGACGATGGAGAGGGCGCGGTTGGGGTTGGAGGCGATCGTCAGTACCAAGGCGAGCCCAATACACACCTTCCAGAAATTCTGAATCTTGGGCTGGAATTGCAGAGGATGCTGTGCCCACCAGAGAATTGCGCCATAAAACAGCCCTGGCACAAAGGTGAGGGCATAGCGCAAATGCAGCGAGATGGCAGTGGGATCCTGCCGCATCAAGGTTTTGGTGAGGGGGAAGGCGATCATCACCCAGGCGGAGGGGGAAAGTGCCGGGACGAAGGCGAGGGGAAGCCACTGCCCCAGAAGGTAGTTGAGGGTACGATCGAGGGGCGTGAAGAGATTGGCAAGGAGCTTACCGGGCTGGCTGACGATCGCCCACAACACCTCCACCGTCGAAGCTTCCTCGTTGTCGATGAAATGGCCAAACTGTTCCACCATGAACCGCCGCGAAATATCCTCGGAAAACAGTGGCATCACTACATTCGTCACCAGCACGATGTAGCTTACGCTGAAGACACAGACCAGCGCTCCCACCCGCCAGTGGCGACGGCTGAGGATGAAGTAAAGCCCAATCCCAAACAGCACGATTCCCGTATCTTCTCGCACCAGTAGGGTCAGCCCAATCATCACCCAGAACAACCACCACACGCGCTTTTCCAGTGCTAGGAATGCGGTGAAGAGATAGAGCGGCAGTTGCGACAGGTCATGGAAGTTGGCCAGCGTCGGGGCGATGATGGCGTTGGCACAGTAATAGCTGAGGGTAATGAAAACGGAGAGCCGGGGTGGATGGTAATGCCGCGCCAACGCATACAGAACAAAGCCTGCCGCCGTAATCAACGTGATTTGCAGCACGGATAATCCAGCGGGCGATCGCACCAAGGCATAGTAGGGCACCCAGAGTAGCAGCGCGGGGGTGAAATGTTGCCCCAGCCGCCGATAGAACACCGTCGGCGCTTCTCCATCCACCAGCACGTTAATCGACTCGGTAGACGACAGAGAACTCTCAAACAACCGCCCATGCATCGTGTTCCAGAACACCTGATTGAAGATGCCCTGATCAAAGGCCACATAGGTGGGGTAGAAGTTGAAATACCGTTGCAGCGCAAAGATGCAGCAGGCCACCCAGAAAATGAGAGCAGCGATCGCCACAACCCGCACGCCTTTGATAGAAGAAAACCGGGGCATGGTTGGAGTGCGCAAAGGTTGGAGACAGTCTCGCTATTATCGCTTTCTTTGAGCGGTCTACGGAGTGGAACCACAAAGGCACAAAGACACAAAGACACAAAGGGAAGAAATTAGTTGTTGAGTGCCAGAAGGATACTCTCTGTGTCCTCTGTACCTCTGTGGTTAATTTCTTCCCATCCTTCTCCTATCCCCCAAGCTCTCTGGTACGCTACTGAAAATCCTCTGAATCATTTCTCACCCCTTTCCCCACCCGCTATGGATCAGCAATTCATCCAAACCCTCGTCAATGGCGTGGCTGTTGGCAGCATCATCGCCCTCGCTGCGGTTGGCCTCACCCTCACCTACGGCATTCTGCGCCTCGCCAACTTTGCCCATGGCGACATGATGACCCTGGGTGCCTATTTCACTTGGACAGCTAATGCCCTAGGTCTGAATCTTTGGATGTCGACGATTGCCGGAGCCTTGCTCACCATTGCCGTGGCACTCCTGCTTGAGAAAGTGGTGTGGTCGCCGATGCGCGATCGCCGCGCCTCATCCACCACCCTCATCATCATCTCCATTGGGCTGGCGCTCTTTTTACGAAACGGCATCATCCTAGTTTGGGGGGCGGGCAACAAACAGTATGACCTGCCCGTATTCAGTGCCTTCGACATTGGCGGCATTCGCATCACCTTTAGCCGCATCCTGGTGATTGGGCTGGCCATTCTCGCCATTGTGGGCATGCATTATCTGCTACAACACACCAAGGTTGGCAAGGCCATGCGAGCTGTCGCCGACAACGTGGACTTGGCTCGGGTATCAGGGATTAACGTTGAACAGGTGGTGGTCTGGACTTGGGTGCTGGCGGCAGGGCTAACGTCCTTGGGTGGCGCGATGTACGGACTCATCACCGCCGTGCGTCCCGATATGGGCTGGTTCTTGATTCTGCCCATGTTCGCCTCGGTCATTTTGGGCGGTATTGGGAATCCCTATGGGGCGATCGCAGGTTCCTTCGTCATCGGCATCAGCCAGGAACTTAGCACCTACCTTTTCTCCTCGGAATACAAGCTCGTCGTTGCCTTACTACTGATGATCGTCGTCCTGCTCGTCCGCCCCCAAGGCATCTTCCGAGGAACGATGTAGGCTGTCGGATAAAAAATATAAGGTCACAAAGACACCAAGCGTTTTGATCCACCCCATCTGCGTTCATCCGCGTTCGTCTGCGTTCAATTCCGAACCCTCATCCCCCCACAGCCGTCCGACGCACATCTTCGTCAACATCTAGCTCAATGATCTGATTTGGCGCAATTGTACGGGGCGAATTATCATCGCCCCGAACCCGATCGGATTCTGCCTCAAACAAAATGATTTGTTCGTCGATGGCGATCGCCTGAGCGATAAAGCGGCTCCCTCGTCTGCTGGCTTCAAACCGTCCCAATATCTCGCTGCCCGCAGGAAGTAGCACATTGCCCTGTTCATCCTGAATCGGTTCGGCTAGTACCAGCACCTCCTGCCACACCTGATCGTCTTCCAACGCGATAGGTGTATTGCCGGGATAGCGAAGCCGCAGCGTCGTGCCCGATGGGATAAGCAGCAATGGGTCCGTTGGAGCCGCAGCGATTTCCTCGGGTTCAGGGCTTGGCTCGACATCATCTGGGGGCGGAACCGTGACGCTGTCTGCCTCGTTCGTGTCTTCGGATGTGGGAGGAAATCCTGTGGATTCGGGATCTGCCCCCTCTAGTTCGGGGTCGGCAAGCTCGGTGGGTTCCGGAAAGTCGATGGGGATGTCGATCGCATTCTCCTCATCGTCTGGATCGATAGCGACAGAGCTGTCGAAGGCGATCGCCTCTTCTCCAGCCTCATCCATGTTGCCGTTTCCCACAGACGACTGGATCAGCGGCAGCGATGCGGGTTCCGTTTGAAGAAATTCGGCTCCCTCATCAACTAAAGGTGATTCCTCAGTGCCAAGCGGCGCAGGTTCATCTGGTGGTTCGGGTGCAACCTCGGGTTCTGCGCCATCTGGAGTCAGTGGCGGAGATGCTACGGGTTCATCATTCGGGAAGGCTTCTGCAGCGAAGGGATCGGGCTGTTCTTCTGGCGATGGTTCAGTTGGCACCACTTCTGGTGCTGGAGTGGCAGGTTCGGCGGGCGGATCGAGGGTGGGGATAGGTTCAGGGGCAGGAGGTTCGGGAGCGATCGCTGCTTCTGGAGGTTCCACTATGGCAGGCTCATCTTCCACCGGAAGAGCTGTTGCTTCTGGCTCAGGGGCTGGTGCCACCATCGCGGGCTCCTCTACCGCTGGCTCTACTGGAGCAACGGGTTCTTCTAGCGGGGGGGCTGCGATCGCCGGTTCCTCTACGACTGGAGCCGCTGCCACGTTTTCTTCAGCTGTATCTTCAGCGACAGTATCCCCTGCGAGCAACGGTCGTAGCGTCCAGCGCGTTGCGCCTCCAGGCAAGGTTTCTACCTCCGTCAACTCCGCTTGTCCAGGAGCCAGCACTGTGTCGGGTGTCAGTTCCAGTACAATGCGCGTCACCCCTGGCTCAAACTGCGCCACCCGTACGCGCCGCACGGCACCAGAGTAGTCCTGCTCACTCACCACATTGCCCACATCGGTATTCGGCAAATCCAACACAATGCGAGCGGGCTGCGCCAGCAAAAAGTAACGGGGGGTGCTGTTTTCGGGCACGACAACTTCAAGTTGCTGAGTATCGGGATTGAAGCGCCATTCTGTAAATTCTTCCGCACGAGCTGTCAGCACGCCACCAGGGAGGTCTGCAGATAACAATGCCCCCAGCCCAAGGCTGCTCAAACCCAGTACACAACTCCACAACAATCTCTGTCCGTGTCGCTGCCGTTGCATCACAACCTACCCCCAAACATCAACACAACTTTTGAGCCGTCTCCCTATTATTCAGCACCCTCTTAGAATTTGCCGCCCACCAACCGGATTTAACCATTTCTGTAGAGTGAGGACTCCTCAAAAACCATCGAGTGCGGAACACAACCTCTTGTGAATGGAGTCAGGTATTGAGCGAGCCATGCCTGTAAGGCAGGAGGGGCAATTTCTAAACAGGGTGATGTAGGCATAGGCGATCGCACTGCGTCCCACAATACTCTACCTGTAGTGGAGATCGCCGATTTTTTACACCGTCTGTAGCGATTCTTCAGATTTTTTGCGATCGCATCAGGTAGGCTGCTTTGCAGCTCCATAAGACATCTCTCATGCGGCTATTTTCCACGCCGCTTCTCGAAAAAAAATCATCTTCGGATTCTTCAACCCCACTTCATGAGGTCTGCTATGATGGGTTGCACAGATTGTTGATCCGCCTGGAGAGGTGGCTGAGTGGTCGAAAGCGGCAGATTGCTAATCTGTTGTACGGTGTTTAGCCGTACCGAGGGTTCGAATCCCTCCCTCTCCGTTCAAATAGCTTGCATCGCAACCTTTTAGTTAGTACGAGATTCGCTCAACTTAATTTGTTTAAGCTGAGCAAGTATGGTTCTAAGGGGTTTGCAAGGAAAATTTGAGGGAAGCATTTGGCGGCTAATTGTAGACCGCTTATGAGTATTTTGAGAAATGTGACCTGCGTGTTAAGCGCAGCAAGATTTGTTTAGGGAGTAGCCATTTCTCAGGCCGCTTTAGCCAGCTTCAGTAGATCTAGCAGAGCAGTGAAAGTGGGAAAAGGTAATTTGGGGCTCAGATTCAGGACAATAAGCTGAATGTCCTGAGGAGAAAATGAGCATAATGACGAGGTGAAAATGTTGGCTTAAAGTGATAGCAAATGAGGATGAGTTAATTGTCTGGAGCTAGGTGTTAAAGACTGGAATAGATGGAGAATGGAGAATCCATATGATGAGATGGATCTCCGCGGTGCTGACCTCCGCGGTACTGACCTCAGTCATGCTGACCTCAGCGATGCTGACCTCAGCGATGCTGACCTCAGCCGTGTTAACCTTCGCGGTGTCGACCTCCATGCTGCCGACCTCAGCCGAGCCAGCCTTAGTGATGCTAACCTCAGCGTTGCCAATCTCAGCCATGTTAACCTCCGCGATGCCGACCTTCGTGGTGCTTATCTCAGCGACGCCAACCTCAACCGTGCCAACCTCAACCGTGCTGACCTCAGCGATGCTGACCTTAGCTGTGCTAATCTCAGCCGTGTCAATCTCCGCGATGCCATTCTCAGCGACGCCAACCTCAACCGTGCCAACCTCAATCGTGCCGACCTCAGCCATGCTGACCTTAGTGATATTAACCTCAGCCGTGCTAGCCTCCGCGATACTGACCTCAGCGATGTTGACCTCAGTGGTCTCAACCTCAACCGTGCCGACCTTAGTGGCACCGATCTCAGCCGTGTCGACCTCCGCGGTGCTGACCTCCGCGGTGCTGACCTCCGCCGTGCCGACCTGAGTAACACTAATTTATGTGCAGCCCAGGTTTTACAAACGGATTTCACAGAAGCCACCCTTACTGGAGCTTGTATTCAAGATTGGCAACTTGGTAGCTCTACCATTTTAGAGAGAGTGAAGTGCGATTACATTTTTCGTGTCTATGACGCTGAAGCGCAGAAGTTTACAGGACGGCTGCCAGTAGACCCTGATAGCTTTTTTGCCCCGGGGGAGTTTACACAGCGCTTTCAAATCATCGCCAGTGCATTGGAAACCATTGACATTACCTTTACCGAGGGAATTGACTGGCAAGCGTTCTTTCAGTCCTTCCAGGAGATGAGGCAGCAATATCCCGATAAAGGTATCGCTGTTCAGGGAATGGAGGAAAAAGGAGAAGCCTTCATTGTTCGGTTGAGAGTAGATGCCGAAGAAACAGGATCGGAACTAGAGCAGCTAAAGGCTAGTATCGAGACTACCCAAAAGCAACTCTATTCCACCCAACTCGAACTGAGAGAAGTGCAGGGACAAAACAAGGTGTATCGAGAGATGATGGGAGTCGTCAAAACCCTGGCAGGACGATCAATGGGCGATCAACACTTTTATGGCTCTGTTGGAAATGTGGCAGGCACCAACTACGGGGCAATGACTGCAACCATCAATCAAAACCAAGAGGCGATCAATCAGCTAATGACTGCCCTCAGAATCTCCGCTCAGGCTTTTCCTCCGGAACAAAAGGAAGAAGTCATGATGGAACTAGATGACCTGGCAGGGGATCTCAGCAAGCCGGAGACGCAAGAGCCAAAGCGCATTGGTAAAAGACTTAAGAGAATCATGGCGGCAGGGACAGCCGCAGCGGCCATTGCAGGGGGAGCGGCAACTTTTTCTGAAAATGTTAATGCGTTCACTGAGAATGTGATTGAACTTGGGGAGAAGGTTGGTCTCGTTAGAGAAGATCTCCAGGGAAATCAAGACAATACTGCCGAGTAGTTTTGGGTGTTGCAGAATCCTAGGAACCCAAAGTTCCAAATCTAAAGAGCATTGAAGATCTGATGCAGATTTTAGAGATTGGTGATACCAGTAATGCATTGGTATAACGTGCAATTCGTGTAACAGCGTAGAGACTGCTTGCTTCCCGTTTGCCCCGTTATTGGAGACATTAGTATGCCGTTTCAATTTAATCAGATTGACAAAATTGCTGATTTTGATGAAGCCATAGAGGTTTTGGAGGAAAGCTACATCGGTGAGCTGATTAATCAGTTTCTCCAGTCTCCGGAAGGGCAGGCATATTTGCAGGCGTCAGGTGAAGATGAGGATTTAGTCGGGGATTGGATCGGCAACTTCATCCTTTTTGGTTATGCCTATTTGCAGCGAACGCTAGGCAAGATGCGGCAGGTAGATGCCGAAAACATTCTCCTGGATCTATTTCCGAGCCACCTCACCGTACTCAATCCCAGTATTCTAGATACCGTTATTCCCGAACTAAAGGCTTTCTGGCAGTTTTTGCAGCGCCAATACAAACCGCGCAACAGCAAAAAGATTTTGACCTTGTTGGAAACGATCGCCCCTCGGTTTCAGCAAGCTATGACGGATTCCAGCAACTTTGGAATGGCAAAGTCGTTCATGCTGGCAGGCGAAGAAGCGGGATTTGACATGACCACCCAGGAAGGGGTGAGTGCCTTTCAGCAGCAATACAATCAGCAGCTTCAAGCCACGGGCGCACCTCCTCCTGGCGTTCCTGGCTTGCAGCCCATCATGGCGGGCAGTAGTGGGAATCCTCTGGCAAACTATCCCATTCCCGACGGTGTACCACCGGAGTTTGTGGCGTTGCTGAGCCAGCAGATGGGATTGGGAGCTGTGCCGGGGTTGGAGCATCTGCCGACCGATCCAGGGCAATTGGCCCAGGCGATCGCCCAACACTTGGTGGCATCTGGTGAGGTGGAGTTAACAGGTGGTGTAGGCTCACTGAGTAATTTTAATTTTGGTCAGCAGTTGCAGGTCAACACTCTGAGTGGCGGGGAGGAAGCAATGCCCCTGTCGGACGCGGCGATCGCCCTGCTGCGCGACCAAACCATTACCGAAACCATTCCCGGCACGATCGTTAAAGACTTCGAGACCGTTTTGTCGGCCCTGGGCGATCGGGGGTTGCCCGTCAGCAGCAAACTCCATCAGTTTCCGGCCAAAGTCTTAGTTCCGCTCAATGCCGACCTGAGTCAGCCCATTCAAATCGACCTGAAGCGTCCGGTGCAGAAGTCGTTTCCCAACCTGCATGGAATGTACCTACTCCTCCGGGCGACGGGCATGGCGCAGGTTGAGGCACAGGGAAAACAGCATTACCTACGCCTCAATCCAGACATCTTTGCTTCTTGGAAAACCCTGAACCCCACCGAAAAATACTTCACCCTCTTAGAAGCCTGGACGATTCGAGGAAATGGAGAACTTTTGGGCGATCAGCAATCTCGTCTCAATGAAGGAACCCGCATCCTTCATACTTGGCAGCACTTTGCGCAGAAATCCAAAACCTTTGGCGACTACAGCCAACAACAAAGCCTAGACTACTGGCCTGGATTTTATAATCTAGCCCTCATGCAACTCTTTGGCTGGCTGGACATTGAGTCGCCAGAGCCGTCAGCGGGTAAGGGATGGCGGGTTCGGAAGATTTCGCTCCTTCCCCTGGGCGATGCGATGGTGGCGATGGTGATGAGTGCCTATGCCCAGCAAGGATTTCTCTGGGAATCGCAAAATGACTTTACTCAGCCCTGGGGTGATTTGCAGCCTTTCTTTGAACCATACTTTCCTGAGTGGGAAAATAACCTGGTCTCTCTGAATCCCATCGAACATCAGCTCGGAACTTATATCTTCAATGTGTCTCTGGGTAAAGCCAAGCGACGCATCTCTGTTTCCAGCGAAGCGCCGCTGGATAAGTTGGCGGGACTAATTTTGGATTCTGTCGATTTTGACCACGATCACCTCTACCTGTTCTCATTCCGCGATCGCATGGGGCGAATGATTGAAATTCATCATCCCTACAACGATTGGCAAGACGGCCCAGGAACGGATCAAGTGCTCATCGGTGACTTACCCTTGCAACCGGGTGCCTCGATGACCTATCTGTTTGACTTTGGGGACAACTGGGAATTTCAGGTGGTCTTAGAGGAGATCCAACCTGGGAAACCCAAGCGCAGTAGCAACAAAATCCTGGAACGCAAGGGCAAAGCGCCTGAGCAGTATCCTGATTGGGATGATGATTGATCGCTAGAGGGGATAGAACACTTGGTCAACAAACAGGCTGGCTGGGAATGGGTGATTGGTGGCGGGTTGAGTCTGGGAATTTTGCTGCTCTCGGTGCAAACGCTCATTCCGGTAAATCTGACGCTATTGGAGGCGATCGCCGTTGTCTCCTATGCCTGGAGCGTTTGGCTGCTGGCAAAAAATCGCCCGCTGGGCTGGTGGGTCGGGTTAGTCGGGGTGGTGCTGTATGGCATCGTCTTCTACCAAGTGCAGCTTTACGCTGAAGTGGCGATTCAGGGCTTCTATTTTGTCACCAGTCTGCAAGCGATTTACATCTGGTTGAAAGGGGGCAGTCACCAGCAAGAGCGTCCTGTTGGTCATGTGTCGCAGAAGTGGATGGGCATTTCAGCCGTGCTGGTGGTGATTGCGGTGATTGGATTGCGGGCATTGCTCATCGCTATTCGGGGCGCGGCTCCGTTTTGGGATGCGTTGACCACCGTGCTGAGTGTGGTGGCTCATCTCTATCTCATGGGGCGCTATGTCGAAAGCTGGTATCTCTGGATTTTGGTGGATACTATCTACGTGCCGCTCTATGCCTCCCGCGAACTGTATTTCACGAGCATCCTCTACGCCGTGTTTTGGGGAATGGCCGTACGGGGCTTGATGAACTTTCGCCAAATTTATCGCGTGCAACAACTGCAACAGGCTGAGGCGGTGCAACCCGAACGATAGAAATCCCAAATGAAGTATGAACAGTAGTGCGGCCTCAGGTCGCACTACTGTTCATACTTCATTTCACAAATCACTTGAGATCGCTATATGACGTTGGGGATTACAGTTGGGAAGTTTTACCCATTTCACTTGGGGCATGATTTGCTGATTCGCACGGCCAAGGCGCAGGTCGATCGGTTAGTCGTGCTAGTTGGCTACACGCCGACTCAACCGATTCCGGGATCTGTGCGGGCTCGATGGATTCGGCAACTGCATCCCGATGTAGAGGTGATCCTTGTTTTGGAAGACATTCCTGAAGCGCCAGAACCTTGGGCAACGCGATCGCTGGAGGTATTGCAGGGGCGATCGCCCGATGTGGCCTTTACCTCCGAGCGGTATGGCGAATCCTGGGCGGCTGCCATGGGAGCTACTCACTGTTATGTGGACTTGCATCGCACCCAGTTTCCTATTTCGGGCACCCAGCTCCGGGCTGACTTGGCGACCCACTGGATGCTGCTGACGCCACCCGCCAAAGCCTACTTTGCAAAGCGTGTCTGTGTTGTAGGGGTCGAGTCTAGCGGCACCACAACGCTGGCACAAGTCCTGGCACAGCATTATCAAACCGCTTGGGTTCCCGAGTATGGCCGCTATTACTGGGAAGGACGACGCTATCTGCCCCACGCGGAGCAATGGACAGCCGAAGAGTTTGTGGCGATCGCCCAGGGGCAAGCCGCTTGGGAAGATGCCCTGGCGCTACAGGCCAATCGCCTCTTGATTTGTGATACCGATCCACTAGCCACTTATGTATGGCATCGCCGCTATCGAGGAACTGATTGCCCAGCAGTTGAGCAACTGGCCGACCAGCGCCATTATGATCGCTACATTCTGACCGCACCCGACTTTCCCTTTGTCCAGGATGGCACCCGCGAGGGCCAAGCGATTCGGCTGGAGATGCACCAGTGGTTTCTTGAGATTCTGACGGCTAAACAAAAGGACTTCGTCACGGTTCATGGCGATCCGGCAACACGCCTCAAGGCTGCCGTTCAGAGTATTGATAAGCTGCTCTCATTCCCAGCGATCGCCTTGTATTGAGTCGGTCAGACTGAACCATCCCTGTTCCCACAAAAATCAAACGGCTCCTGGAGATCGTGGGGTAATTCTCAAAGGGTAATGATTTTCGGATGTGGGCATCGCCCGCACCTAAAAATCATTACCCCCGTACCACTACCGATCCTGGTAGGCTGAATCGATAGGATATCAATCGCTGGATTGGCTTGAGAGAAAACGCGAGGCACAGGCAATGGCAGGGACACCATCAGATTTTCAGCCCCCCGAGGAAATGGATGACGCGGCGGCACAGGCGTTGTTAACCTCGCTGCGGCGCAAAGAGGGCACCTGGATTGATTGGGGCGATGGCTGTCAGCGGCTCCAAAAATCGGGGTTCTCGCCCCAGCAAGTCTTTGAGGCGACGGGGATTGAACCCATCCACCAAAATCAAATCATCGTGGCGGCGCAGGTGCTGCGCTCCATCCTTGGGCAAGGCGTCTCAGATACTGTGCAAACGCGATTTGAGAAGACGGGCAGCGATAGCCTTTACGAATTTCGGATCTTGGATGTTGAAGGTCGCGTGGCGGCTGCCAATCTGGTGGTCGAGCGGGAGCTCAACTCCGAAGCGTCAAAAGACGTTGCACGGGCACTAAAGGATTTCTCGCGGCTAAGCCGACCACCGGAGGCGTTTCCCGAGTATCCCACCGATGCGGTGGCCTATCACTACTGGCGGCTGGCGCGGCAACAGGGAAATTTGCAGGAGCGATCGCGCCTCATTGCCCAGGGATTACACTTTGCCGCCAGTGCGAGCGCCCGCAAGCAAATCGAAAAGCTGCTGACCGACTTCACGGTCACGAAGGTCAAGCAAGCGCCCATGATGCCGACCTATCGGCTAGAAACCGCTAGCGAGGTACCCCATATCGTTCCAGTTGTGGGCAAAATGCCCCTATCACCCGACGACCTCAAGGCCGTGCCCATGCCCGATGAGGAAGAACCCTTCCGCATTGTCAAGTTTTCAGGCACCGGAGCCTGGGTTGCCTTGCCGGGATGGCAAGCCGTTTACGCTGCCGAGGATCCCGTCGCCCTGCTTATAAACACCGATGATCTCCCCGTCGAGATTGCCGATGCAAATGAAGAAGTGCTGTTGCTAGTGGATCGGGGCGATCGCACTTGGAATGAGTTCAGCTTCTTCTTGCAGGAAGAAAACGACAGTTTATCGGTTATTTGGTCACCCGAAGCCCCTGAGCAGAAGATCGTGGGACGGGTCTTGTTGGTGCTGCGGCCAAAACGAGTGTTAGATGAAGCCTTCAACAAAGAGCCCTGGCAATTGGAGGAATAGAACGTGAAGAAAAGATTAGAACGCAGATGGACGCAGATAAACGCAGATTAGGTTGAGTGGTTCTCTTGAGACTCTTGATGCAAAGGCAATCTTAGAGCGTGTTTGAAAACACGGATACGGAGTGCCGATTAGGCCAATCGCCGCACCAAGATACGGATCATCGCTATGTAGATGAAGGTTTCTGAGGTTTCTGGCAACTGCTCATAATCTCGAACGAGCCGCCGACACTGCATGAGCCAACCAAAGGTGCGGCGATTGGCCTAATCGGCACTCCGTATCCGTGTTTTCAAACACGCTCTTAGACGCCAATTTAGAGGAGGCC
>JBCBSL010000055.1:0-19428 GCA_039819145.1 Cyanobacteria bacterium J06638_22
TCAAAAACGCGAATCCCATTCCGGGAGGAGAAGCCCTCGCTGTACCGCGAAGCGGTCAGCGTAGGGAGTACGTCACGCGGAAGTAGACAGCTACTCCCCGATCTTCTGGCTGCCGGGATGATGCGCGAGGCAGCCCGTCTTTCCGCAAGGGGATGTTTGTACTCAAAATAATGCTGGCAGCACCTAGCCGCTCCAGCTCCGCTATTAGGGCGTCTCGCGCTGTAGCGAAGCTGCGATCGCCCCTTGGATCGAAGCGGGATGACTCTGGCTGACGGGTACGCGGCCAACCAACTGGCCATGCAAGCGGGTACCTAGTTTTCTCCATGTCATCGACTCCCGTTACGACCAGGGGGATTAATATCAGTTTACCCAGCACTTTGATTGATTGCAACATGAATTGAGATCTCGTATCAATCTCCAGAAAAAACCTGAATACCCTGGAGAGGTTGTAGGCAGGATCGCTATGTCAACCTCTGATGAGCGCAATCGGGTCTTGAAGCAGGTGGCAACGGAAGAATCTCGTCTGCGATCGCACGTCCATCAAGAGCAGTGGTTTTTGAAGGTCATTGCATTTGCGATTTTGATGGGTGCCATCTGGATGGGCATTGCCTATGAGATTGAGGCAGGAACCGACGATGAAGGGCGATTGCGATGGGCCGTTTTGTCCAAAGATCCGCCGCCGTCGACCCTATTGGCGGGTGGATACCTAGCGGTTTGCTCGGTCGGTTTACTGGCCTTGCTGCTGAGCGATCGCCAAGTCAAAAACCTTCATGCCATGACCGACATTGTCAGGGATCTGATTGACCGCGATGGGGAGTCCTGATGCTAATCGACAGAATAGTGCTCGACTCCTGGAACTGGCTGCGTCGGTTGTTTTGGTTCCGGTTTAACCGAGTCGAGGAGGCTCCCACAGAAATCCTGGAAACGCATCGCGGGCGCTACGGCATTGTGCGCCGGGTCACTCGCGATACAGCACGGGCAGTTGCAACCTGGGTGTACACCCCCTTCCGCACAAAAACTCAGATTGATGCGGGCGTCCCTGTCAGGGATCTACATTTGATGATCGACCACCTAGAGGTGGTCGCGGGCGATCGCCAGTTGTCGTATCAGACCCGGCGCGCTCGGGGGGTGAATACGCATAGGATCTATGTCATCCTGTGCGATCGCTCCCCACAGCCAAATGATTCGTTTGAGGGCGAGACGCTGTTCAGCGCTGAATACATGCTGCACCTGCCCGAAGGCGGTCGCGATCTCTACGCCCTGATCGCCGGAAAAAAGCTGGCTGAATTAATGCTGACGAGGAATCCGCTCAAAATGCAGTGGGATAAAGAGTTGGAGCTTCTTCTTAAACAAATACTGGGTGCCCATTGGCAGGGCACTATCTCAACAGCCTACCGCCAGCCCATCACTGTTACAGGGGTCATTCTTGATGATCCTGGAGCGGAGGAAATTGCAGAAGACCCTATCGCAGAAGACTTGTTCGCTGCCATGACAGTCGTACAAAAACGTCGGGGTAAGCCCTCCAATTCAAAGCAAAGAAAAAGGTAGCAACTGCCCCCAGGACTGTGATCGCTACCTAAAACTTTCTCTTGGTTTGAATCCAGTTTAATCGATACTTTGATTGATTGCAACACATTAAAGCGAAGGCTACGATGCGATCGCGCTGGCTTGAAGCTTCCATCTGTCGGCATTTGCGCCATAGGCCCACCCTGGATAATACGTGTCCAAGTAATCCAGAATCTTCTTTGTTTCGGTTCTGCGCGAAGAGGTGACCAGGATAGTCAGTTCTTCTGGGAGGATGCCAAGCACATGACCAACCCGTGCAAGAGCTGCAGTGGGCACAGTGAAGGTGGTAGTGCGGCAGTGGTTTAGCCCCCGAATAATTTCGTCGGGGATGCGAATAGGCGGTGTTGGGCGATCGCCTGCTTTCATATGCTCAATCCACGCCAGGACTTTAGGCGATGTCCGTGGATCATCTGGCGGGAGTGGCGTTAGGGACTCGTCGGTGCTGAAGCTGGATGTGCCATCCAAAAATCGAACGATGGGGTATTCAGCTTGACGCTGTACGTTGTAGCCCCACCTTTCGATATAGCCAGGCCGCTCCGAGGGGGTTCGGACATGTTCGATGACTGGCAAACCGATTTGTTTTGGCAGGTGTTTTCTGTATCGAAGCGCATTGGTCTTGACTGAAAGGATCTGACCCGATGCAGCTAGCTGCTTCAATACGGCGGTTACATCCGTGCCGATGAAATATTGCTCTAGGTCGCGGAGCCGACATTGAACTTCCCAGGATGTTCGTGGTGCATCTCCTGCAACCAAAACATCTAGCACCGATTTAGCAATTCCCTCTCCGACCAACGCAAAGCGGTCATCTTTCATTTTGGCCAAGCCGCCCTGCTGCCAAAGCCGGGTGGCCACAATCCGGCACACGGAACGGGTTGCGGTTGGATGGCCTAGATTGCGCATCCGCAGTGACATTTCGTAGCAAGTCGTTGAGCGTCGCTGCTCCAATACATCGGGCAAAATTTGCATTAACTCAATGATGCGCCCTTCCGTGAGCTGTTTGAGGGCACGCCGATCGGCTTGCCTGGGGGTCTCCCGATAGTTTTTGGGCAGTGCCCTTTGTCGGGAGGCATCACCCCAATCATTGTTTTCTTGCAGCGCTCTATACCGCACCATCTCGTCTGCTGATAAAGATTCCAGCATTACTTGATCTCTCCTACCGGCGAAAGTTGATTGGTGAGTGCGGCCAGCCGAGCATTTGCCTCGTCTTGAGGCATGGCATCAGACTGCTCAATGCGCTTGTAGAGGAGCGACAAACCTTGAGCCACTTTGCAACCATGCTCAAGCGCTTGCTCTCGGCACCCAAACGGTAAACCGATAGCGATCGCCAGATCGCTCTCAACGCAACCTGATTCAGTGATGCATCCTCGTGATAGCGGCGGTAGAAGGGCAAAGCCAATCTCATCAGTTTTGCTTACCCCTGGCAACAACCCTGTCCACACGTCAAATTGCCCTACCCGGCTGTGGTTTTGGGCATTTGCAAGCGTGAGATAACAGGCGTCTTTTCCTTGTGGTCGAATTTTCTTATTCACAATCTTGAGCCCCCGTTCAACAAAAAGGATGCAGCAATCTCCCGATGCCACATCCCCTCACTAAGTACGATATTTTGATTATATGCAACATGAAGGAGGGGACGCTAAGTTCTTTTATTCCGTGCTTCCTGATGTCCCCCAGGCTTGGGTTACAGCGTCGATCGCGGCCTTGGCTGTTAACCGCCAATCGGTGTCTTCCCCGTAAGAGGCATAAACGGCTTGCCCGTTTTGGTAAACCCGACAGAATAGAACTTTGTCGTCGTCGCCTGGTGAAGGGCAGATAGTGATAGGTTGCCGAAGTTGAAAAGGGGACATGAGGGCGATCGCGGACAAGAACCCTTTTGCGAAGTTTCTGTTGTAGCCACACTCAACGACATAGGGGCGATCGCCCTGCATTGTGATTTGCAGTTTTGGTACCTCTTTTCCCCGGCGCTCTACACGGGGAAACTCAATCTTTGTACAGTATCCCGTCAGAGCTGTCTCCTCTATACCTACGGGATTGCGATCGCTCCCCAAGCGATACCATAGGCTCCCATGCTGCCGATTAGCATAAATGATCGTCATAGCTCCGCCATCGTGCAGCCCGAGTTGGGTCTGCTCCAATTTGAGGGCGATGCGCTGTAGTAAAGCGGTTTGCTCGGCCAGTGCGGTGGCAAGGATTGTAGCCAGATCATCTGCTGTTGCTGTTTGTGTTTGCATGAGTATCACGTTTTGATTGAAAGGTACATAGCTTAGAATCTTTAAGGTAGGAAAGTTCGAGGTTTAGTCTGTGCGCTTAGTTAACCCCGAAAAAATGAACAAAGCGATCAGCAGTGCAGAACCTTTCTCGACGAGCCGCTGGTATCCAATCAACGAAGAATTGCGGCGGATTTATTTTGAAGGGTTTGGATCAAAAACAGCGGCGATCGCTTTCAAGTCAGGATGGAATGCTAGAAAGGGCGATCGCCTAAACCAGTCTTGGACGGATATGAAAGAGGCTGGTTGGGTGCTGGAGCCAGGACGGGAACATCGGGGCGGAACAGGGCGCGGGGCTGGTCGAAAAATCCGAGAAGATGGGAGGGGCAATGAGCCTGTTCGGATTGATGTTGAGACCCACCAGATTCTTCAGGCTGAGGCAAAGCGGCGATCGCAGATATCAAAGCGGCAGGGCGGGCAGATGGTGCCGATTAAGGATGTGGCCAGCTCTTTAATCTTTGATCTTAGAGAGAACGAATGGGACGTTTTGCTGGATGACTGGCAGAGTCAGTCCGGTACAGATTGGACGAATGTCAATGTTCAAACCGAAGCTCTAAAACGTTTGGATCAGATTGTTGAAGCCCTGAGTCAGGAAATTCATCGGCGGAATACGGTGGTCAGAGAAGATAACGAAGCGTGGCTTAAGATTGTCCCGTCCAGAGCGGCTGTTTTAACGACGATCGCCCGGATGTATTTGCCTCACTCTCTGGATGCATCGTCTACGAGCAACCATGGCACGTCTGCAAATTCGTAATCATGGCAATCCGACTTCATATTCTCAACCGCAGGATGATTGCCACAAAAGATGTAATGGTTGGATGAATCAAAAAACTTGCAGCTTTTGCAGCGACCAGGAACCTTGGACATCTGTTGAGACTTTCCAACAGGCGATCGCCCTGATCCCATTGAACTTGCTTCCGTCAAGGCACGATCTAATGCGTCAGCAAGTTCTTGGTCAGTCTCTATATATTCAGCGTCAATTCCCTCCTCTCGTGTTTTCTCTAAGCTGTCTGCCAGAGATGCAACGTACATCCACCGCAACGGGAATATAACAACGGTGCATCCAGCCCCGGCAATCACCGCTAACCAAGGGATTGGCTTCGCGATCGCCCCCTCCATCTCATCGCTGACAAATGGCGCAGCTACTACCACGGCAAAGCAGTTGATAACAAGGGCGGCGATCGCAAGCAGTGTCACCCCCGAACAGATTCCCGCCACCCGACAAATTATTTTTTTTCTGTAATTTTTCATCAGAACCTCCCGGTAGTTTGGAAACCCTGTCTCTTCAGAGCAGGGAGGAAAAACGACGCGGCGTCTTTAGACGCCTGATACAACCAATCCATTAGATCTCCTTAGCAACTTGATTTTTGACGCGGCTATCTGACCCAGTCGTTTCCAGTTGGCATCACTCACCGACACTTGCTTGGCAGTATCACCGCTGACATAACTGACGCCTTTAGGAGACTCAACTAGATCCCCTTTTCTGAATCCGTGACGGGTGACTGTGCCACCATACGCACGTCTCACGCCTCCCTTCGCAAACTGGAACAGATGCAGTTGCCTCCGGCTAATCGGAGTCCGACGAATCACCCTGAACGGTGCTGGCGTGATGTCTACCCATCCCGTCCACTCGTGCCCGTAAGTGCGCCCTTTCTGGAACGACTCGTAGGCTACGAACTCGGATGCAGCCAGGGCTATCCCATCTACCGCATGACTCTGGGGGCTTTGCTCGGCCTTATCCTTCGACTTCTCTAGACCAAGATGCCGACGCAGGTTAGCAGTCTCCCATCCGTCCAACGTAGATACTGGGGCAATCTGCTTAAGCTGCTCAATCGCCCACTTTTGCCCAACCATTACCGGAGAGAACCCTTTTCCGCCTCGAGCCTTCTTGCGTCCACTGGTGCGGTCTACGTCGGCTCTGACATACTCCCAAACGATCCGACTGACCGGGAAGATCGCGGCCAGTTCTTTGACGACTCTCAACTCTAGCTGTCGATTCGCCCGAATACTGGGTGGAACCTTCCGCTGTCTGCGGTTATCAAACCTCTTTTGTCTGTGGTTCCTGAACTTGAACAGGGCACTGCGGTTAATGCGCCGACTCCGACGAGTGCGCCGCATCTCACGCCTTTGCTCCATCCGTTTCCGCACAGTCTTGAACGGCAAGGCCAGATGAGCCATGAACAGCGTGAACTTTGCCGACTGACAGGCAATCCCAGAGAAATGCTTGCCCGGATCGATACCGACCGTAATCGGTTGCGCTTCTCGACCTGACGGCTCTCTGGTCAACTGGACGTAAAACACGCCTAGATCCGACCATCTCTTGACGGCCTTGCCATCTCTGACCCAACGTCGTGCCCTGCTGGGCGTGGTCGGCATCAGTGGCTCACCGTCTGAATTTTGTACTGGAACGCGAAGCATGTGATAAACCTCTTTCGAGTGTTAGTCCCTTCCCGCACAGCAAAGCGATGTCCTTTCTTAAAGCGTCTGTGGGTTCCAGACTTAGAGCGGTTCGATCTAGGGAAGCAATCGAACGTCCGTGCGCTACTTGCTGCTCTTTGCGGTAGTCACCACTTAGTCGGGGATAATCCCCCCAAGCTCCGTCTCTTTAGAGCGGAGAAGGTGACCACCCTTTTACTGCCTCTCTCTGATTGATTGCAACACAGTTTCACCCCCAACGGTGTCAATTATTGACAGTTACCTTGGGAAGTAGCGGTCGAACCATGCCTTGCCCTGTCATGGCGTTTTCATGCAAAGGCTCTAGCGCACATGCGGGGTTACCAATTCCTAGCGATCGCAATCCCAGCAAGTGAGTGAGGTTGAGCGATAGCACCTTGCCTTCGACTATCTCCGTTTGCCCGAGGGGTGTAGATCCCTTAAACGTGAAAAATGCCTGAGTGGTTGTGCGATCGGGTAACACCCGTCCTCCCAGAAATCCGTCTTGCTTAGCCCAGTGCATCAGATCAGTCGGATCGCTAGTCGTGATGAGCAAAATCTTTGCCCGAGTCTTTTTGGTAAACGCATAACGGTGGAAGTAGCTGGACTTCCCACCCGATTTGACAACGACCTTCAAGGCCGACGGAAAGGGGATCCGCTGGAAACAATGCGCGGCGATCGCCTGCTCGTCTTTAGCATCCATCTGACCCGAGTGTGTGGGCTGCATTATGCCTGCCTGGATACCCCAAACCTCATAGCCCCAAGTCTTGAGAGTTTTGTGCTTTCGATTTGATGCCAACATCTTTTTTGCCTTAGGTTTATCTGTAGTTGATCTTGTAGACGCTCTTTGATTGATTGCAACATATTAACGCGTGCCGCTACCCATCGTCCTACTCGGCCCACCTCGGCCCTCCATTGGCGGATCTTGGTGTTGATCTGCTAGGGCAGGGAGGCAAGCTAGTTTGAGTAGGATGGTCAGCACGAGGGCGTTGACGATGCGATTGATGATAATTCTCATGGTCTATGACTTGCCTTGGATGATGTTTTTATGGGGCGCGTTGCGCCCCTTGGCTTAGCGGTTGGCAATCGCTGGTAGCCCGATTAGTGCAAAGTAGATGAGGGCGATCGCCAGGTAATCAGTAAAGGTCATCAGAACACGGATGCCGCCGAAATGATGCGGTAGCCGGACTCACGGAAGATCGACTTCAGTGCGGCGCGGTTCGTCGTCTCGGGGAAGAACTTGGTTTGCGTGGCCTTCGTTTTCAAGTTTTCGAGCTTGTATGCGATCATTGGGGTAACTCCTGAATGGATTGGCAGAGGAGGGGCGCGGCTTTCCTAGGGCATGCCCCTCTTTTGTTGTGTGGGTGATGCACCCGCTGATCTAGCTTCGGACTACGTTCAGTCTTGCGGTTAACACCCCTTGATAGGCTTCAGGTACTTTCTTGATTTCTCGCTCTATCTGCTGGGCTTCCACTGCGGTCAGCGTCCTCCCTTCCACTGCGGCGGTGTCTAGTTGCTGGCGTAATTCGTGAGCTTTCATGGGTGCCTCTCTACCTTGTGAGTGGTGCGGGCTTCTCGGTGCCCGCCTGAGAGATCCGGACTGGGGGAGTGCTCTCACCGATGTCTACATATTATCAATTACATGGTAATAGTGTCAAGCAGCTTGCAATATCAATCGTATGTGGATATCGTAAAGATGGTAATGTTTGGTCATGGTCATGCGAAACAAAATTAAGGAATTGGTTGATGGGCGTGGAATGAGCGTTTATCAGTTCTGGCAGGATACGGACATCAGCCGCACCACTGCTTACGCGCTCTATAACAAGCCTGAACAGTATCCAGGGCGTGACGTCATGGATTCCATTTGCCGTGTCTATAAAGTGCAGCCTGGAGATGTTTTGGAGTGGGTTCCCGACGAGGAAGGCGATCGCAATGAGTGACGAAAAGACTATCCATCAACTGTTTGTGGATCTTCAATCCGTGGCACCGACTTTTGTGGAGATGATGCGTCGCGCTGCCAATGAAGGGCACAGGGATGGCGATAAGGGTATTTACGAGCAGTATTGGGAGTTGGTTGAGGCAGTCAGGATCCGAATTGATGCTCTTGTGAGCCAGGGTAAAACTATCAAGCTTGTGACATCACTAAGCGATATTCATTGGGTAAGGAGTGTGAGTTCTACTTTGATTCGCTGGAAATTAAGAGAGGTTATGGAAGCGAACGGCATTCAGGCCAAGGAATTGGCAGCGGCGTTAGGTGTCAGCCAGAATGCGGTGTCTAATCTGCGAGGTAGCGATATGCCTCGCATTGACGGCGATCGCCTCAATGGAATTTTGCTAGAGCTAAACAAGCGACGGCGCAATGGTTCGGCGGTGATCATGCCCTCTGACCTGATCGAGTTCACGCTAAAACCAGACGAGGCCAAGGAAATCAATGTTTGAACCGCAGTCATTAAATCTGGGCGATTTTCCGTGGCTCCCATTGAGCGCCCGTGCGGCATCCCGCGTCTATTTCGCCATTGATGCGCAGTTCGTAGGGAGTGATCGCGATGAGTAGTTTTGAACTCCCTGGCATGGCACGAATAACAAGCCACGAAGAAATTGATTACGTAGATACCCCTGAGGGGGTAGAGCCCATCCATACAGATCTTTGGAGTTATTTCGGCCAAGTTTACGTTGATGGACAAAATCTTGGTTCAAGTGAAATGTTTGATACGCCAGCAGATGCTATTGCTGCTGGTAGGCGACACCTGGATAGATACCTAAATACAGTTATTCGAGAACTAGAAGAGCGCATTGATCTATACAAGTCGATGCGATTGCTGATTGCCAGCGACTGCAATGGGGAGCGATCGCGATGAGTAACCAAAATTTGCTGCACGAGTTCGTGACCCACTCAGCTTATCCAGGGGTAGTTATGCGTGTAATTGAAGTGATGGGCGATCGCCTTAATGCTGAAATACGCCCCAACGAATTGACGCGAGAGGTTACTAGGGTGAATGACAAGGCTGAACGATTTGTAGTAGTGAGCGATCGCGATGACTAGCGAAATGTTAATGACAAAACATTGGATGGGGGATAGAAGGGTGGTCTCTTCTTTCGACTGGAGTGGCCCAGTTTTTGATGCTGAGGTTAGAACGATTTCACTGAATATGCGAGAAGGGTTTGTCTTGATTCCAGGCGATCGCTTTTTCGAGTCGCTTGCTGCACTTCAAGAAGTCATGCCGCAGGCTGAATACGCTTTTCCTGCTAAGCCCGTCACAAAAACGCAGTTAGATGCGGAGTCGCTGCTCTTTGATACGTTATCGCGCCGTTGTCCAAAACTAAGCCACCCTTGATACAAGACGCTACAGGAATGAGTCAATTTAGGACATGGCTGAAAGTGGCTCTCTAAGCCAAAAACAGATAGATGCGATCGCCAGTCTTGCATCAGGAATGAGTCAAGGTGCGACAGGTGACTCAGTAGGTGTCGCACGGTCTACGATCGCCCGTTGGGTCAAAATCCCAGAATTCGCTTCTGAGCTTGAGGCGGAAAAGCAGCGGCGGGAGCAGCGGGCAAAGCAGCAGTATCAGCAGGTTGCTGATGAGGTTCAAGATGAAGCGATCGCCCAGATCCGGCAGGAGATGGAAGAGTTTCAGCGATCGCTCCTGAGTGCGTACAGGGAGCGGATCGGCAGGGGGTTAGCCATCATTGAAAAGGTTGGCCGGCGATTTGATGATCTGCCTGAAGAAGCAATCGGGGTGAAAGAAATGGCTGCACTGTTGCAAGTGGGCGATCGTCTCATCGAAAAAGGCTTTGAGCAGTGGGCCGATAGTTTAGCGGTAACCGAACTGATTGAGCGTTTTGAAGAATGAAGATCGGTGGGATGGCAAGGCTGCGGGAACGCCGGAAGCAGGCGGTATTTAGTGCCATAGCAGAATTGAAAAAGTGCGATCGCCCTGCAACAGCCTCGAAAGAACGGCGGCAATACATTGATCAGGGGTTGTCGGGGGGTGGCAGTGCTGACTTCTTAGGGCGGGTTCAGCGGTATGGGGTGACCGAGAAAGGAGAAGGGCTGATCATTAATCCCTGGTTTGAAGACTTGCTCTGTCTGATTGGCGATTTGCGGTTGAACCATACCCTTACCACCGGCTGCTCACAGATTGGTAAAACCCTATCCCACAGCTATTTGCTGATCGATATGCTGTGCTCAGGGCAACTGAACGTTGGGTGGTTTTATGACACCCGCACCAACCTGGAGAACAATGTTCCAATTCAGTTCCACCCGATCGCGGATTCATGGATAGCGCTATTTTCGCAAGATCATTCACCCCCAGAAATCGGCAAGCAGAACACGACCCGATATCAAGTTAGCAGCGGAACTGGGATCTTCACCTACGTCAGCACAACCCGAAGTACTGGATCAGGCCGGGCGATCGCTGGTGGCGCCGTGGTCAGTTTCCAGGCAGATGCGGCCATCCTTGAAGAGCGATCGCAGTATCCGCCTGGAGCGGCTGACCCAATCCCTCGACGGCTGGATGCATCGGCTATCCCGACTCGGCCTATTCGGGAGTTGGGGACACCTGGCGGGGGACTGGGCATTGAGGCGCAGATGAAGGATTGCGATCGCTACTTCTACCCGCATTATGATTGCCCACGCTGCAAACGGCAGTTGCCGCTTGACCCTAAAGGTTGCCTTCTCCGCCCATCCCAGGTTCGTGATGCGATGGGGGCAGCAAAGGTGACTTACCTGAGCCAAGCGGGGCGACCCAATCAGTGGTTCCATGCTGATCCCAATAACCCAATCAATACCGCCTATTTCGCGTGTTCGGCTTGTGGGCATCCAATTACCGATGAGGTGCGCTATGCGGCTCGGATGCGTTGCAAGCTGACGGGAGAACTGGCATCAGATTTTCTGTCCGCTTTGCCCCATGGCAAACAGCCCCATCCCTGGAAGGTGGGTATCCATATCTCGCCATTGAGCCGCGTCGAGGCAGGAAGTAGCCTGGCCCCATCCATTGTTCGTGATGGGTTCAACCTAGAAAACCCGGAAGATTGGCAGCAGCAACGCCTCGGCTATCCATCACAGAGAGAGGCGATCGGCATTACCGAGGCAATGATCCGACGGGCGATCGCCGCGCCACCTATCAACCGCCGGTTCTATGATGCGCCGGTTGTCATTGCTGGGGTAGATATTGGGCGATCGGAAGACTGGCTGATGGTGGCAGAGTTTTATCCGCCTAAAAATCATCAGATGTATGACGTTCAGCACATTGTTGAGAATACGGTGCGTCAAGTCGTGTTCGGTGGCTCCGTCATGCGCGCCGAGATACCACTATTGCTGCAACGCTATGGGGTCGGCTACGGCCTAGTGGACAATGAACCGAGCCGCGAGTCAGCGATGCGCTTATGTGATCAGACAGTGCTGCAGATGGTTGATCAGGGCCGGTCCATGTCTAGCAGCGTCCGCGAGATATCCGTTGAGGATGGAGGCCTTCAATATCCTTGCTGGTTAATTCGAGACATCCGGTTCAAGGATCTACTGGCTGATTCATTCCTCATTACAGCTTCAGATGGGCAACCCCTCTATCGGCTCCCAGAGGAGTGGACATCATGGATCGGTAACCCTTCCAGCCAATCACCTATCATCCATCTAACAGCACCCCATCGAGGGGATGCCGGGGAATGGGTTCGCCCATCTAACCATGTTGATGACCTGTTCTTCGCTGCGGTGTTCATGGAAGCGGCCTATTACATTCATCTCCAGCGGCCTAATTTCACGAGTAGCAACAGTGCGAGCAGGCGCAGAACTTCCTCTATCCTGCGAGAGCTGTGATTGGCTATTCAGAGCTGTAAGCCCCCTCAGCAAGCCTTCACCATAGCAAAGCGCGATCGCTGACCGACATTTGAGCTAAAGCATTAGTTGTCGCAGGAACCGCATCAGATTCCTTGATCACCGATAAGTCAGGTGGCAGTAAATCTTGGATGTCTACCTTGCAAACACGAGAAATGACAACGATCTCCCATGCGCTGATTTTCTGGTTGCCGCGCTCTTTGCTAAGTACAGGACAAAAGTTTCAGCGTGTAGCGAAAGTCATCTTCATGAACTGGAGAGGGATTGAGCAAGAGATGACGCAGATAATCAAACCCTAAGCGAAATAAACTCTTGGCTCTGCGCCCATGTTTCTTGATGGCAATGGGGCGCACCTGATGCCGAAACAATCCGGTTTTCATGGCCCAGCAGAGCGCCAAGGTCAGCAGTGCAAAGAGCTTTCGTAGACGTTCGGCTTCGGTGAAGTGAGTCGATTCGAGACAAAAGCCGCGCGTTTTGAACAGGCCAAAGAGCGTTTCAATGCCCCAGCGCAACGCATAATCAGCCACCAAGTCTTCATCCTGCTGCGGACCGATAACCACGAGGAGCTTGCCGTCCTCCAAGCGCAGGGCTTCAACCGCCACCGTTAATCCCCACACCTGACCCGGTCCTTTCAGCCGTTGTGCTTCGCCCACGTTCAAGTGTGCAAACACCACTTGGGCCGCGAGCGCTTTGCCGTTACGCTCAATCTTGTCAGAAGCGCGAATTCTGATCCGGAAGGGCATTGACGGTTCCAGCAACAGATAGCGGAGCCAACTCTGGCCCACAAATTCGCGGTCTCCACACAAACACCGTACCGGGACTGCCGGGAACAGCTTGCAGAAGGCCTCTATCAACCGCATCCGCTCATCACTATTGGAATTGCCCTTTTTCTGGAGCATCCACCACAGCACCGGAAACGCAACGCCTTCATGCACAATGCCCAGCGTCAGGATGTTGTAGCACCGAGAGCCAAACTCCCACGTCGTCCGGTCGACACTCAAAACCCAGGGTTGAGGAATTTGCATCCAATTCACGACCACTTGCGCAATCTCTGAGTAATCCAGGTCAAAGCCCCGAAAGAACCGCTGGAGACGTTTGTAATGGGACTCACTCAACGCCCAGCCCCCAAAACCTAAGGCTAACTCACTCAGATTGACGGTTTTTACTTTTATGAGTGCGAGCAGAAACAACGCCAGAAACGAGAGTCGTGCCCCGTGCCAGGGGAGATGCTCTTGGAGCGTCTTTCGCAATTCGCTATATTCAGTCATGGGGTTTCTCAAGAGTTGTGGTGATTCTGATGAAACCCCACCCTCATAAACTTTTCAAGCTTTTTGTCTCGTACTGAGCGCTCTTTGTTAGTGATCGCTGTTCGGTTCAGCCCTAGATATTGAGCCAAGTCATCTTGTGTTAGTCCTGCATCTTTCCTTGCATTTTTGATACGCCTGCCAATCAGCTTGTGGTAACACCGTTCTGGCTCATTCATTTCTAGATACCTTTTCTTCAAGCCACGCTCTCATACCTTGGAACTCATTAATCGGCATGGGTTTCTTTCGTTTGAGTTCCACAAGGATGAATTCAAATTCGGATTTATCGACTCGTCTGTACATCCTGCCTGTATCAGAGTCCCCTAGCTCCCACCCGCCTTGCTGCCATTGGCAATCGTCATCAATCCACCATTCATCATCACCATGCCAGACAAAATCTTGCCATTCATGGGGGCAACACCCCCAAGCTGTGTAGACACCTTCGTCTTCAATAACAGAACAGTGCTCAGTAAAAACAAAGTCCAACGGCAATCTCGCCAGGATCTCTTCTAGCCACCTGCACCGTTCCCAAGCGCGATCGCTCATGCGGTATTCTTCGATGGCAACATCAGTCGTTTCAGGCTTGATGACTATATCTAGTGAAAGTTGTTCAATCATCTCGCGGATGTATTGAGCCTATGTTGGCTATTCAGGGTCTTTCAATTTGATGTAAAGTTCTGCGTCTTCATGGTCAGGATCCCCTGAATCAAATTCTTCAAGCCAGATGCCATTAATGCTGCACATCCTGATCCAGTCCTCGCGCAGTTCGTCGTAAGCAATGATGGCAAAAAGCGCAGGTTCACTCCAGTGAATCCTGTGGCTTGTGCTTCGGTTGCTGTTAATGGTTGTTCCATATTTGTTAAAAATTCTATTGGCATACACAACCTGAAGGATATCGGTGTATTTGCCATCAAAAACCTCTTCAGCTTGCAGCGGAGTCATGCCATAGGTACTGCAATAAAGCCATTTACCAAACTGGTGGAGTAGTATTCTTAGGCGAATTGGGACGGGCGATTGGTACTCTTCGCAATCAGCTTTTAGCTTTAGAGCATATTCGCGAATTAATTGTTTCATAAAGCCTAAATCTCAGTCCATAAGGGTGTTGGCGGTAGTGCCCCAGGCAGGATTTGAACCTGCAACCGCGCGGTAATCTGCCGCATCCGCAAGGTATAAGCTTGCCGCTCTGCCAATTGAGCTACTGGGGCTTGGGTGGAGTGAATCACCTTGCTTAATTCGTTAGCTTTGGCTATTCTCCCCGAGAGTCCTTCCCTCCATTGCCTGTGGCCACTCACGCACCTGAAGGATAGAAGGCAGCGTACTTAGGTCAGTTCCTTTGCCCTCCAATGCGATCGCTGTCCCAGCGTAAGTTGGCTTACTGCCCATCTGCTTCACGAAGTAGGGGATATCCGCTGCTTTGCATTGCTCTGCCAGTGCGATCGCCCACTCAAGTCGGAATTTGCGGGCTTTTGAGCCAGATTCCCCGCCGATGATCACCCAGTCAACCTTCCAATCCAGACGAAGTGAGCTTAGTAACGGTTCGCAGCTCAGAAAGCGTACCGACGCCGGGGTTTGCAGTAGCAGGGGGATGCGCTCATCTGCGACTGACTGGTTCTCAGCCGTGACGCCCAACCAGACGTTGGGCAGAGGTAGTGATGCAACGTTTTCCCAGGTCAACCCAAATTTTGACGCTATTTGATCGGCGGTACCATTAACTCGATATTCTGTTTTGTATCCGGGATAATCAGCATTCCAAGAATCAGACAAATACTTCAGCATCCGCTCCGGTCGTTTCGTCAGCACTTGATAAATGTGCTGTGGTGTCAGCGCCATCACAGCAAAGATTTGGTCTAGTTGCTCATCGGCGATGGATTCATGGAACAGGTCGCTCATGCTGTTCACAAACCACATAGTCGGCTTGCGCCGCTTCAACGGTTGCTCTAGGCGGTCTTCGTGAAATTGGATATCGCTGAACTGTCGATTACCCCAAAAACGCCTTGCAAGATCGGCAGCATAGCAATGAGCACATCCAGGACTAATCTTGGTGCAACCTGTTACAGGGTTCCACGTCTTCTCAGTCCATTCGATTGAAGTCATGAGTTTAGCTCTCCTAAAAACTCATATGAATAGGCCGTTACGACAGGATTGTCTTTGTAGGCACGCCCTGATTGTTTGTTGATGGAGTTCCATAGTGCCCAAAAATGAGCGCGATAAATGGCGTTGTCTAGCGCTGATTCTCCGGGCATACACAGACGCTCGCCTTCATAGATCCTGACGCCTTCTGCATAACAATCCTCTTCGCTGATATCCTGCAACTGTTCCACCCGCTTATCTGTGATACGGATGTAATGTCGTGCGAAATCGCCCAACATATGCCGAGCAATCGTGGCATGATGGGGATCTTTGCGTGCTTGAATTTTGGTTAAAGACTTATCAGAAACGTTAACCCACTGGCGAAAACCATCGTCTAGGTAGGAAACGTCAACTCGTTTGAATACCGCAAAAATCCCTGCAATTTGAACTGGCTCAGCCAAAGCCAACACATCGCCCACCTCAACCTTCCACGGATTATCCCCAATCCGTCGCGTTTGCCATTTCAGGCGATCGCGTGTGGCTTGGCGGTTTTCCTTGGTGAATATGGCTCGTTTCATTACGCCAGCCCATTAGCTTGCAAAATGACTTCTAGCGCCCCAATAGCATCTCGATGTGGTTCTGCGCGATGATCTTCGGTCATTGTTTTCCACCCAAGAGCTCCTTGGCTGTAGACAATCCACCCTATAGGCTCCCCATGAATGACAACATCAAACATCGCCATTGAGCCTGCTCGGAAGTGCAGGCAATCAATCCTCCATCCCTGCCTTCCATCTTGATCTGCCTGGCGCTGGGCATCTCTTAGCTCTGCAATACTTCATCAATAACTGCATTCGTTATGTAATTAACCAACCCCACTTCTTGACCCCCTGACATCGCAGCGACAATCCTTTTATTAATCGTATCTAACATTTTGATTGATTGCAACATGTACTGCAATGGTCGAAAAGCGTCTCCTTTCCTATGGGCGATCGCGCGTCCTGGCTACGCTTTGCCTATACATTGCGGCGATCGCCCATGGACGTATCTGCAAAAATCAATCTCACCCAGACAGATCCGTTTTTTGCTGAAACGATTAACGGTGCTCCCCTGCCAGAAGACACGTATTTACAGTTTGGGCTGGGTGCGGATTACACAAAATACACAGAGATGCGCCGCGACGCGAACGTGCGGCGGTTATTGCAACGGCGGCGGCGGTCGGTTGTAGCGCGGGCGGTCATTGCAGGGTCAAGGGGTGGACGCGCGCGCGATCGCAAGGCAGAGCAAATAGCGCGGCAAATTGCCGATATGTGCGGCTATGACCGCATGGTCAACGCGCTGCTGGATACGGGGCAACTGGTCGGGTTTGCCGTTGTGCAATTGGACTGGGAGCTGAGCAGCGATCGCCAATTTGTCATTCCTCGATGGCGGTTTGTGCCTCAAGACCGCTTCACGTTTCATGAGCACTTGCCAAATCGTCGGGACATTCCAGTTTGCACCGACGAAGATTTAGATCCAGTTAACGAAATTGTGCTGGTTCAGGGGTATGAGCTGCGGCTTCTGACTAGGCGGGCAGTCATGCGGGGCGAGCGGTGCCCGAAGGGACGGTTCGTCGTCTATACGTTCGATGGCAATGCAACGCCGTGGGGCCTGGGCCTGGGTTATTCAATTTATCCCTGGTATTTGGTTAAGAAGGAGGCGATGAAGCATTGGCTGCTGCAGAGCGATCGCGCGGGGTCGCCCCCGGTAATTGGTACAACTCCCTCTACAATTCGCGAGGAAGATCCTGCCGTCCAGGAAACACTGACCCACTTTGATAATTTCCTGAAGTCAATTTCTCCCTCTGGTAACTGGGCGCGGCTCCCGACTGGCTTCACCGCCAACATTGAGGAAATTCTCAAAAACACATCAGCCGAGGTACAGGAGCGGCTGATTGAAAGGGCAAACTCTGAGATGTCGTTCACCGTGATCGGGGAACGGCTGTTTTCGGACAAGGATCATGGTTCCTACGGTGCTGCATCAGCGCAAAATCGCGCCATTGATGACAACATTGTTGACGGCGATATTGATGAGATTGACCCTCAACTCAACGAACAGTTTTGGAAGCCTGTTCAAGAGCTGAATTACAGTCGCGCTCAGTATGTTTATGTTCGCCGTCAAACCTCAGCCGACCTCAGTGAAGATGACGCAGAGAAAGCGGCAGATGAGCGCCTGCAGCGCAAAATGGAGCATGACGAGCGCCTAGAAAAGATGGGCCTCGTCCTGCCACCTGAAAAACTGAAAGAACGATATGGCGATGACTACATCCCTGTAACAGATAGCGATCGACCTCTCCTGCATGTACTAGGCGATGACGCTGACAAGCTACTCACCTTCCTATCAACAGCTGCCCTAAGTATGTCTCGGGACACCATCGTTGCAACGCTGACCCTGGTGTTTGGCTTGAAGGAAGAGGATGCAGAGAAATTGGCTGGGAAGGCGATCGCAGACGTCGGGGCTACTGACGCTGACTCTATGCCAACAGTCAGCACTGCTGAAGCTGAAAATGTGCAGGCAACCTCTCTGAACGGTGCTCAGATCAGCAGCCTTGTTGAAATTGCCCAATCCATCTCCGAAGGCCGTTTGCCGCTGGAGGTAGGTATCCAGATTGTGCGGGTGTCCTTCCCAAGCATTGGCGAGGAACAAGCAAAGCTGATGCTAACCCCATCTGAGGGCTTTGATATTGAGCGATCGCGCCCCTCTGCGGAAGAAACAAGCCAAGCTCCTGCCGAAGACCGGAACCGGGATGGATCTGCTGCATTTGCCGACCCGGACATCTTGAGTGAAGACGAATTGGATGCGATCGCCAACCTTGATCTGGAGACAGAGGAAGGAATTGACAACTTGGCGGCGGATATGGAGCGATCGCTGGAGGTTGACGACTGATGGCGGTATCAGACAAGTATCGCTGGGACAGACGGGCGCAACGGTTTCGGCATCGCTCAAATGGACAGTTCGTTGCCCGCCAAACCACGCTGAGGATTGCTGAGCGGGCAAGGAACGCAGCGATCGCCGATCTTCAAGCATTGGGACGGCAGCTCAACGAAGGCAGGATTTCAACACACGATTTTCACCAACAAGCATCGCTGACAATCCGGCAAATCCACGTTCAGCAAGCTGTGCTAGGAGCTGGAGGGAGCGATCGCGTTTCTTCTGAGACTTGGTTGGCCATTGGTCGAAACGTCAAAAAAAATATTGCGACCGGCGTTGATGAGGATGGCAGGCGCTATGGACTGCGGGAGCTCCTCAAGGAAGTGCAAGATGGATCAGTGAGCGATCGCCAGCTCCTTGCGCGGTTGCAGCTCTATGCCAACAGTGGGAAAGAGTCGTACTGGCAAGCGAATATAAATCATGCGATCGCCCAGGGTGAGACATGGGGTGAGCGGGTGCTTAACGAAGAAGCCGAAAACTGCGAATGTTGCCCCGTTTATGCAGCGATGGGGCCAGTGCCATTAGACCAGATCGTTCTGCCCACGCAAAAATGTCCATGTGGCCCTAATTGCCGATGTCGTATTGTCACCATGACGTTAGAAGAGGCGGTTCTGCGAGGCGCGGTTCAATCTTCTGGATGGGTTTAACTGTCAACTCTTGACAGATGGATAGTTGAGGCAAATCACAGACCGGATGGACAGATCCAGCTTGCCCCAACGATAACCGCAACACGAGCAAACTTGAGACGTCGGCTCCCATCGGCTGATGGTGCGCACTTCCCTATCCACAATCATGTTGGCCTTGCCTTCGCATAGGGTTCGGATCTGTCGCCAGCCCGCCCGACTAATGCCCCATCTTCCCAACGCAAAAGTTTGTGGGCAATCGCCAGCTAATGGCACGCACTCAAGCGTCTCACCCACGCGGCATCCAATATCCGATCCGGTTGGTGCGCTGCACCTGTACCTGAAAAACTTGGTTCGTCTCGATCGCCCC
>JBCBSL010000056.1:0-19196 GCA_039819145.1 Cyanobacteria bacterium J06638_22
TGAATCAATGCTCTCAAAACCCTATTGACAGCTTCGGGTGTTTTAAAGACCTGAGCCACATCTTCACCCTATTGACAGCTTCGGGTGTTTTAAAGACCTGAGCCACATCTTCATCTAAAACGACGACCGTCAGAGGCTGTGTATCACTATGCGCCGCAAAGCGATTGGGTTTTGCTCTGCGATAATCAAAACGATATTCCTCCAGAAGCTCATCATTAGAACTCTGGGGTTGGGAATTTTGTGGCTGCTCAGAGGGCGTTTTGCTCATCATCCTTAAAAAGTGGGGCGACCGCACTGGATCCAACCCCACTCTATAGAGCTCATAACAACTCTAACCGTTCATACAAAACATCTAAGCTGCCAAACGATCTACCCTTGGAGCGGCAGCATCGGCGCAACGCTGACCGGAATAGCCTCGCCCCCAGCTAGTAGATTCGGAAAATGATGTGCATTGGGTGAATGCATTGCCTGAATCCCCAGCATGGCGCGGTTGACTAGATCGGCATCCGTTGCAATCACGCGACCCTGACTATCCAACACCGAACGGTTGAAGTTGAAACCATTCAGGTTAAAGGCCATGACGCCAATTCCCGCTGCTGCCGCCCAAATGCCCAGGGTTGGCAAAGCCACCATCAGAAAATGCACCACGCGGCTATTGCGGAAAGCAGTTGCGGGAATGAGCAATCGACCCAAATAGCCCGCATGACCTGCCAGCAAGTTGTAGGTGCCCTCCTGTTGGCCAAAGTGATAGCCCTTGTTCGCTGACTCCACATCAGAGGTTTCGCGAATCAGGCTGGAGGTCACGAGGGAGCCATGTAACGCACTCAGCAGCGCACCAGTGAACACCCCAGCGACACCCAACATGTGCAACGGATGCATCAGAACGTTGTGATCCGCTTGAAAGGTAAACATAAAGTGGAACGTGCCCGAAATTCCCAGGGGCAATCCTTCGGAGAAACTACCTTGTCCGATGGGGTAAACCAAAAGCACACTGGTTGCTGCTAGGACGGGAGCTGAGAAGGCGATCGCAATCCAGGGGCGCATCCCCAGGCGATAGCTCAGTTCCCATTGCCGCCCGAGGTAGGCAAAGATGCCGATCAGGAAATGCAACACAATCAGTTGGTATGCCCCGCCGTTGTAGAGCCATTCAGGTACCGATCCCGCTGCCCATAGTGGATAGAAGTGCAACCCGATCGCTGCCGATGTAGGAATCACCGCTGCGGTCAAGGGATTATTTCCACCCAGCAAAGAGCCGATGATCGGTTCCCGAATGCCATCCATATCCACAGGTGGCGCAGCGATAAACGCAATCAAAAAGACGGTGAGTGCAACGGCCAATGTCGGAATCATCAACACCCCAAACCAACCGATATAGATCCGATTGTTGGTGCTAGTAATCCACTGACAAAACTGCTCCCATAACCCAAACATATCCAGCTCAGGCCGTCGCTGAGTGAAGGTATTACTCATAATGACAACTCCTCTTCCAGAGGTTAATGGTTTAAGAACCTGAGCATCTTCACTAACCCATGAAGCAAACCTACGAAGGGGGCGATCGCCTCATGCTTGCCCACTCACGCCATCTGCTGCACGAAACGAATCGTTCACGACGTATCTTTTCTGAAATGCAGCGGAAGGTGCAGCGTTGAGAGAACTAGCAAACTATCTAAACAAAGCGATAAAAAGCTTGCTCAGCAAATGATCAAGGGCTAAGGAATAGTCAGTGCAGATATAAAAAACGATGCTCAAATCCCACACTCTTATTTTAGATCTCCAGCGTCTTCTATCAAGTTGAGAAAACCTAAAAAATCTAGGATTTTGAGAGCGATCGCGCCTATTGATTTCTCTCAGGTGTAAGCAAAGTTTACAAACAGTTAGGAAATGAAAAAATTTCCGATTGTTAACATAAATGACTTCACTGTGAGTGAATAGTCTCAGGAGGAAAGAATGTCAAAATCAGATGGGAAGATTAGTGAGATAGTTACGCTCAAGCTATAGAAAATTTAATCAAAGAGTGCTTGTAGAGTGTTTTTAGATTCTAAGATATAGCAATCGAGTGAGTGGAAAGTGTGATTATTAGAAACTCTTGCTCTTCCTCTATGACATTTTTTTGGTTTTGCTTATCTTCTCCTGATATAGCAAGATTCTGGTGATCCTACCTTCATATCTCTGCTGTTGATCACAGTATGTAGCTTGCAGAATGAGTAGAGTCAGTTCTCGGGGAGAGTTGAGGCAAAAGATCTGGGCAATGCCGCCTGAAGCGACCCATGAATTTCTGGAGAAAACATTTGTCGTTCGAGTGAGCACTGTTGATGATGAAGGTTTCTCCTATGTTGTGCCGCAGCTTTTTGTATATGAGTAATGGTACGGTTTGGCTACATCAAACCTCTGCAAAAGGCCATTTCAGATGCAATATAGAATTTAATTCAAAGGTTTGTCTTGAGTTTGATGAGTCTGGTGAATTCTTCCCCTATGGCCCAACCCACTGTGACACAGTTGTTGCTTACACAAGTGTGATTGCTTTTGGCTCAATTCGAGTCGTGACGAGTGATGAAGAGAAACTAACCTTCTTTGATAGGTTTATGATTAAATACGCAGGTGCTTCTTGGGGAAGACAAGAGCATACCTATCCCCGAATGGATCCCACGGCGGTCTATGAAGTCAAGCTTGAAAAGATCACTGGAAAGTATCAGGAAGCGGACGTTACGTTGAAGCGATGGGATGGTGCTGAAGATCAGGTGGGTGGCCCGGGTACCTATGGTTGCCCGTTCCATCAAGCTGCTCTCGAAGCAGAGAGCCAATCGTCTGACATGAGTAGTGGTAACGCCAAGGAACTTTGATCGTTTTTGTGTTCTCTTGAAGTGTTTTGAATCTTCGTGGGAGCAGGAAAGGGATCGATCGCCTAATCACTGCAAGACACGTCAGTGACTTCTAAGACATCAGAGTCTCCGTTTGCTAGTTGGGCATAGCAGAAGCAGATCCATCCGCCAGAAACCTTGCTGACCTGAACCCAATCATCGCTGTCAGTGGCCATGAAATCCATGTCATCGTATTGCTCTACGATGGCAGTCGCGGCTGGAAAACTCCTGCCTGCAATGGATGAACAGGCTTCACCCACCTCTATCTTCGGCCCAAAAACGATCGCTCCGATTGCCAGATAAACCCCGGATAACAGAATCACTGTCAGAACTGTGACAAAACTAGCGATCAAGAACTTAGAAGTCGTTGTCATAGCCATTCATTTCAGCATTGCATGAACGCAAAATCGCTGACTTGCTTCATCTCCCAAGAGCGCTCAGCGGATGAGTTGCACCGGGAGTCTTGGTGCATGTGAGTTTTCTCAACTCAGCATATTTCAAGTCTTTCAGACTGGTTTGGCGGATAACGAGTTCCCACGAAGTGGGTAAATTAGCTATCTGGTAGCTTCCCTGAATTGTGCTTTGTCCAGTTTCATATCAGGCATAGGTTAATTCTCTGGTTACTTCAAGGAGTTTGCTTATAGCTGGATGGGTTGTGTCTGAAGCCCAAGCAATAGCCGATGCAAGTTGGGGAGTGGTTTCGATGAGCGATCGCGTCACGACCCCTTGTTGCTGAATGCGCTTCACAGAAGCGTGAATCAGTGATACGCCGAGGCCAGATGCCACAAGCCCCAGAACGGTCTGTTGTGGAAAGGCTTCTTGGGCGATCGCTGGACTAAAGCCCGCTTGTTGGCAAAAGCTGATGATTGAGTCGTACAACGCAGGGCCAATCGATCGGGGAAATAAGATAAACGGTTCGTTGGCCAACTCCTGTACCGAAATGGGTTGAGAAGTAGTTTGTGCCAGAGGATGAATATCGGGTACCACGGCGATCAAGGATTCCTGATAGATGACCTCCTGCCGCAGTGACGGTGCCTCAATGGGGGGATGCAACAGCCCGACATGAATGTTTTCATTTAGCAAAGCTTGAACCTGTTCCTCAGTGGATAGGCGCTGAAGTTCTAGATGAATGTTGGGATAGCAGTGTTTGAACTGGCGAACAATAGTGGGTAAAACGCTGTTGAGGATCGGGCCTGTGAACCCAATGTGCAGATGACCCGCTTCGCCATGTTCGATCTTCTGGGCGACAGCAATAGCGTGCTCAGCCTGCTCCAATGTTTTCTGTGCCTCCTTCCAAAACGCTTTGCCAGCCTCGGTTAAGCGAATGGTGCGTTTGGTGTGATGAAATAGTGATACGCCTAGTTCCAGCTCCAGGTTGCGAATTTGGCGACTCAGCGGTTGCTGAGCCATGTGCAAATGCTCTGCAGCACGACCAAAGTGCAATTCTTCGGCAACCGCAATGAAGTAGCGCAGGTGGCGTAATTCCATTTGAACCTTTTGGGTGTCAAAAGTGAACTAAAGATGTATTGGACATCCACAAAAGCCCATTTTATAGTCCCAATTAAGGATTCAGGACTTACTCAAAACTTGCGTAATCCTGAGTAAATCCGTTGATTTTGTGGCCGCGACGCGGCCACAAAATCAACGGAATGCGTAAGTCTAGGGATTTTATTGAGCCGTTGAGGATGGTTGCTATGTTCTTTTGCCGGAAACTGTACGGAGCGATCGCCATTGTTTGCACTGTAGGATGGTTTGCGATGTTCAATGACGCGACCAAGAGACAGGGTGCGATCGCTCTCCCTACAGCCATCCAAATAAGCCAGCAAGGCGGTCAACCTGCTACTGCGATTTCCCGCGAGGACTTCTTTGTCGAAAGCGATCCAGGCATTGAGATTTTCGTGCGAGAAGTCGTGACGAATGTAAATTCCACAGGTGTACCGATTCTTTTAATTCATGGTGGAGGCCCTGGAGGAATTGCTTCTTTTGACCTCGATATTCCGGGCTACTCGCTGGCAGCAGATTTTGCCCAAGCAGGTCACCCAGTGTATGTAATAAACGTGCGTGGCTGGGAACGCTCGACCCGACCCACTGTGTTGGATGCGCCTGCCGATCGCAACCCTCCGGCTGTAACCTCTGAAGAAGCTGTGCGCGATATCGATGCTGTGATCGAGTGGATCGGCGATCGCACTGGACAGCCTCAAGTGGCTCTCATTGGTTGGGCAACTGGTGGACACTGGGCAGGTTTACACACGAGCCAGAACAATGATGCCGTTAGCCATCTGATTATGCTAAACAGCCTCTATGGTGTTGATGCGCCCTGGCCTTTGACGGAGCGCTTCGAAGATCCCAATGAGCCAGGCACCTTTGATCCCAGTGGTGGTGCTTATCGCCTCGTTGACTACGAAGGGTTCCTGCGCGGGTGGGACAATTCAATTCCCGTCGATGACACAACCCAATGGCGTGACCCAGCGGTTGCCGATGCCTATGCGTAAACGGCAGTACAGTTAGACCCAACCCACCAAACGCGAACGCCACCGAGTGCTCGCATCCCAACGGCTTACCGCGAAGAAAGTTTTAATCTTGCGCAGGGGTATTGCTATTGGGATGCGCGCGATATTGCTACCCCGACGCTGGTTGTGCGAGGAGAACTCGATTTTTGGTCACGTCCTGAGGACGCCGCGACGCTTGCTACTGAACTGGTGAATGCTCCCGTTGTGCAGACTGTAACTATTCCAGAGGCGACCCATTATCTCTTTAACGATCGCCCAGAACGAGGGCGATCGCAGTTCATTGAAGAAGTGCTTACTTTTTTAAGTCGTTGATTATTCAAACATTCCCCACTCGGTGTGATATCGCTCTTTTTCTACATCACTCAAAAACGTTGCATCGAGCATATTGATGTACGCCCAAGCAGTCGTTGCTATTGGGCGATACTTCTATAGGATCTATAGGAATGAATTTTGAGGTAACCGAGTTCGGCATCATCTCAACAGCGGATGCCCTGGGGAAAGGCTTCTTGGGCGATCGCCCGACAAAACGATTGCACTCAACCCTCTTTAAAGCACAACGAAAAATAATGAGATTGTGTTACGATCTGTTACATGTTGACTCTCCTTTCTACCGCTGAGAGCAACTATCGCTTCAAGGCGATGATCCAGTTAAGTATCAACTCAACTGCTGTTTATCGTCGCTTTTTCAATGCTTATCCCCAACCCTAACTCGTTGAAATAGAGATTCAACTTTCTTCGCTAGAACCGATCAGAATCTGACCTATCGCTGGCTTTTGTAGGCTTACAACTCAATGTAAAAACTTGAGCCAAGCGCTACTAATTGAGGAAACTTAACTATGCCATTTACCATTGATTCCGCTCGGAACATTTTCCCCAATACGTTATCGGCTGATGCGGTACCAGCTACCATTGCACGGTTTACACAACTGAGTGCTGAAGACCAATTAGCCTTGATTTGGTTCGCTTACTTAGAAATGGGTAAGAGCATCACGATCGCCGCTCCTGGTGCTGCCAGCATGCAACTGGCAGAACGGACATTAGGGGAAATCGAAAAAATGTCTTTCCAGGAGCAATCCCAAGTCATGTGTGACTTGGCAAATCGTTCTGATACGCCCGTTGGCCGTACCTACGCGACGTGGTCACCTAACATTAAATTAGGGTTTTGGTATCAGTTGGGCCAGTGGATGGAAGCAGGCAAAGTCGCTCCGATTCCTGAGGGCTATCAGCTTTCAGCCAATGCATCGGCTGTCCTTCAAGCCATCAGGAATCTTGAATCGGGTCAGCAGATTACAGTGCTGCGGAACTCCGTCGTAGATATGGGGTTTGATACCAATAAGCTAGGTTCTTTCAAACGTGTGTCAGAACCTGTTGTCCCACCAAAAGACATGGCTCAACGCACAGCTGTCAGTATTGAGGGAGTCACCAATACCACTGTGCTTTCCTACATGAACAATCTGAATGCCAATGACTTTGATGCGCTCATTGAGCTATTCACCCCAGATGGAGCCCTCCAACCGCCCTTCCAACGACCAGTTGTTGGCAAAGATAACGTTCTGCGGTTCTTCAGGGAAGAATGCCAGAACTTGCAATTAATTCCTGAGCGGGGAGTGGCTGAGCCTGCGGAGGATGGGTTCACTCAAATTAAAGTCACGGGTAAGGTGCAAACCCCTTGGTTTGGAGCGGGGGTCGGGATGAATATGGCATGGCGATTTCTCCTCAACCCAGACAACAAAATCTTCTTTGTGGCGATCGACCTGTTGGCTTCTCCGAAGGAGCTAGTCAACCTGGCTCGCTAATTTTTGCGGATCATATACCTATGAGCCCTCGGTTTTACAACCGAGGGCTCAATTGTTTTACTCAGAAAAGTAATATTTCGCAATATAAACTTAATATTGGATGCTATTCTTGGATAACGATTAATATTCTCGATGGTTCATTATGCAGGTCGGTGAAACTCAGTGGTCAGCTCCGGAACGTAAGATAGCCAAAAATGCGCTAGAAATAGCATGTCAACGGGAGGCTGATGCCCTGATTAAAGAGGTTCGAAACGAAGTTAGAGAACTGAATGCGATTGAAGACCTCTGGCGTCTTCACGACTTTTTAAGCGCTCGACGCCATTACATTGATGGTAAGTATGATGACAGTGAGGCGGGGATTGTATTTGTTTTGGCGGGTTTGGTTAAAGAGGGCTGGCTAGCTATTGATGAGTTAGACGGCTTAGACGAAGCTAAACTGGCCAAAATAACAGCCCTTAATCGCTTTTTTTAGTCCTATCGCTCTTTAACAGCTCTAGACAGGGGGTTGCAGAATCCAAGGATGATTTTTTCTGAGAGGGGGCGCACCACGCCCCCTCTCAGAAAAAATCATCCCCTCAATCAAAAATGCGCTAGGCAGAGCCTATTGGAAACGCATATTTCTCTTTGCCATGAAACGTTGTTCTTCTGAAGGGAAATGCTGCAATGGACGGAAAAGGGGTAATTTTTGATTTCCCAGGGCGAGTCTTTGATTTCCCAAAGCGAGTCTTTGAGAAGCGATAGCTCTCGGCATTTGTGTTGCAGGCGGAGGCGATCGCCTTCAACGGTTCTTCGCAAGATGTCAGCAACCCTCACAGCGATTTGAAGAAGGCTGTTTTGAGCTGTTACCGCTCGTCCTTTAACAACCAGACATTCTCTTTGGCGGCACATTTACTTTTTAAGCCACCATCAACATCATTGCTGGCAAGCAGGGATAAATAATACCGATCGCCGTAGTGTTGCGTGACTTCTGCGCTACTGATGGAAAACGGAGGGCCGTCCATCAAGGCTTGGTCGTACTCATAGGTCACAAGCAACTGCGGCGCTTTCTCCGTAACCTGCATTAGGTGGGCTGTATACCGAGAGCGCATCTCTTGGGGCAGGGCAACCAGAGCGGCTCTGTCATAGATAGCATCAACGTCACCCAGACTTTCGGCAGAGACATCAAGAATATTGCCGACGAAAATGTCGATATCTGGTGCGTGATATCGATTGATTTGGCCGAGCGTTGATATCTCTGGCTCCACACCCAGCCCATCGAACAACTGTTCAACAGCGATTTCAACCAGTTCAGCCCCAGCAACGCGATAGCCTTGAGCAAGCAGCCAGGGAATATCCAGCGTTTTGCCGCATAGGGGCACAAACACACGGCTACGTTTTGCAAGAGACAGCTTTTCAAAGTACTTCACTAACGCCGGGTTCGCTTCGCGTCTGTGGAAGCCCAGTTCATTGTTTTTCCACCGCTGGAGCCAAAAACTTTCGTCCATGATTCCTCCTCAACGAATAGTCCGAATAACGCAATATATGCGTAAGCCTGAAGAAATCGTCGATTGTGGGGTCGGAGCCGACCCCACAATCGACAAAATATGTAAGTTCTGGAATAGTTCTATGCGGTAAACCGCCAGACAATTGGCTCCCAACCGTAGGCTTCACCCTGCATCCGCACATGCCCTAGCCCCGGGAAGGGCATGTGGGGCACCAGCAGCAAGCGGCGATTGGCTGTGACGGTTTCGAGTAACTGGCGACGCGCAATGATACCTTCCGCAGGGTTCCCATCAAAGGCAATTTCCCAGTCAGGATTTTCTAGGTTCAGGGGATCGCTGAAGAAGACATCACCCGTAGCCAGCAGGCTCTCTTCACCAGAGGTAATGAGATACGACGCCTGCCCTGGGGTGTGCCCGGACGAGTCGATCGCCTGGATGTGAGGAACCACCTCGTCGCCCATGGCAAACAGAGTGGTGCGATCGCTAATCGCAGCTAAATTCCCTTGTGCTGTTGCAATCAGTCCAGCTTGGGTTTCTTCATCCAGCAAAGAGTTGGGCATTTCAACGGTATCTGCTGTCCAGAAGTCGGACTCTGCCTGGGAGATGTAGAACTGGGCATTGGGCAGGCGCAATTGTCCGTCAGCATCTAGAATGCCGCCAATGTGATCGGGGTGGGCATGGGTGAAAATCACTGTGTCGATATCTGTTGCAGCGATACCAGCGGCTTCCAGATTCTCAAGCAAATGGCCTGCGCTGGGGCCAAATAGATCGCCTGCGCCTGTGTCGATCAGCACCCGATGCGCATCGGTTTCAACATAGAGTGCATTGACATGGGCAAACAGTTCTTCAGTGGAAAGAAAGTGCTCCGTTAGCACCTCCGTCACTGCGGCGGGATCGGCATTGGGGACAAAAAAGCCAACCGGAAATGTGAGAGTACCATCACTGACCACCATGGCCTTAAAGTCGCCCACCATGAAGTGATAGACGGCTGCATTCATAGCAGCCGTTTCGGGAACCATATCAGTTGCTTCAGGAGCTTCAGTCGAATTGATTTGGGCGATCGCACTATTGGCGAGTAGCACCAGACCCAGTGCCAACCCGGCTGTCAGTACCAGCCGACGCCAACGTCGAAACGCGCCCAAAAAAAAGTCAGAAAGAGATCGGAGATCCATATTGAGCCTTATCCATGCATTGCTTGCAAATGTATGTAGACAGTAAACATATCAGCTATTAAAGTAAAGTGCTTACCCTGTTTGGCCAACATGGTCTCAGTGAGTCGTGGATACGGAATTTGGGCGATCGTCCCTGCTCTAACCCCTGAGTTTTCGCGATCGCCGCGGCATCGACCAAACATTTACCCAGTGTGGGTGGAAGCTAAATCAAGCCGTATAGATTGGCGCGTCCCTGTTTACCCAGCAACTGAATTAAGTCCGCTTTCCGTAGAAAATACGCCATCTTCTGCGCGAGGGCTCTGCGGATGCCGATAGCTTCTGCGAGATCTTGCGTCGTAAACGACTCCATCTCCTCTGGCAGAAACGCTAGCCAATCGGCGGGTTGCTCAAACAACCGCTGGTCAACAACATCTAATAACCGACGTTCTTCGATGACCCATCCGCGCTTGCGCCAGTGACGCTTTCCGGCATATCTCCATGCTTCTTCTGCTTTGACCATCAAGACTTCTAGCGAGAAATTGGGGCTTGAAACCAACTGCGGAATACTCACCATTTCCCAAAACACATCTTCTACGCGCCCGCGCTTGGGCGACTTGCGGCGAGTGGTTTTATCGCCATTATCTTCCCCCGATTTGATAATCCATTTTTCTTGGGCGATTGGGTAGATCAATCGGATGGGATGGGAGTGCAGCAACGTTGTCAGCTTTGATTTGATGGGTGCGAAATGACCTGTCTGGATTTCTAGCAACAAGTCATCGCGAACAATATCGATCACAAACCCATCAACGGCCACTTCAAAGCGATCGCCTGGTTGTGCGTACCACTGCTTCAGCGAGGCGTGCAGTGGCTTTTCATTGAGCAATCCAATCCCTGTCATTTCCGCTCGACGTCTGTTGTGTTCACTATCATCCAACTCGGTGGTGTATCAAATCCAGTCAAATAGCTATAAAACCCAACTAGCGTTTTTGACTGCTACAGAGCAGCGGTCAAAAATGCTAATTGGGTTCTTCAACCGGGATTTGGTATGACATCTGTGTTAGAACGTCCAATTTGCCTTTGGCACAATATCGTTGAACCGCGATCGCGCTGGGGGCATTAGCCGCCCTCTGATCGCCCCGTGCCATACATGAACTGAGAGCGTTCACCCAGATCTTGACCCACTTTCCACAAATGCATTCCCAATCTAAGTTGATCGGCTTCCCACGCACTCAGCCCCTTGGGCGCATCATGATTCTGTGCGACTAGTGCATCAGCGAGTGCGATCGCATTGGCGGCTCCTTTCGACACGCTCGCGGCTGTGTGTGGACGGGGAATGAAAGCGGCATCCCCAACTAAGGCAACGCGACCGAAGGCCATCTGGGGCACACCCAAATCTAGAATGGTCTGAACAAATGGTTCTTTCGTAGCCGCAACCAGCTTTTGGAAAGGAGGGGCGAGGGCAGTATCTGCATACGATCGCATGGCCTGCTCCACGCCTGAAGCCATGAGCCCAGGTGGAACAGAGTAGTTACGGCGTCTGCCATCCCGGCCCGTGAGAATATGCGACAACTCCGTCTGCTCATCGTAGTTGACGTACCATACCCAGTTAAATCGACGATTTCCAGGGACGAACGACTCATCTTCGCCTGGAATGACGTACTGGAGAATATGCGAGTTTGGAAATTGATAGAACACAAACCGCTCTGTCATGAGCGCGGCTGTCTCTGGGTCAAGATCTGTTTCGTCCACTAACCCACGATAGGCAACATAGCCTGCATATTGAGGCGCATAACTAGGCAGGAGCAATTGACGAACCGTGGAGTTTGCACCATCAGCGCCAACGAGCAAGTCAGCGGTGGCCGTTGTGCCATCAGCAAAAATGGCCGTGACCTGTTCACTATCTTGTTGAAGCTCTGTCAGATTTTTGCCCTGATGGTAGTGCTCTTTTGGAAAGTGTCGCCGCATCGTGCCATACAGTAAGTTCCAAGACGTTAAGGTCTGGCGCATCGGCATCCGCTGGGCAATGCTGCCATCACGTTTCAAGTAATATCGCTCATTCGCCACTACGCCCCAAGGGGCTCCCTCGGTAATGCCTGCTCTTTGAAAGGCTTCCACGACATCCGATTGGAGAACAACGCCCCCTCCACGGCTATCCAAGGCGTGGGGCGATCGCTCATAAATGTCTACCTGCCAACCGACGGCTCGTAGTAAGATGCCCGCAAATAGGCCCCCGAGTGAACCACCAATGACAATCGCACGCTTGCCTGTAGCATTCATCCCATTTCCTCTAAATACTTATGAACAAACGTGACGGCCATGGCCCCTTCACCCACGGCTGACGCGACCCGCTTTACTGAACCATGGCGCACATCGCCAGCGGCAAAAGAGCCAGGAACACTGGTTTCCAGAAAAAATGGATCGCGCTCAAGTGTCCAGCATTTTGGCGTTTGACCCGCCTTGAGCAAATCTGAGCCCGTCACCAAGTAGCCTGCCTGATCTCGAATGATGTCCGTATCTTTTGCCCATTCCGTATTCGGTGCACCGCCAATGCAGACAAACAGCCGTCGAGTATCAATGTTCTCTACCGATTTGTCATGGCTATGGATGACTTCAATCTGCTCCAAGGATGTACCCCCTGCTAGCCCTGTCACCTGCGTCTGAAAGTGCACCTCAATATTGTTTTTCTGAGTAATGCGCTCAGCCAAGTACTGTGACAACGTTGCGGCTAGCGTGGTGCCACGAATCAGCATGGTGACTTTGGAGGCATAGCGCGAAAGATACATGGCCGCTTGCCCTGCCGAGTTACCGCCCCCGACAACGAAGACATGCTCGTTGCTGCACAAAGGGGCTTCACTGGCTCCCGCACCATAAAACAAGCCAGCTTTGAGAAACTGATTTTCATTAGGAAGATTGAGCCGTCGGTACTCAATTCCCGTGGCACAAATGTTGGCTTGAGCAATCATTTTGCTGCCATCTGCCATATCCGTATAGATGCGATTATCTCGAAATTCGGACTTTACGCCCTCACGCAGGAGCAGCAATTCAATCCCAAATTTGACGGCCTGCTGACGAGCGCGTTCGGCTAAGTCAGCGCCACTAATGCCGTCAGGAAAGCCCATGTAATTTTCAATCAAAGAACTGGTGCCTGCTTGTCCACCAACGGCATGGCGTTCGACCAAAACGGTACGCAAACCCTCGGATGCAGCATATACGGCTGCGCTTAGGCCAGCAGGCCCCGCACCATAGATTGAAAGGTCATATTCTTTGAATTTCGGTTGCGCTACCCAACCGAGCCGCTCGGCAATTTCTCGAATACTGGGAGCAAAGAGCTGGGTTCCGTCTGGAAATTCAACAACAGGTAGGCGGATATCATTGATGGTTGAAAGACCCAGCTCGCGATCGCAATCTTGATCGCTCTTTAGTTCAATCCAGTCAAATTCAACCACGCTGCGATTGAGAAAGTCTCGAATTTCGTAAGCAGCCGCTGAATTCGGTTGTCCATAGAGCTTAACGTTGTGGGGATGAGACGATAAACCTGGATCAGAGTGCATAGCAGTGTTTCCATTGTTATCGTGGTCATTCAAGCCGTTGCATTCAAAGTGAATTAAGCCGTTGTCAACTCCTGTGCGGCTTTTTTTAATGCCAAGAGAAATAGGTCAACCGATTGAGCCCCCGATAAGATCTCGTTGCCAATACGGATATGGGGGACGCCGTGAATCCCTCGGGCGATCGCCTCCTGCTCAAGGTTGCGCACTTCTTCTGTGCCTGCATCGGATAACAGAAATGCGTTTACCGTTGCGGCATCCAACCCTACTTCAGTGGCTAAATTGGCTAAGACTTCAACCTCGGCGATATTTTGTCCTTCGGTGAAGTAGGCGTTCAAAATGCGCGTTGCCATTGCTGTAGCTTGGTTCTGTTGGCTTGCCAACCAAGTGAGGCGATGGGCTTTCAGCGTGTTAGGCGTCGTCGTCATCAAGTCGTAGCGAAACGCAATGTCATCACCTTGGGTGGCTTGAATCGTTTTTGCATCCAGTTGTTGTGAATAGTCCCAACTGCCAAATTTTTGGGAGCGGTAGGTTTTGCGATCGATTCCCAGTTCTGGCATTCTTGGGTTCAACTCAAAAGGATGCCAAATACGCTGAATGGCGATCGCAGGCTTGAGTTGGGCAATGGCCCGATTCAGGCGTGTTTCTGCAACCAAACACCAGGGACAAATAAAATCTGAAGTGATTTCAATGGTTAGCGTCATGGTGAGTGCCTCAATTCGTCACGTTTTTACCATAACTTCACCTGCAGAAGATGTTAATATACCTTTTTCGTTAAGCACTTTTGCAAATTACGCAAAGATAAGCGAACAATGGATCAGCTCTCTGCCATGCAAGCTTTTGTTAAAGTGGTTGAGACAGGCGGCTTTTCTGGTGCGGCGCGGCAACTGGGTGTTGCTGTTTCGTCGGTCACGCGTCAGGTCAACGCCCTCGAAAATCTTTTACATACGCAATTACTCAATCGCTCCACTCGCAGCATTACGCTCACGCCTCAAGGGCGCAAATACTACGACAAGGTGGTGCAAATTTTGCAGGATGTAGAAGCTGCGAATCTATCGGTTGCGGAGCAGGATGACATACCAAGGGGATTGGTACGAGTTAGCTTACCCGTCGCTTTTGGACGGTTGCATGTGGCTCCGATTATTCAAGATTTTTTTGGACAGCATCCCGAAATGCAGCTTGATCTGAAGCTGAGCGATGCCTTGGCAAACCCTGTCGAAGAAGAACTCGATGTCGTCATTCGTCTAGGAAATCTGGATCGTTCTGGGGCAACATGGATCGTTCGCAAGCTTGGTTTATATCAACGCAAGGTGTGTGGCAGTCCTAGCTATTTTCAAGCGCATGGCAGGCCAAATCACCCGGATGACTTAGTGCATCACAACTGCTTGCGCTTTAGCTACTCCACAGGATACGAAATTTGGCGATTTAGGCGCGACAAAGAGGTTTGTGAGGTGAAGGTGAATGGTTCACTGGTTGCAAATAATGCGGAAGTTCTACGGCAAGTTTGCCTGGATGGAGCAGGCGTTATTCTGATGCCAACCTGGTTAATTGGGGAAGATGTTCGAGCTAGCCGATTGCAAACGATACTGAACGACTTTCAATTTTATCCTCAAGCTGATATGGATATGGGCATTTATGCGCTTTATCTACCCAATCGCCGTCACTCCCTGCGCGTCCAAACATTCATTGATTTCTTAGCCCAACGGTTGAGACATCTCTCTAGTGATGCATGACCATCAACAATTCTCATTATGGCTTTGTTGGTTTATGAAATGCCGCTCAGGCTGAGCTTGTCGAAGCCTGTGCACCCCTCGACTTTTCGACAGGCTCACAGCTCAGGGCAAACGGCAAATTTTCCAAAATGAGAATTGCTGCATGACCATGAATATTACTGAGATTCTGCACAAACAGTCTCATGCTGAACATCAGCAGTGCCAGATGTCTCCGTTTCCTCTGCTAGGGACTGGCCAAGAGCAATACCAGCGATCACACTGATTATCATAATCGGTATGACAAGGATCAGACTAATGAGAAACTGGCCAAAGTAGACTCTGATTGCAAGTCCCATTAAATGACTAACACTATAGTCAACATGCCATTTACCTTCAGGATCTTGATAGACATTTTCAACCTGCATACCTGTCCTCCATGAATCAATATTGAGCTTCAGAAATATCGGACAAATGATAACCTTTGAGCTGGCAAAATTGTAACTGACTTATCTCCAGAATCATCTGATAAAAAGATGAAAATCAAGGGGTTTGGAGTGACTCTAATTTGTGTTCTGTGCTTAGAAAAGCACCCGAATCCCTGCTAGCCACGAAATGAGAATTGACCCGTTGCTTTATCGATAGTCAACCACTCCTTGTGTCGATGAAATGGTGGAACAGAGAGCTGAACTTCAAAGGTGGTTTCTGTTTCTGAAGATAGGGTGATGTCGGACTGTCTACAAATACCGTTAAGTAAGTCCTGTCCCATGGTGAGGGCGATCGCGCGATCGACAGTCCCTATCCCTGCTCGGTAAGCCAAGCGACGTTTTAACAAGGCCACCCAGTCGATGAGTTCGGTGCGTTTTGCGGTTTCAGCGATCGCAATTGCATCGTTGATAACCTCAAGCTGCCAGTCTTGGTCGCCCAACGCGAGGAACATGAGATAGAAATCGAGGCAGGACAAGATGTAGTCGGCTTTTGGACATAGCGGCTCGTCGGCTAACGGAATGAGTATAGGCAGGTACTCGGGACTGTGTAGAATAAGGTCTTCGTCTTGTTCATCAAGGAGCAGATTTTCGTCATAGGCCCATCGGCGCAGTGTATCCGGACTTGGATTCCAGTCATTGAAGCAGACCTGGTCTGTGTGGCCTCCCTTGGTAGCTTTAGACCAATCCTGCGGATTTTGAAGATGGCCGTAAACATTAAAAACTAATTCTTTCCCGGTTTGCTGTGGTTGCCAGCCTTGTTCCAATGCATAGTGAATTGCTTCTTTGACCAACCACGCAGAGACAACATTGTCCGGGTCAACCCATGTCACCACCCGCTGTCCAGGATTGTTGGCCCATTCCACAACAATTCCTAGACGGTATTTCTCGTCAGGTTGTACAACCCAGCGATACTCAATCCCATCCACGGTAATTAATCGTGTACCTTTTTTTGCGATCGCCATAGCAAGCTTTGAAAAAGAAAGATGGATAGATCTTATCGACTGAATCTCGTTTGATTACGGGCGAGTCATTGATGTTGCGGGTGGGTAGAAAAGTTAGAGGGTGAACAAACAGGATAACAAGCCCTCTTGTCATCCTGTGCGCTTGTCGTCGGTCACGATTTCACCAATGGTTTGCTGCGCTGCTTCTGCGGTCAACGGGTGAGTCTCAATCGCTTCTGCAAGGGTAATCAATCCTTTCCACAATGCCCAGCCGCGACCTCTTGCCCAGGTTGCGTCATCTACTGAGAGTGCGGAGCGGAATATTTTCCGACTCTCCCCTGAGAAAAGCGTCCAAGCAATGGCATAGTCGCAAGCGGGATCGCCGATTCCTGAACAGCCAAAATCGATGACGGCATGCAAGTTGCCCTGATGGACTAATAGGTTGGCGGCGGAGACATCACCATGCAGCCACACGGGTGCGCCTTGCCAGGTGGACTCAAGCGCTATCTGCCAAATGGCTGTGACGGTATCGACATCAATCTTGCCGTTTAGGGATGCGATCGCCCCTCGGGTTTCGGCATCGTATATGGATAGGGAACCCCCTCGGAAAAAGTTGTGGGCTCCCGGCAAGGGGCCACCTGTCGGGTCGATATGCTGCAAAGCGATAAGGAATTGAGCGAGCGTGACGGCAAACGCATTTAAGTCTGCGATGCGATCGATGCTGGCGCTCTCGCCTTCGAGCCACCGATAAACAGACCAGTGCCACGGATAGCCCCCGGCGGGTTGCCCCAGCGCGATCGGAACAGGAATAGCAAGTGGAACCTGTGGAGCCAGACGCGGCAACCATCTGTGTTCCTTTGCCACTTGCGCCCCATAGCGTTCTGCACTCGGTAGTCGTAAGGACATATCGTCACCAAGGCGAAACGTTTTGTTGTCCCATCCACCCGGCTCAACGGCGCGGATCCGCAGGTTCGCCCATTGGGGAAACTGCTCGGCGACCAAGCGAGCGACTAGGGACGGGGCAATGTCGATTCTGCTTTCAGGCATATGACCTTACGCATTGAGAACAAGAATGACCATCACGCTGCTCGTTACCATAACAATCCAATCAACAGGGCGATCGGAGAAATAATCAAAAGCCACATTGTGCTCTCTAACCCGAAATGCTGCGCCACTAGCCCCAGTCCTAATGGCATGCAACTTCCAACCAACCCGAACAGGCTGTTGAGGGTCATGACGATGCTGCTTTGCTTTGGCAGGGCCGTGTAGAGTTGCCCTTGCAGAATGGAGTACCAACCGGCGTTGAGGAAACCCAGGCAACCCAAGATGGCGAATTTCGCGATGGGATTGGGAACGAGCAAAAAGACTGGGTACAGACCCAAGACAATACCTGCACTCACCCGGAGGTAAGACAAGCCTTGAATCCGCTCCAATAGGGGAACCAGGAGAAAGTCGCCCAACAAACCAACGCCCAACCAAACGGCGATCGCCAGACTGGCTTCAGCGGTTGTTACCCCCACCACATAGACAAGGTAGAGCGCAACAAACCCCGCCAAGATATCCAACATCAGATCGGAGAATTGCAGCAGTGTGAGCCAACGGAGGACAGACGGTTGCCTCACGGCTGCAATGGCGTCGGAGAATCCCTCCTTGAAGCTTGTGGGTCGTTCATCATGGGCGGGAACTGCCACGGTAATCGGGGCGTTCCCCAGCCGAAGCAGCAGTAGCCCGGTCAGCACCGCTAGCAGGAAAAAGGCACCCCGCCAACCTTGGTGCAATGCGATCGCCCCCATCAAAACTAAAGGCCCCAGCACATTGCCGAGCGAACCCGCTAACACCCAACGAGCCATGTTTTGCTCGTGACGGGTGGGTTCGAGATCCATCAAGGTCGCTTGGCACAAATTGACGAAGCTACCGGACGATGGCGCAAAGAGCGTAAACCCAGCCAGTAACATGGCAAAATCCTGGCTCATGGACATCAGGAAGAGGGCGATCGCAAACCCAACCCCGCCACCAAAAATTAGGGGCTGGCGGTGCCCGATAGCCCCCCAAATTCCCATAAATGGCTCGATCGTGGTGGCGACGATGTTGGGCAGCGTCATCGCCAGCCCCACCTGCACATAGGAGAGGCGTAAATCCTGAGAAATCAGGGGCCACGCACCAATCAATACACCCCCGACCAATTCATCCAATAGCTCAATGGTCAGGAAGATAAGGGTCGCCCCCATTACCGCCCCAACGGTTTTGTTTTGTCCTATCCACGGCATTGTGGAAATCCCTCATTTTTCAAAAACTGCTCAGTGCAAATCGAATCGAGGCACTGAGCAGGAGGGGGGATCCACGAACAAAACCAATGCTTTACCCGTCTCCAGTAGACGAGCAAGGCAAACCCTTGCGGTGATTGGATCTCAGAAAGTTACCAGGGAGGAAATCTCATAACAGCTATACCTTGAATAAATACGTTTGTAGTACAGTGTAGCACGTCGGAATTATAAGAGCCAAATCTGTAGTGTAGGGATGGCAACACTATCAAACTTGTTCAAGCGCCTAGTGCTTGCTTGTAGATTGGGTTGAAGCATGAAACCCAACATTATGGGTCGGGAGTTGAATACAGCACCCAGGTTGATGTACAACCGGGCACGATATTAATATCAAGTCCGGTTAAATAGCCGCAAAACCCACCTATTGTTTGCGCCCGCTGCAACGCAGCGGGCGCA
>JBCBSL010000057.1:0-19165 GCA_039819145.1 Cyanobacteria bacterium J06638_22
AATCCGATGAGTGTTAAGGCAAGTGGTGGAAGCTCTGTAGCACGCCCCAATCTTTATCAAACCTTACCCATGTCCACGATCACGCAGGCAGAGCAGCAGGATCGCTTCTTGGGTCGGGGTGAACTTAGTGAATTATCAAGCTTTTTCAGTTCTGGTCTCAAGCGTTTGGCGATCGCCGATGCCCTCACCAAAAATTCAGAGTTAATTGTTTCTCGGGCAGCCAATCGGATTTTTGTTGGCGGCTCTCCCATGGCGTTTTTGGAAAAGCCTCCCGAAGAGGAAGTCGTTCAAATGAGCCAGGGAGGTATCGCTATCGATACCCAGGAAGGAATGAAGCTGGGGACTGTGACCTATGTTTCGGGTGGCGGTAGCGGTAGTGGTGGGTTGTTAGGTGGGCTGAGAACCCTCTTCTTGACGCCGAGCAGTGGCCCCGTTCCGCCCCGGTTCCGTCCCATTAACGTGGCACGCTATGGTCCCAGCAACATGCAGAAGTCGCTGCGGGACTTGAGCTGGTTCTTGCGTTATCTTACCTATGCGATCGTGGCAGGCGACCCCAACATTATTGCCGTCAACGTGCGCGGGCTGCGGGAAATCATTGAAGATGCCTGTTCCTCGGATGCCACGATTGTGGCACTACAGGAAATGCGGGTTGGAGCGCTCACTTATTTCCGCCAAGACGAAGAAGCGTCTGAAATCGTCGCACGATACTTTGAGGTTCTCATTGGCGAGTTTGTTGCGCCGACACCTTCCGATAAGCTGCGCCAGCGCCCATCCCTCGATCAACAGGGTCTACAGTTGCCTCAGATCTACTTCAACGCCGCCGAGCGGCGACCAAAGTATGCGATGAAGCCGGGGCTGTCATCTAGCGAAAAAAATGAGGTTGTGAAGGCGGCCTATCGTCAGATTTTTGAGCGAGATATTACCCGTGCCTATTCTCTGAGCATTTCTGATTTGGAATCTAAGGTGAAAAATGGCGAAATCTCGATGAAAGAGTTCGTCCGCCGTCTATCCAAGTCACCCCTGTATCGAAAGAACTTCTTTGAGCCTTACATCAACAGCCGGGCTCTGGAGTTGGCCTTCCGCCATATCTTGGGTCGGGGACCCAGTTCGCGGGAAGAGGTGCAGAAGTATTTTTCGATCGTCTCTGAGGGTGGATTGTCTGCCTTGGTCGATGCGTTGGTCGATTCCAAGGAATACGGCGACTACTTTGGCGAAGAAACAGTGCCCTACCTGCGAGGCTTAGGACAAGAGGCTCAGGAATGTCGGAACTGGGGTCCACAGCAGGATCTGCTGAGATACAGTGCGCCCTTCCGCAAAATTCCTCAGTTCATCACAACCTTTGCGAGTTACAATCAGCCGCTGCCCGATCAGCATGTGTATGGTTCGGGCAACGACCCCTTGGAAATTCAGTTTGGGGCTATCTTCCCGAAAGAAACGCGCAACCCGAGCACCAGTCCCGCTCCCTTTGGGAAAGATACCCGCCGGATCCTGATCAACCGTGGTCCCAGCACCAACAATCAACTGAGTAATCCTAGTGCCCGTGGGGTGGCTCCGGGTAGTCTAGGACCCAAGGTATTTAAGCTGGATCAGGTGTCGAGCTACACGGGGTCATTCAGTGGGGGAAGCCGGAACCCTGCTGCTAGCATCAAATACTCTGAAAGCTCAACGCAGGCTATTATTCAGGCGACTTACCAGCAGGTCTTTGGGCGGGATGTCTATGATGGACAACGGCTGAAGACCGCGGAAAATCGCCTGGAAACAGGGGAAATTACCGTCCGTGAGTTTGTGCGGCAATTGGCTAAATCGGATACGTTCCGCAAGATGTACTGGACGTCGCTGTATGTGATGAAAGCGGTGGAATATATCCATCGCCGCTTACTGGGTCGCCCAACCTATGGCCGAAATGAAACCAACTCCTACTTCGACATTTGTTCTAAGCAGGGCTTCTATGCGTTGGTAGATGCCATTATCGACAGCCCAGAGTACTCTGCAACCTTTGGCGAGGATACGGTTCCCTATGAGCGTTATGTGACGCCCAAGGGTCTAGCGCTACGGACGAACCGGGTCAGCAGCATCACCGACAAGGGCATGATGAAGTCGATGGTGGAAGAAACGCCCCGCTTTGTCCAATTGGGAGCGGTGGAAGAATCGCGCACCGCGCCAGATATCCAGTTCCGTTCTACCCAAGGGGTTAGCAAGAAGCGGGAGCAGACGAAGGTCTTCAAGCTCACTTCGCTGGCCGACCCTGCGATTGTCGAAACCGTCATCGGGGCGACCTATCGGCAAATTTTCGAGCGCGATGTGCCGCCATATATCGTGACCAACGAGTTTACGAGCCTAGAGAGCAAACTGCGGAACGGAGAAATCACCCTCAAGGAGTTTGTTGAAGGAGTCGGGTTGTCGGGGCTGTACATTAGGGAGTTCTACACCCCCTATCCCAATACGAAGGTTATTGAGCTGGGGACGAAGCACTTCCTGGGGCGTGCGCCTCTGGATCAATCGGAAATCCGGACATACAACCAGATCCTGGCAACGCAAGGCTTGAAGGGCTTCATTGGTGCAATGGTTAACAGTCGCGAGTATGCAGAAGCGTTTGGGGAAGATACGGTTCCTTACAACCGCTATCTAACTTTGCCAGCCGCGAACTTCCCCAATACTCAGACGCTCTACAACAAGCTGACGAAGCAGGATCGCGACTTAGTGGTTCCCAGCTTCAAGCCTGTGAGTGGACGCATGGACATGGCACAGATGCCTTTGTTAGAAGACGCGATCGCCACCCAAATCAAAGCCGAAACGCCAGACTATGTGAACCTGAGCCGTTCGATTGGCGGAGAAGCTCTGGCTGTTCCTGCGCAAACGTCAGCGCGGATCGTCCAGGTGACCGTTGGCATGGATGCGGTAGAGTTGCGCGAAGCGATCGCCGCTCTCTACCAGCAAGTCATGGGCGTTCCGGCTGGGGATGTGCCCATGGAACTGCGCCGTCTGGATCTGGAAGGCATGCTGCAACGGGGTGAAATCTCGGTGCGTGAATTCGTGAAGCGCTTGGTTGTATCGGGCGTCTACGCGGATCGCTTCATCAAGCCCTATCCTCAGGAGAAAGCCACGGAATTATTGTTCCGACATCTATTGGGACGGACTCCCGCCAATTCTGCTGAGCTGCAAGAGTATTGTGCGTTGCTCACCCAGCAAGGCTTGGGGGTTGTCGTGTCGAAGCTCATGAGTAGCCCAGAATACACTCGCTACTTTGGTGAGGAAATTGTTCCTTACGCTCGCTTTGGCAATACGCCAGCGGTCTGATAGCCGGGTGATGGCTTGCCCTCATGTTCGATAGTTGTAAGCGATCGCCTTAAAGGGCGATCGCTTACGTTTTTCAGTACATTTTGCTGAAAGCTATAGAATCTATGAGATTGTGATGGCAGTCAGCCTGTCCACTGTCCTGTCGTGTTTTCAACCCTTCTCTTCTGTCGCCTATGCCTTTTCTGATCATCTTGGCTTTGGTTATTGCCCTGGGAACGGTGTTGTTTGCACTGCAAAATACAACCCGTATCGTCATCAACTTTTTTGGTGCGCAATTTCAAGAGCCGCTTGCCCTTGTTTTGCTCATCACCCTGGCCATTGGTATCCTGGTGGGCTTACTTGTGCTGTCTCCAAGTGTTATTCGGCGCAGTCTCAAAATTGCGAGCCAGCGGAAGCAGATTCAAGAGCTGGATTATGACTTGCAGGTAAAGGATCAGGCGATTGCTGCCGAATCCCAAAAAACAGACGGGGTTCGTGCCCGTGCTCAAGACATCCTAGCGGCGGCAGCCCTCCTGGAGCCAACGACCGGACTACTCAAAGGGGATTTACTAACAGAGGCCGTGCGCTTTCGCCTCCAAAACAGCAGCAATGTTGCTACTGCCGCGGCAACATCCGTTTGCCTCTATCTCTTAGAAGCCAATGAATCGAGCGAGGGTGCCCCGATGGATCAGTTGCAGCGCCGGCAGTTGCAGCAGGCGATCGCCGAACGTCTCCGGCAGGTCAGTGCAGACGGCAACTGGCTCTACCACGACGGCAAGGGACAGTTTGCTTGTCTGACGACGGGGCTGGATACAAAATCGGCTAATGACTACGGTGAAGCGATTCGTGCTGCCTTTGCAGACCAAGCGCTGCAATTAGAAAATGGCACCACGCAACCGACCACCATTAGCATGGGCGGGGCGATCGCCTACCCATCGCCAGCCATGGAGGCATCCGCGCTGGTTAACAGAACCTACAATGCCCTGGAGCAGGCAAAGCGCCGGGGGCGCAACCGCTTTCGCTTGGTGGAAGCGCAGGATGGATGATCAACACATAGTATGTTGCTTTCGACTCTGCTCAGCCGACTTCTTTGAGTGGAATCGAACAGAACATTTGTCATGCTATCTCAAAGCATTTGCATTACTGGGACGCTCTTTGCTCTAGCACGCGGATGAGGGTTTGGAAATAGGGCGGCAGCGGGGCGATCGCCTCTATCCACTCCTCGGTACGAGGATGTTGGAGGCGGAGCTTCCAGGCATGGAGCGCCTGTCCGGGCACATTGACGCCAACGGAGCGACGAGAGCCATAAACTGGGTCGCCGATGATGGGATGGCCGATAAACGCACAGTGGACACGAATTTGGTGCGTGCGCCCAGTTTCCAGCTCAAATCGCAGCAGGCTATAGTTTCCCATCCGCTGCTGCACCTGCCAGTGGGTAATGGCAGAGCGTCCGGTAGCGGGGGGAGAGATGACGGCCATCTTCTTGCGATCGCCTGGATGTCGTCCAATCGGTTCGTCGATCATTCCCCTCTCTGCTGCAGGTACGCCGTGCACCACCGCCAGGTAAGTCCGACGCGCCGTTTTGGCTTTGAACTGGGCTTGGAGATGGTGATGGGCATGGTCGGTTTTGGCAATGGCGATCGCCCCGCTGGTATCTTTGTCCAACCGATGTACGATGCCGGGTCGTTGCACGCCGCCCACCCCTTGAAGATTAGGACAGTGAGCCAGGATTGCGTTGACCAGCGTACCGTCTTCATGTCCCGGAGCAGGATGCACCACTAAGCCCGTCGGCTTGTTGAGGATCAGGACATCGTCATCCTCATACAGCACCTCCAGGGGGATCTTCTGGGCGGGCAAGTCTAGGGGGGTCGCAGCGGGGATGGTGAGGTGAATGCGATCGCCCCCCTGCACACTGTCTTTTTTGGAGCGGCATGCCTGACCATTGCGAGTCACGTGCCCCTGTTCGATTAACTTTTGGATGCGTGCCCGGGACAGATCGGGCAACTGCTCGGCTAGCCATCGATCGAGGCGATCGCCACCCTGCTCAACCTGTAATTCAATTGTGGAGACAGGCGACAGCCCCTTTGTTTGCCCAGCTACGCTCTCAGATCTATCTTTGCGGTTCAAAACTTGTCTCAGCAGAATAGTCTAGTTGCCTTGCCTTTCCTACTCTAAACGGCTTCAAACAAATCGAGGGGGAGATGACCATACATCTGACTATGCCCATCACTAAAATCTGCCTGACACGAGACCAGCACTCCTCGATGATGACCCGTGTAGCTCTTGGCGTAGCATAGGCCAGAGCGGGGATTGAACTTGATATAGATGGCTCCATCCACCGGATCAAACTGTGTCTCTGGGGCATAGCCCAAGGCCTGGGCGTAATGCAAAAGGGCTTGCTTTCCCTGTTCCAACGAACTGGCACAAACGCCAAGGATTTGATAGTCCGACTGTTCTGTGACGATCGCCAAGGCGGCACGAATGGGAGCGTAATCCATCGCCTGAGCCTCATCCGGTTTGAGGCAATCAAACTGTTTCAGAAAACGCTCGGCATCCGCGAGGGAAGAAAAAGGCGGGGTCGTCATGACAAGGAAGGCATTTCAGAGCGGCAGTATTGGATGAGGCAGGTAGGAGTGAGTGTTGCTGTTAACTCACCTCAGTTTCCGTCGATACCTCAGATTCTGTCGGTGCCTCAGCGGTTTCTGCTATAGCCTCTTCCTCAGTTGGAGTCACCGTTTCAGTTGAGGTGGGTGTTTCAACTTCTGTGTCTACAGCAGCTTCAGAGACGGTCTCAGGCTCACTATCTTCTGGTGCACTTGCGACGTCTTCCTGGCTGATCTCAGGTGCTGTGTCGGCGACCGCAGCAACTTCGGGCGCAACAGGTTCTGGCTCAACATTAGTGGCAGTTGGAGTTTCGGCGATCGCCTCCTCAGCAGGAGTGGCTTCTAGAGAACTCACCGGCACTTCAGCAGGTGTTTCAGCAGCCGGTTCAGCCGCGGCTGGAGCCGCGCTAGGCGCATCGGTTGCAACGTCTGGTTCTTCTACAGGGGGTTCCGGTGCATCGACGGGTGTTTCGGCAGCCGGTTCAGCCACTGGGGCCTCCGGAGCATCAGCCGTGGGTTCTGGTGCGTCGGCAGCCGGTTCAGCAACTGGAGCCGCTACCGGAGCATCCATTATCGGAGCATCAGCTACCGGAGCATCAGTGGTAGTGTCTGGAGTTTCAGCTACTGGCTCAACGACTGGAGCTGTCTCTGGAGCATCGGTTGCAACGTCCGGCGTTTCTTGAGGAGCGTCAGTCGGCGTCTCTATGGCTTCAACCGTTGGTTCTTCGACAGGAATCGGTTCTTCTTTCTGCTGGCCGGGTTTCGGGCCTTTCATCAATGCTGGGTTCGCGGAGGGTCTGCGCTCGTCATCTTTACCCCGTCCACCTTTACGGCGATCGCGCTTCCGATTTTGGGAGCGATCGCCCCGCCCCCCGCGTCGCTCGCGGTCATTATCCTGGCTATCGGCTCCTTGCGCCTGTTCTGCGGCTTGGCGTGCCTGCCACTCAGCCTTTTTAATCGGACGTTCCACCATGATGACGTACCGTTACATTCCTTTATGTCTCTTCCTCAGAATACGCTGAAACGGTCACTGTCGCATCAACCCTCCACGGGAAAGCCCGGATTAAGGAATTACACGAAAATAAAACCTCAGAAATCTGCGTCAGAGGATGGGTATAGCCAATAGTCTCACGCAGGTTTCGGGTTTTCCTCATTTCTCAGCCCTGATCGTGCATCAGCTTGCAGGACTCAAAACGCTTTCAGATTAGTTGGTTTCGACCGAGACAGGCTGGCTTTCATCGACAGCCGCAAAATCCTGTCCTTCTACCTTAGGGGAGGCCGCATCTGTGTCCGCTGATGCCTGCCCCCCTGCCGCTTTGCTCATGGCCTGATTCTTGTACAAGCTAAATTGCGGCAAGATTTCTTCCATGAACGCATGAGCGGCCTTGGAACGATAGCGGGTTGGGTTGACAATCACCGAAAGCGTGCGATTTACCACAACATCCTCAATCCGAATCCGGCGCAGGATGCCCATCTGCAATTCTTTCTCGATCGCCGAAATCGATACGAACGCTGCTCCGAGGCCAGATTGCACGGCATTCTTGATCGCCTCAATGGAATTCAGCTCCATCTCGACCTTGATGCGGCGGGTTTCGATACCCGAGCGCGTCAATACCTGCTCAATCACCTTGCGGATGGTGGATTGAGAATCCAGTGTGATGAATTGAAGCTTGTACAGGTCTTCTTTTTGAATGATGCCGTGGCGAGCCAAGGCATGGGATGGCGACATGATCAGCGCCAGCTCGTCTTCGGCATAGGGCGTAATGTCGAGGGACTCCTGTAGCTCTGGCGGAACCTCACCGCCAATAATCGCTAGATCCACTTGTCCATTGGAAACGCTCCACGCCGTGCGACGGGTGGAATGGACATGGAGCTGTACCGCAACTTCGGGATAACGATGCCGAAACAACCCAATCATGCGGGGCAACAGGTACGTTCCAGTGGTCTGGCTGGCTCCGACGATCAACGTACCGCCCTGAAGGTTTTGCAAGTCTTCGAGGGCACGGCAGGTTTCTTCGCATAGAGACAAGATGCGATCGCCGTACCGTAGCAGCAAGTGCCCAGCTTCGGTCAACTGTGCCCGTCGCCCACCTCGATCAAACAGGGGGACATCCAGCTGGCGTTCCAGGTTTTGCACCTGCAAACTCACCGCTGGCTGCGACACGTAAAGGCTATCTGCCGCTCGTTTGAAGCTTCCTTCAGCGGCGATCGCTTTGAGGATGCGAAGTTGATCGAGGGTAAATGGAAGGTCAGACATAAGTGTAAGTCCGAGAGAAGTGAGATGTCGGAGAAAGAACAGCTACCCCAAAAGTATCCGGTTTCAATGAATCACCATCAGAAGAAGCGATAAAGAAGGTTAATCGGAATACCGATCAACAGGCTAACGTGATCAGTCGAGTCACATGGCAGTGATCCTAGACTGCAACATGGCACACTTTTTCCAAAGTTTTGTCAAGGTATTTTTTGCGATCGCAAAACATCTTGGGGAAAAAAGGGTACGTTTGACTATAGAGCTTGCTCGCGGGCCATCTATGTTTAACTCTTAATTTGGTACCCATCCGCAAAAAACGGGCAGTATCAAGTGTTCAGAGAAATAATCGAAGCAAGCAGGTGTGTATCTATAGTGAAGTTGGTCGATAATTTCTCCCTAAGAACCGCATTTTTGTATTAGAGCATCTTATGAAGCGGGAGATTATCCAAGATTTTCTGAATTTACCAGGAATTGCAGGTGTTGCTCTGATGGATGGGCGGTCGCGCCCCTATTTTTTTGGCGTAGACCAAACGCTCAACTTCCAGCAGAAAGAAGCTCTTGCCCAGGGAATTCAACAGGTCGTTGACACTACTCCCGATTCATTTGGGACGTTTGAATTTCAATTTATCGGGCATCAGGTTTTTATTTACAAACTGCAACATGGCATGATTCTTCTGGTATTGACGGGCGAGCAATTGGTTCTGCCTGACTATCACCATGCCATACATCTGCTCTGCTCTGAATTACAAGCAGATGCGGCCAATGCGATCGCTACTTTCCGGTTGTTTGCGGGTAACCTAGCGGGCACAAGCCAAAATACTTGGGTGCAACCTGCCCCGCTACCAACACCTAACGTTACCGACTCCGCACCGTCGGGTGCGCCGCCTCAGATAGATTCCGCCACGCGTAATGGGAGCACGGCTCCGTCTAAGCCGTCTGCATCGCCTGAGCCCTCAGCTGACCCTGCCGATGAACCGGCTCCAGTGGCAACTCCAGAGCCACCTGTCTCTGACTCACCCACCCCATCCCTCAGCATCAGTGCGAAGGATGTGGCGATGTTCCTCAGCCAAATGAGTCAAATCGCGACCCATTATCTCGGCAATACGGTGGTTGTGAACTACTGGAAATCAACACGACCGGATGAAGCATGGCTCAGCCAATTTCAAATTGATCGGTCGGCTCACTTCCAGTTTCAGGCTACCGGTTCCACTGAGGCCACGAGTCCGTTGACTGAAGAGCAGCAACAATGGATCCGCGAATGGATCGCAGCGTTTATCAATCGATCGTCCAAAGTTATTCGAGATTTCAAAAATTTAGTGCAGCAGAGCGTTGTAGATGAAAACTTGCGAGCTCTGCTGTCCGAAGATTAGAGCTTATACCCCAGGAGAAAATTTCAATGGCCAAAATTGTCCAACTGCAGCCTATCAACCAGCAAACTGCCATTGAAACCAATGGCAGCTTGCTGTCGGTGCTCATCAACAAAGACCTCGATGTGCTCCGCGAATGTGGTGGGCGCGGTATGTGTGCAACCTGCCATGTGTATGTAAACGATGGGATGGAGCAACTGACGCCCGTCAACCGCCGGGAAAAGCGAACCCTGGAGGTTATTACCACCTGCAAAACCAACTCGCGACTCGCCTGTCAGGCGCGGGTAATGGGGGATGGCGTGGTTGTTGAGCTTCCCCCTGGTATGTACATCAACTCGCTGCAAGACATTGAGGTGTTGATTGGGCGACGGGCAGAACAAAATCTACTGCACCCCATCACAGGTCAAGTGCTAGTGGAAGAAGGGAAGCTCATCACGCGCTCCATGATGAAGCAGATTGCTGATAGCGCAGACTTCAATATTGGTGGGTATTTTGCCCAGAGCAGTGATTCTTGAGTGCTGCTCAACTGACCCACTGCTGTAGGCTTAGCGACAACCTGTTTATCACCCCAGATCATCCAAAAAGCCCCCAGTGCAATCATTGGGGGCTTTTGCGTGAATATTGAGAGGTTCGCATCGCCGTAGAGCGTAGGCGACATCCTCATCCTATGCGTTAGGCCTTATCAGAGGATGCGTTTGGCTCAAAATTGAGCGAGGCAGAGTTCATGCAGTAGCGTTGGCCTGTCGGTTTGGGACCATCGGGAAACACATGCCCCAAATGGGCGTCGCAGGAAGCACAAAGGACTTCGACACGACGCATGAACAAACTGCGATCCTCTTCATAGGCCACATTGTCTGACTCAATGGGTTCCCAGAAGCTAGGCCAGCCAGTGCCGGAATCGTATTTCGTTTCAGAGCTAAACAAGGGCGTTCCGCAACAAATGCATTTGTAAATCCCAGAAGCTTTATTGTCGTGGTATTCTCCCATGAATGCCCGTTCTGTGCCCTTTTGGCGGGTCACTTTGTATTGCATGGACGTCAATTGCTGCCGCCACTCTTCGTCGGATTTGTGAATTTTTTCTGCCATGATACTTTGTAACGTTTTGTTGCTACTCCATTCATGATAAAGGGCAAATGCGATCGCCCGCGTAAAAAAACAGGTACGGTTAGGCGATCGCTTCGCTCTCTTCCGTTGTGTTCTTTGTCTCTTTCAGTGGCTCTGGCTCTTGTGCCGGAGGCTGGTTGGGATGGAAGTAGGCGTAGATTTGCTGCGCCATCTTGGGGCCAATGCCGGGTACTTCCTCGATTTGCTTGGGACTGGCTTCCCGGAGGTAGTCGATGGAGCGGAAGTGCGCCAAGATCTGTTTCTGGCGATGGAGCCCCAAGCCGGGGATGTCCTCCAGGCGCGATCGCCGCATCCGCTCTGTGCGCTGTTTGCGGTGGAAGCTGACGGCAAAGCGGTGGGCTTCATCCCGTAGGCGGCGCAACAGTTGTACGCCGGGTTGGTTGGCTTCGGTCGACAAGGGTAAAGATTCCCCTGGCAAAAAGATTTCCTCCCGCTGTTTGGCCAGGCTGATAACCTTCACCTCGTCCAACAGATTCATTTCCCGCAACGCTTCGACCACTGCCGACAATTGGCCTTTGCCGCCATCAATCATCACCAGGTCAGGAAAATCATCCTGTGCGCCGCCTAAGACGGAGGGGCGCTTACGAGTGGGGGTTGCGGAATCGGTCTGTCCATCGCGGCGATACTTGCGAAACCGCCGTTGGATGACCTCGGCCAGACTGGCGAAGTCGTCGGAGTGCCCGGTTTGTACCGTGGGATTTTTGATTTTGTAATGACGGTAATGTTGCTTGGCCGGGAGTCCGTCGATGAAGACGACCTGGGAGCCCACAGCATCCGATCCCTGAATGTGGGAAATGTCGTATCCCTCAATCCGGTGGGGCAGCTCAGGGAGGTCGAGGAGGTCGGCCAAATCCAGCATGGCCTGCTGGTTGCGATCGGCAAACCGCTGGGTGCGTGCCAGCTCGTAGCCCGCATTTCGTTCCACCATCTCAATCAGATCAGCTTTGGTCTGGCGCAGGGGCACGTCGATGGAAACCTTGCGCCCTCGCCGCTCCGTCAGTGCAGCGATTAACATATCCACATCCGGTAGGGGATGCTGCACCGAGATTTCGGCTGGAATTTCAATATTCTCAACCGTCGCGTAATGGTCTTCCAATACCCGTTGCAAAATCGCTCCGGGGGATCCCGCCTGGGCATCGGTGACAAAGCCGAGCCGACCCACCAAGCGCCCGGCACGAATTTGGAACAACTGAACGCAGGCGTGGTGGTCATCGGCCATGAGGGCGATCGCATCCCGCGACACCGTATCGTCTGGGAGCGACACTTTTTGGTCGGCCGAAAGGGATCGGATCCCGCGCAACTGATCGCGAATGCGGGCGGCGGTCTCAAAATTCAGCTCTTCCGACGCTTTCTCCATTTGTGCGGTGAGGATGTCTTCCAATTCCTGGGTGCGTCCCTGAAAGATCATCGCCACTTTTTGTAACGTCTTGTGGTAGTCCTCCGATGAAATGAGCTGTTGACACACACCCGGACAGCGCCCCATGTCGTAGTTGAGGCAGGGACGATCTTTAAACAGGGGTTGGGGGCGCTGGCGGAGGGGAAAGACCCGCTTGACGATATTTAGCGTGCGCCGCAGCGCTCCCACATCAACGTAGGGGCCGTAATAGCGATTGCGACCGCCTTTCCGCCGCTTCCGAGTAATGAAAATGCGGGGATAATCCTCGCTCCAGGTAATGCAGAGGAAGGGATATTTCTTGTCATCCTTCAGCAGAATGTTGAAGTGGGGCTGGTGCTGTTTGATGAGATTCGCTTCCAGCGCCAGTGCCTCGGCTTCGGTGTCGGTGACGATAAATTCAATTTCCACCACCTGCATGGCCATCATGGCAATCCGAGGTTCGCGGTTGTGGTCTTGCCGGAAGTAAGAGCGGACGCGCGATCGCAAACTGCGCGACTTGCCGATGTAGAGAATATTGTCGGTTCCATCCCGCATCAGATAGACCCCAGGTTCCTGAGGCAATTCCTTCAACCGAGCTTCCAACCGCTCGGGGTCTTTTAGCAGGGGCACCATTTTGGCAGAGGAATCGTTGGAAAAAGTCACAGGCAGATCAGTGAGAGCAACGACAACAGATAAACCGCCAGGTTCATGAGGGTCAAGGATGTCCAATAAAAATAGGAAAGCTTGTGGAGCTAAGTGGATAGGCTCGCTGGACGCTAAGCCACGTCAAGGGAACTATCAAGCAGCCATGTCTCCAATCGCCCGCAGTGCCCCAGCAATTCGACCGATGCAATTCGGCTAAAACAAATGTGTGTCCTGCATTTTATTTTGGCGCTTTTTGAGAGGAGGTGCATTAACTTCGATATACTCCAATCAAATAAACTCGAATCGAAGGCACTCCAAGTAATAGTGATGGCACGGTTAAGGGATGTATAGCGGCGATGGTATGCGGAGGATGCATTGGCTAGCTGGCGAGCATGATACCGTCACGACAGGCAAGCCGATCGCTCGCTCTGGATGGGGCTATCGCTCGGTCTCCGTTGCGCATTTCCATCGTTCTGCTCTAAGTACGTCTGTTATTTTTTTAATGAAAATCGTCTGGATACGTTGTCCCTGTATCCGCATAACTGATTAAAGTTCTTCCATAAGATGTCTCAGACGTCCATTTAACAAACACGTTCAGCCGACTGTAGAAGCTCAAAATAGCCACCTTTAGTGAAGTGATTTCGGTGAATGCTATCCTGCAATACGCCATTGCCTGATACCGTTTGATACTGTCTGGGACATTCTCCCCCTCTTCTCAAGCGTCTGGAAACCCATGTCATTACACCACACCCTGCGCCGTGCCAAAATTGTTGCCACTATCGGCCCTGCGACCAGCAGTCCGGAAGTTTTGCGAGACCTGATTCTGGCGGGTGCAACCACGCTACGCCTCAACTTTTCCCACGGAACCCACGAGGATCACGAGCGCAATATTCGGCTCATTCGCCAAATTTCCTTTGAATTGAACCAACCCGTGGCCATCTTGCAGGATCTCCAGGGTCCAAAAATTCGCCTCGGCAAATTCAAAGATGGATCCATCACCCTGGCAAAAGGGGATCCCTTCGTCCTGACCAGTTGCCCAATGCCAGGAACCCAGGAAATGAGTTCAGTGACCTATGGGCCGCTGGCTGATGAAGTTCCCACCGGATCCACCATCTTGCTAGACGATGGTCGGGTTGAGATGTACGTGGAGCGGGTGGATCCCGCCAAGCGAGAGCTCCACTGCCGCGTCGTTGTGGGTGGGGTGTTATCCAACAATAAGGGAGTGAACTTCCCTGGGGTCTACCTCTCGATCAAAGCCTTGACCGAAAAGGATAAAACCGACCTGATGTTTGGGTTGGATCAAGGGGTGGATTGGGTCGCGCTCAGTTTTGTCCGCAATCCCCAAGACATTCTGGAGGTCAAAGAGCTGATCTCCAGTGCCGGGAAAAATGTGCCCGTTATCGCCAAAATCGAGAAGCACGAGGCGATCGAGCAAATGGAAGCCATTCTCTCGATTTGTGATGGCGTGATGGTGGCTCGGGGCGATTTGGGGGTTGAGCTACCGGCAGAGGATGTGCCAATTCTGCAAAAGCGGTTGATTCAAACGGCCAATCGCCTGGGTATTCCCATCATTACGGCGACCCAGATGCTCGATAGCATGGCAAACAATCCGCGCCCGACCCGTGCTGAAATTTCTGATGTGGCAAACGCCATCCTTGACGGCACCGATGCGGTGATGCTGTCGAACGAAACGGCTGTGGGTCAGTTCCCGGTGCAAGCCGTAGAAACGATGGCACGCATTGCCGTTCGAATTGAGCGGGAACAACCGACTAAGCCGAGCCTGGAAGACAAACCTGGGCATTCTATTCCCAATGCCATTAGTCAGGCGGTCGAGCGCATTGCATCGCAGCTGCAGGCGTCGGCCATTATGACCCTGACAAAAACCGGAGCCACGGCTCGCAATGTCTCCAAGTTCCGCCCCCGGACGCCCATTCTTGCCATTACTCCGCACGTCGATGTGGCTCGGCAACTACAACTGGTATGGGGGGTACGACCCCTGCTCATTTTGGATCTCCCCTCCACTGGGCAAACCTTCCAGGCGGCGCTGAATGTGGCGCAGGAAAAGCAATTGCTGTTTGAAGGGGAGTTGGTGGTGATGACAGCCGGAACCCTCCAGGGTGTGGCGGGGTCTACCGACTTGATTAAGGTAGATGTAGTTACGGCTGTGTTGGGTAAGGGCGTGGGAATCGGACAAGGGTCGGTGAGTGGCCGAGCCTGCGTCGCGCGCAACACCCAAGACCTCAAGAATTTCAACCCCGGCTCTATCTTAGTGACCGCGAGTACCAATGCAGATTATGTCGATGCCATTCGCAAATCAGCTGGCATCGTGACCGAGGATGATAGCCTCACGAGCCATGCGGCTGTTATTGGCTTGCGCTTAGGGGTTCCGGTAATCGTCGGCGTAAAAAATGCAACAGCTGTGATTCGAGACGGCACATTACTGACATTGGATGTCCAGCGCGGTTTAGTATTCTCGGGTTCAGCCGGACGGGTTCCTGCGGATCTCTCCGTGCCTGTACCGACAGAGGCATAAAGTATGGGATGCGGGGGCGATCGCCTCTATCCCATACACAACTTGCTATTACGCTATTAGGCTGGTGAGTTTTTACTCTCCAGTCAGAGGTTTATATTTGAGGGGAATTGCGGATTTTATAAAATACGGGATGTGAGCCTCAGTATCACGAATTCAGGACATACACCGTAGAATTTCATGTAATCTTTATGTCAGTCTAAAGATATCAATAAGACCCAGGCAAGCTGATCAGACGGTGTTTCGATATCCTCGAAAATTCCAGGCATAGGAAAGAAGCCCCTTGAAGGCGATCTTTGGCAAAGCGTCCTATTGGCAGATGCCTCCTGCTGACAAAGGAATTTTCTGGGTAAGAGCGTAGCTAAATAGTTGTAAGTTATGAGTGATTGCTACCCATATCGATAGCCTTTCTCTGTTGAAATCGTCACCTTTCCATCGTCAATTCTGGTTCATAACATTTGCGTCTCAAGCAATCGCGCAGGAAAGATGTCTACAGCTATATCAATAAATCAATCTGGATTATCGATAATCTCTTTTGTTTTGCCACCGAGTGCCATTGCTCGGTCTTCATGGGTGCTTTTTCCCTTGTCGATTCGGATAGTTTTACCGTGTCATTCTTTTTCTAGACGCCTTTCCAGTTTCATTGGCTCATAAGGGAGGGCAACCAAATGATGAATGATTCTCAGGACGGGAACTCCGGTACTTACGTTCCTTCCCCGGCTCGGATGCGTGATGATCACGATACCGCGCCCGCTAGCTCTCGTACTCCGGAGCCAACGTTAGATGTGCTGCTGGAACGAGCAATTGAGCAATACCAAATTCGGGAGTTTAATCGGTCTCTTGAAACCTTTCAGAAGGTGCTGAATGGCTACCGCGAACGGCAGGATATGCAGGGGGAAGGGTTAGCCTTGAGTGGAATGGGGCTGGTGCTCTATGCAATGGGGCAATACGCCGAAGCCATTGCTCATTCTTACCAAGCGTTGGCGATCGCCCGTCAACTTATGGATCGGCGCACCGAGCGGCAAGCACTCGGGAACCTTGGTAATGCTTATCGCCATCTGAACGATTTGCCAAAGGCCATTGAGTACAAGCTGCAAAGCTTGAACGTGGCTCGGGAAATTCGCGATCGCCGGGGCGAGATGGCGGCGCTCAACAATTTGGGAATGGCGCACAAAGCCATGGGAGATTGTTCGGCAGCCATTCTGTTCTATGAGCAAGGTCTGCGGTTAGCGCAAATGCTCGGAGATTGGCAGGTCGAAAGTCAGATTTGGCGAAACCTAGGCAATGCCTACCACTCCCAAGCCAATTACAACAAGACGATTGATTGTTATGAGCAACTGCTGAAGCTGACGCAGCGCATGGGCGATCACCAGATGGAAGGGCAAATTCTGAAAAACTTGGCAAGTGCTTGCTACAGTCTGGGGCACTACGAAAAAGCCGTCACTTACCATCGCAAGCGCTTAGATATCGCCCGTGTACTCAATGATTACCGGAACGAAGAGCAAGCGCTCGAAAGTCTGGGAGTCATTTACGATTCGATGGGGAACTATACCCTAGCCCTGGAGTGCTATGAGCAACGATTGGTGGTCGCTAAGTTGATGAGCGATCGCGCGTTGGAAGAACAGGCGATCGCCACGCTCAAGTCCCTTTGCTATCTGGTGGGCGACTACGCCCGCGCCAACCGCTACTGATGGGATCAGGGGTTACACTCCGGTCTGGGGGAGCCGCTGCATAGAGATGAGCAACCCACTAGATGACGAGCCCACTCGCGGGTTCGTCAGCAAAGCCATGGCAAAATCTAATCGCGACAGGTATTGTGGTCAGTAGCGTCTCATCCAAATCGTAGCGTTGCTACAAACGCAGAGTTATGTCAGACCCTACCCCCTCAAGTTCTGTTCCCTCTTCCGCGTCTCCAGCTCCGGAAACAGCTGGAGGGCTAAGCGTTGCTCAACGTATCCGCAATTTCCTTGTCGTTTTAGTGGCTAGCGCCTTGGGCGTTGCCATCTTTCTGGGTGTCCAAGCGCAAGCGGGTACCCCATCTTTGAGTGCTCAAGCAGAAGCGGCAACCCCCTTCGACACGGCCCAGACCAATGGCAAGCCGACGTTAATGGAGTTTTATGCTAATTGGTGTACCAGTTGTCAGGCGATGGCTCCAGATCTAGCCGAACTGAAGCAGACCTATGGCGATCGCATCAATTTCGTCATGCTGAACATCGACAATGACAAGTGGTTGCCAGAAATGTTGGAATACCGGGTGGATGGGATTCCCCACTTCGTCTTTATGGATGAAGCGGGGCAGACGATCGTCAATGCTATTGGCGAGCAGCCCCGCTCTATCCTGGCGGCAAATCTAGATGCCTTAGCCAATGGAACCCCACTTCCCTTTATGCCAAACCGGGGGCAACTGTCGCCAACCGAATTGCAACCAGCCATTACCCCCAGCACAGACGATCCCCGTAGCCATGGGGCACAGGTCGTTCCTGCCGATCGCTAGGGGATGATCAAAAACCACTCCAAGCGCGGGGGAAATGCAGCTCCAGGTGAGGCGCTTATCCAGCGATGGACGACTAAAAGCCACCGGTTGAAATTTCTTGCAAGAATCGAACCTGCTCACGGAGAATTTCTGCCTGTTCCATATTGCCCTGCTCTTCGTACAGATCGGCGGCACGGAGGTAGTTAGACGCAATGGATTCCAATTCGTCCGGTTGCAGGCGCGTGGCTTCGCCATAGACGGCATCGGCCAAATTTAGGTAAGCATCGGGTTGACTTGGGTCGAGGGAAACGGCCTCTTCAAAAGCTTCGATCGCTTCTCGATAATTGCCCTGTATTAAGAGAGCATTGCCGCGCTCATAGGCTTCATCATAGGGAGTCGCTACGCGCACCTGAACGGTGTAGCCGCCGGGGATTCCAAAGGGCGATCGCGCCACAATGGTGTAGTCGCCATCACTGGGCAGGGTGACGAAGACTGAGGAGACGTTGGGATCGCGAGCAAAGCCTTCGTTGCTCACCAGTTCAGTTCCCGTCGGGTCGAGGATCGTCAGCCCACCGCTAAACTCCATGCTCATGATGCTAATGACAACGGCTTGGCCGGCAGTGCCACTGAAGACATGCCGCCCAACCAAGGATTCCAAATTTCCCTGCTCCTGCAAAATAGTGTCTTGGGCAGTAGCGGTGGGCGCATTCCAGGCGATGCTTCCTACCGTAGCGATCGCTACCAGAAGACCGACAGCGTGGCTAGAAAACCGAACTCGTTTCATAATTTCTCCGTTGATTAAAAGAGCAGGAGCTGCAAATTTCGCAATTGTTTGGGTAGGCCATGTTTTGTGCGGGAAAGCTCGGGTATCGGCATGGGCGATCGCTCTCCACTCTATGCACGGCCTCTATCCACAGATAGTACCTTTATCAGTAACGGGCGGTAGGTGCTAGCCCCTGAACCGTAGCCTTCAACCTTATGATTCAATATGGGCAATCGTCTTTCCATAGGAATACGGTCTTTATTCACAATGTCTTGCTGATTTGTTTACAGCTCAGTGGCTGATCAAATCAGCAGAGAATGGCTTGGGCCGTGACAAACCAGAGGAACAGACCGTGGACGATTCAAGCTGCTAGAAGCGCGCTCTGGTCGTGTACGGTTGACCGAAAAGTCACCATGGTAGGAGATCAAGTTGGAGAATGCGGCAGCGGGAATGCTACGCATCATCTCCGCCCCAAACGAGAGCAACGCTGAGTGGCTAGGGGATGGTGAGCCTTGAAGGTGAAGGAGAGTAAACCATTGCAGCAATGCTTTAAGTCTAGCCAAGGGATAGCATCTCGTTACGTTTTTACCCATGACAAAATTTCCTGGGGTGGCAACGCACACTCGTGAATTTCATCTGATGCGTCATGGGTCAGTTTTACTAGATATAGCGCTACGTGTTCACGTAGAACCCAATCATTTTTTGAAAGCCGCGCGTCGCGCGGCTTTCAAAAAATGATTGGGTTCTAATCTCAATG